>JABEVG010000019.1 GCA_013044075.1 Gallionella sp.
GCGCGTGCCTACTACCAACTGGGCGACACGGCGCGCGCGCAAAGCGAATTCAAGGTTACCCTGAACCAGAATCCTTCCGAGGCCGCGCGTGCCACGATCCGGAAATATCTGGATGAGATCGAAGCACGTCAAGCCGCACAACAGACGACACACTTCAGTGCTTATATCGAAGGTGCCATGGGGCGCGACACCAACGTCAATGATTCCACCGATCAGGCGCAGATCGCCATTCCTTCCGCGGGCAACGTCCTCGCCAGTCTCAATCCGACCAATGTCAAGATCGCCGACAATTACTACCGGGCGGCGGCGGGCGGCGAGGTCATCCACAGTCTGGATGCGGATTGGGGCGTGTATGCCGGAGCGGATCTGAGCCAGCGCGGCAACCAATCGCAAAAGGCCTACGACGAACTTGGTGTGAATGGCCGCACCGGCGTGCTGTATGGCGCGGATGCCGACCGTTTCCGCGCGGGCCTGTCGGCCGCGCAATACACACTGGGCAATGTGCGCAACCGGAATGTCGCCGGCATCGATGGCGAATACCGGCATATATGGAGTCCGAGCAACCAGCTCAATGTGTTCGGCCAGGTGACGAGTTACCGGTTCGCCGATCCCGTCATGCAGCCCAACGATTTTAACCAGCAGGTTCTCGGCACGGGCTGGCTGCACGCTTTCTCGGACGGACGCGCGTCGGTGACGGCCAGCGTGTACCACGGCGCGCAACAGGATGTTTCCAATCTGATCACGCCGGCCACACCCACCGGCGGGCGTACCGACGGCGCGTCGACTTTCAACGGGGCGCGCTTCGGCGGGCAAACCGCATACGGCGACCGCACCACGCTGTTCGCCAATGCGGGAGGACAGGCCGCCAACTACGGCAGACTGAACCCGTTCTTTTTGCAGCAGCGCGCGGACAGGCAATACGATTTGACGCTGGGATCGATCTGGCGTTGGGACAAGCTGTGGTCGGTGCGCCCGCAGCTGACGTATCTGCGCAACAGTTCGAACATCGTCATCTATAGCTACAATCTCGCCGATTTCTCGCTCACGCTGCGGCGCGATTTCAAATAACCTGGCCTAAGGAGGGTTGCCATGAAAAATCTACTCAGAGTGCTGTGCTGTCTGCTGGCAGCGGGGATGTTGGCTGGCTATGGCGGCGGCGTTTATGCCGCTGTCGCAGGGCATGTGCAGTTCGTCAACGGAGTCGTGCAACTCACCAGTGCGGCGGGGCAGTCGCACGTACTACAGAAGGGTGATGCGGTGAGCGAGGGCGACACCCTGAGCTCCGCGCCGGCCGCTTCGGCGCAGATCAAGATGAGCGACGGCGGACTGGTCGCGATGCGTCCCGACACCCAGCTCAAGATCGACAGCTACCAATTCAACGGACAGCAGGATGGCAGCGAACAAGGTTTCTTCTCGCTGTTCAAAGGCGGCTTCCGCGCCATTACCGGTTTGATCGGCCAGCTGCACAAGGGCAACTACCGCATCACCACGCCTTCGGCAACGATAGGTATACGCGGCACCGATCACGAGACTCTGGTGGTCGTGGCGGGCAGCGATGCGGCGGCACTCGCGCCGCCCGGCACCTACAACAAAGTGAATACGGGCGAGACCTCCATGACGAACGGAAAAGGCACGATCGCTATCTTGCCGAACCAGATGGGTTACGCCGCAGCGGACGGGCGGATGCCGCTGCTGCAACCGGTCAATCCCAAGCTGTTCAACGTGATCCCCGCCCCGACACAAGCATCGGGCAGCAAGTCGGGCGAGGTCCGCGAGAGTGTGGTGGTGGACAGCACGGTGCAGGATGCGGGCATCAGCTTGAACTATACGCCGCAGACCAGTGCCAGCTTCTTTATGCGGCCGATTACCGCCACCGTTACCACCATCACTCCGGGCATAACCGGCACTGGTATAACCGGCACATTTACCACGCAGCAACCGACCGTGCTGACTACCCCGATAAAAATTTATTGATATCCCCATCGCTTCGGAGTCTGATCTGTGACTCCGGAGCATCTGGCGGCACAACTGAAGAAAATCATGGAGCGACAATGGATCTGAAAGAGACGCGCCTGGATTCCGCGCTGATGTATGACGGCGGTTTTATACAAGTGCATAAAGACAGCGTGCGTCTGCCGGACGGAGCGACCAGCACGCGCGAATATATCAAGCATCCCGGTGCGGTGGCGGTACTGGCCTTGCTCGACAACGGCAATCTGGTGATGGAGCGGCAATACCGTTATCCGCCGCAGCGCGAGTTCATCGAGCTGCCTGCGGGAAAAATAGACCACGGCGAAGACATCCTGCTGTGCGCGCAGCGCGAGTTGCTGGAAGAGACCGGCTATGTGGCGCGTGAATGGACGCATCTCACCACCGCCTGGCCGTGCATCGGCTATGCCGACGAGCGCATGGAATATTTTCTGGCGCGCGGACTGACATTGCGGGAGCGCAAGCTGGACGACGGCGAGTTCCTGGAAGTGTTCGAGCTGCCGCTGAGTGAGGCGATAGAGTGGATACGGTTAGGCAAGATCAATGACAGCAAGACCATGGTGGGATTGTTCTGGCTGGAAAAATATCTCCAAGAGTGGCGTGGCGAGTGAGCGCGGGTATCGTTTGCGAGTAACACGCTATCCAGGCCACATGCCTTGCCGGATTGGCACTCACCCGTTGCAAAACTACCCGCTGAGTTTTTGTCGGTAGCGGAATATCGTGCCGGGTTCCGCTGCCCGGTCATGCAGGCTCACCACCCCGCCGGCACGAACCGCCGCTTCGCGTGCGATGGCCAGCCCGAGTCCGTTGCCCAAGCCGGCAGCACCCGGTATCCGGTAGAACGCATCGAAGACACGCTCGCGTTCCGGGGCGGGAATACCCGGCCCGTTATCGACGACTTCGATCACGGCGGTATCGCCCTCGGACAGCAGGCGCAGTGTCACCACCCCGCCGTCGGGGGTGTATTTCAGGGCGTTCTCCAGCGCGTTCTTGAGTATCAGCCGCAGGCTGTCGGGCGGCGCGCGCAGCTCGATTCTCGCGATTTCATCGAGTCCCAAGTCGATGTGTTTGGCTTCGGCCAGGGGCAGATACTCGGCGATTAAGGTGAGTGCCATCGCCGGGACATCGACCCGTACCTGGTCACCCTCTCCGGCCTGCGTTCTGGCGAGCGTCAGCAGTTGTTCCGTGAGTTGTCGCGCGCGTTCGATACCGGCTTGCAGGGGAACAACCCGCGCTTGCGCGGCTTGCAGCGTATCGGCTTGCCGCAGGTTCTGCGCCTGTAACGACAAGGCGGTGAGCGGGCTGCGCAGTTCATGCGCGGCATCGGCGATGAAACGCCGCTGTTCCGCCACCAGATGTGAGACGCGCTCCAGCAGACGGTTGATGGCGTGAACGAACGGGGCGATTTCACGGGGGATGTCATGGTCGGCAAGCGGCTGCAGGTGATCCGCCGGCTGCTCATCGAGACGCTTGGCCAGCAGCGTGATCGGTGCAAGTTCACGCCGGATGATACGCACGATCAACCAGGCCAGTACAGGGAGCAAAAGCAACAGGGGAATCAAGGTGCGCCACGCGCTATCGATCGCGATCTCATCACGCGCATCGGTGGGCTGGTAAACAACCGTGCGTGTTCCGGCTGGCCCATCCCGCACGAATACCCGCAGGCGTGCAGCTCCGGCATCCACGGTGTGGAGGCCCGCAGTCACATCGCCGGCCAGCCAATCGGGGCGAGTGTCCACAGGAAGATGAAGGATCGTCACGCGGGATTCGGGATCGGTGAGTGCGGTTTCCGGCAGATCTTGACCGGCCGTGGCTGGCGCGGATGAGTTTGTGGTTGTGCCTGCCGACATGGCGGCAATCTGGCGCAGCATGTCGTCCTGAAATTCTTTGGCTTCCGAATAGGCAAGGCGGAAGGAGGCGAGGGTCGCCAGCAAACCGGCAAACAAGATGGCACTTCCCAGTACCAGCGAAAGATGCCGTTGCAGAGACGGCTTCATAGCGACTTCTCCACCATCCAGCCCGCGCCCCGCACATTTTTTATGGCACTCGCGCCGAGTTTCTTGCGCACACCGTGGATTAGAAAATCCACGGCATTGCTTTCCACTTCTTCATTCCAGCCATAAATACGTTCTTCCAGTTCGGCACGGGTGAGTATCGTGCCGGGGCGCAGCAGCAGCGCGTGCAATAAAGAAAACTCCCGCGCGCTTAATTGTTCCACCGCATCACCGCAGCGCGCTTCGCGGGTCGCCTGGTCCAGGCTCACTCTGCCGTTGCTGAGCAGCGGTGCGGCCTGCCCGCCCTGACGGCGGACGATCGCGCGCAACCGCGCCAATAGTTCGTTGACATCGAAGGGCTTGACCAGATAATCGTCCGCGCCGAAGTCCAGTCCCTTGATCCGATCCGCCACGCCATCGCGCGCCGTGATGATGATGACCGGCACCCTGTTGCCATCCAGTCTCAGGCGGCGCAACACTTCAAAGCCATCGCGTTTGGGCAGTCCCAGGTCGAGCAGTACGGCCTGGTGCTCGCCCTGTTCAAGCACACTGTTGGCGGCCGTGCCATCTTTTACCCAATCCACGCTGTAAGCGGCATCCTTGAGCGCGACGGACACCGCTTCGGCGATCATCGTGTCGTCTTCAACCAGGAGTATGCGCATGTCGTTGGGTCGGGGCTGGTATGTAGTGTTTCACTTGAGCGAGTTGCGCGCCGTGTAGGCCTGATCCAGGCGTGCTTTCGCCTGTTCCACTTGCAGTTCCAGATTCCGCAGCCGTAGAAAATAATCCTCAGTCAGTCTCGTGCCTCCGCCGACATCGGCGCGTCTTTCGCCACCCAGCGGTGTGCGCCCATTCTGCAGGGCAGTTTCTGCCGCCGCGAGAGCCTGTTGTGCCGAAGTGATCTCCCGGTCGGCCAGCTTCCATTCGTTCTCGCGTGCCTGAAGTTGCGCATCCACCCCGGCAGCGATACCGATCTCCTGACGGCGCAGCAACAGACCGGCGCGGCGTTGCTCAGGTGTCAAGCTCTCCATCTTGAGTGCCGTGGATTCGCGTGCACCGGGCACCGGCTGCGCAGAGTAGGTGATCTCGCCGTCCGTACCGATCGAGCGGTAAATGGTTTCCGCCTGCGCTACTGTGGCGAAGAGACACATCGCGCACACCATCACGTTCAGGATGGCTTGAGTCTTATTACTGGAATTTACTCGCATCATTCACCTCTCTATGGTCTCTAAGTAACGTCGACAACGGGTTCATTCTACTACCCGCCACAGCCAGATAACAGGCAGTGACCGGATGCGATGTGCTGAACGGTTCAGGTCGCCGACACGGCAGCATTGTGTATCGAAATATGAACGATAGTTTGCTCGCCTCTCAGTGCCCCTTTTTTGCCGCCTTATGTTCAAAGGCCAGGATGCAGACCACGATGAAGACGAGCAATACCAGCGACGCTGAGTAGCGGCTCAGTGCCAGTCCGCCGGCTGCGACCGGCTTGTCCAGATAGTCGCCCACCACCGCACCCAGCGGGCGGGTAAGTATGAACGCAGCCCAGAACAGTATGGTGTGCGATATCTTTGTCCAGAAGTACGCCGCAACAACCAGCAACAGCAGCGCACCGAATATCATCGCACCGCCCTCGTAGCCCAGACCTGCCGTGTCGGCTGTCCAATCACCCAATGCCGTGCCCAGAGTCTGGGAAAACATGATCGTCACCCAATAGAACATCTCGGCTTTGGGCGCGCTGACGCTCGCAACCGAAACCGAACCCAGCGTCCGGTGCCAGATGGCCAAAGAAGCCATCAACAGGATGAACAGCAGTGACGCGCCACCCGCATAGCCGATTCCGAGCGAGCGGTCGGCATAGTCCGCCAGTGTGGTTCCAACCGTGGTGGTGGCGATGATGGTCGTCCAGTACAGAAAGGGATGAAAACCCTTGGCCTTGATCTGGGCCGCCACAGCGATGAGAAAGATGATTGCAAAAATGGCCGTCCCCACCAGGTAACCCAGATCCATCGACATGGACACGGCATCGCCGCCAGTCTCGCCCAGGGTGGTCGCGGCGATTTTTACAATCCAGAATATCAACGTAAGCTCGGGGACTTTGCTCAAAGTGTGTTCGGTGGTTGGGTTCATGCCGTTTTCCTTATGGATGGTTTCTAGAATGCGTGACAGTAATCAGCTCGGTCTTGCAGGTGAAGTATCACAGCGGTCGCCCGCAGGTTTAACCTGCGCGCGAGCATTCATGTGACGGCCATGATAATGCGCAAGAATTAGAGGAGAATTAGCGGGGCTACGCAGGCATAAAACCCAGTGTGCCTGATTGATTCCGCTGCGTGACGAGTGGCTTGTTCAGTTTTCGGGTGGAAATAATGTTATCGTTTGCGTGGGGATATAAATTTTTGCCCCGGTGTGCCGATAAAACATTGCGGCGAGAGAGGAGGGGATGCTCATGTATATACACTGGCAGAAAAAGTTGGAGTTGGGCAACGATATGATCGATATGCAGCACCGCATTCAGGTGTTGCTGTGCCGCAAGCTGGATATGGCGATCAAAACCAAACAATCGGACCAGACGATACGCTGGATTATCATCGAGCTGAAGAAGTTCACCGAATTTCACTTTGTCAGCGAAGAAAATCTGATGCACGAGATAGATTATCCCGAAGTGGGGGAGCACGCGCTCATACACACCGAGCTGATGATGCAGTTTGATATGATGGTGGCGAAGATCAGTCATCACAAAGAGTTTCCCGAAGACTTGCTGTACTTCCTCAATAAATGGTTGGTGCAACACGTCGCCGTCGAAGATTTGAAGATCGCCGAATTCGCCAGGCACTCCGCCAAACGGCCCTTGGGCGAGGAGTTGTACAGGCAATATTTGTTGCACGGTGACAACGAAGAATAATTGTTGGGAAAAATAAAATATGGGTAACAACGATCAGTCAGTCAATTTGAAACTCGCCCTTGCCAGGCTGGACACCTTGCCCGCCATGCCCGCGATCGCGCAGAAACTATTGGGGCTACAGCTGGACACGGACGAGGGGGAATCCGAGTTTTTGAGGTTGATTGAACAGGACCCGCAGATCTCGGCCAAGATTATTGGTTTGGCAAATTCTCCGATATATGGCGCGTCGCGCAAAGTGATTTCCCTGTCCGATGCGGTGATGCTGCTGGGCATGACCCGCGTCAAGTCGGTAGCGATCGGCATCGCTGCAACGTCCACCCTGGCCAAGGTGCCGGAAGGCAAACTTAAATCCACCGAGATCTGGATGCACAGTATGGCCGTTGCGATGGCGATGATTACCATTGCCCGTGCCATGCCGGTGCGCAATCGGCCGCAGGATGACCTGATGTTTTTCGCGGGTCTGATGCACGACATCGGTTACATGGCACTCAGCTTCCTTGACGTGAAGGCCAGCGATGTGCTGCACACGCAGTTGCAACACGCATCCGGGCGCATGGCACCCAAAATCGAATACGCGCTGCTGGGTATGACGCATGCCGAGATCGGTGCGGAGCTGGCGCGCCACTGGAATCTTCCGGAGGAGATCATCGCGGTGATACGCGACCATCATCGTGTCGGCGAAACGGATGTGCCGGAAGTCCCGCCGCTGGTTCGTCTGGTGAATGTCGCGGAGAAAATGCTGGGTGAGTTCGGTGTGCTCCACCACGAACAGGCGATTACCGAACTGGAGTGGTCGTCACTCGGGATCGACCCGGCCGATGCCGACGATATACGTGCCCGGGTGGATGAAGTCGCGACTCAGGCAGGGCAGATGGCGAACGCTTTTTGAGCGGTATCGATTTTACTTTGCCAGACGGTAGATAAGAGCCTGCGCCTCGCTAGATGCGTTTTGCCAATTCAGCTGCTTTGCCGATGTAGGTGTCGGGGGAGAGCTGCAGCAGACGCTGCTTCTCGGCTTCGGGAATTTCCAGGGTGTTGATGAAGGCTTGCAGGGATGCGCGGTTGATGCCGCTCTGGCCGCGTGTCAATTCTTTGAGTTTGTCATAGGCGTTTTCTATGTTGTAACGACGCATCACGGTCTGGATAGGCTCCGCCATGACTTCCCAGCTGGCATTCAGATCATCACTCACGCGCTGCTCGTTCACCTCGAGTTTGTTCAGTCCCTTCAAGCACGATTCATACGCCAGCAAGGTGTAGCCCAATGCCACGCCCATGTTGCGCAGCACGGTCGAGTCAGTGAGGTCGCGCTGCATGCGCGACACCGGCAGCTTCTCGGAAAGATGCCGCAACACCGCATTCGCCAAACCCAGATTGCCTTCTGAATTTTCAAAGTCGATGGGATTCACTTTGTGCGGCATGGTCGATGAGCCCACTTCGCCCTTGACCACTTTTTGTTTGAAATAACCCAGCGAGATGTAGCTCCAAATGTCGCGGTTCAGATCGATCAGGATGGTGTTGATGCGCGCGTATGCATCGAACAATTCCGCCATGTAATCGTGCGGTTCGATCTGGATGGTGTAGGGGTTGAATGTGAGGCCGCGCGCGGTGACGAAACGCTCGGCGAAGTCCGCCCAATCGACATCGGGATAAGCTGCCAGATGCGCGTTGTAGTTGCCCACTGCACCGTTGATTTTGCCGAGTATCTGTACCGCAGCCAGACGATGGTGGGCGCGTTGCAAGCGATGCAGCACGTTGGCCATCTCCTTGCCCAGCGTGCTGGGCGTGGCGGTCTGACCGTGGGTGCGGCACAGCATGGGCAGGTCGGCGAGTTGGTGCGCGAGGTTCTGCAAACGCCCCATCAGCACCTGCAACGCGGGCAGCATCACCATCTCGCGCGCGCCTTTGAGCATCAGCGCGTGGCTCAGGTTGTTGATGTCTTCCGAGGTGCAGGCGAAATGGATGAATTCCAGCACCTTCGCGGTCTCTGGACTACCCGACAGTTTTTCGCGCAGCCAGTATTCGACCGCCTTCACGTCGTGGTTGGTGGTGCGCTCTATGGTCTTGATGGCCTGTGCATCCGCTTCGGAGAAATTCGTATTCAGCGCGTCAAGCCGGGCGATTGTTGCAACAGAGAACGGCGCAATCTCCAGAATGTCGGCTTGAGCACTCAGTGCTTTGAGCCATTCGATCTCGATGAGCACGCGAAAACGGATCAGCCCGAACTCGCTGAAGTAAGCGCGCAAGGCATCGACTTTGCCGTGGTAGCGGCCATCGAGCGGGGACAGGGCGGTGAGCTGGGTGAGTGTGGTCATGGCGTATTCCGAACTGAAAAATGGGGTGATTTAACAACGACTGTGCCGGGTATTTTACGCGATTCAGGATGGTTCTTCAGGAGGTCTTTAAGAATCGTAGCGAGCGGCTTGAGAGCAAGGCGCACGGAGCGCAGCGGGCGAGACATACCGAACAGGTAGGCGAGGAGCGAGTACCGTTGCAACGCAGCTATCGAGTCGCGCAGTAGATTATTTAAGGCCTCCTTCGATGATCGCGCCACCCAGACATACCTCGCCATCGTAAACGACGACCGATTGCCCCGGCGTGACCGCCCACTGTGCCTCGGTGAATGCGAGGGTGCATTTCTCGCCGTCAAGCTCGGTGAAATGGCAGGCTGCATCGGCCTGGCGGTAGCGGGTTTTTGCGCCGTAGGGATGGTGCAACTGTGGCGCAGTCCCGCTGATCCAGTGGCTGTCCAGCGCGCTTAGACGGGGCGAGAGCAGGGCCGGATGGTCGTGGCCCTGCACGACGATCAAACGGTTGTGGTGCATGTCTTTACGCGCCACGAACCAGGGTTCGCCGGACGATGCTTTTGCCCCGCCTATGCCCAGCCCCTGGCGTTGTCCCAGCGTATAAAAACTCAGCCCGATGTGTGTGCCGACCACTACTCCTTCGGGCGTGCGCATCTCGCCGGGTTGGGTGGGCAGATAGCGATTGAGGAATTCGCGGAACGGACGCTCGCCGATGAAGCAGATACCGGTGCTGTCTTTTTTCGCATGATTGGACAGGCCGTGCTGCTCAGCGATGCGTCGTACTTCCGACTTCAACAGATTGCCCAGCGGAAACATGGCGCGGGAAAGCTGCGCCTGGTTCAGTCTATGCAGAAAATAGCTTTGGTCCTTGCTGGCATCGGTGGCCTTGAGCAGCTGGAACAGGCCATCCGCCTCGCGCACTTGCGCATAATGCCCGGTGGCGATGGTGTCCGCGCCCAGCGCGATGGCGTGGTCAAGAAAGGCTTTGAATTTGATTTCGGCGTTGCACAGGATGTCGGGATTGGGGGTGCGTCCCGCTTGGTATTCGCGCAGGAAATAACTGAACACACGGTCTTTGTATTCTTTGGAGAAGTTCACCGCCTCGATGGGGATGCCTATGCTGTCTGCGACCGACACGGCATCGAGCAGGTCCTGACGCGACGAGCAGTACTCGTCGTTGTCGTCGTCTTCCCAATTCTTCATGAACAGACCGACCACGTCATAGCCTTGCTGCTTGAGCAACAAAGCCGTGACCGAAGAATCGACCCCGCCGGACATGCCGACCACGATGCGAGATTTAGAATTGATTTTCACGTTTGTCCTTTCTCCCGCTCGCGGGGGAAAGTTAGATAGGGGAAACGAGCGTGCTCGTTACTCATAGTGCACCAGCAGGTCGAGCGGGTAGCGTTTACCCGCGAGGTGGTCTTCCATGCAGCGCAGGACCAGCGGGCTGCGATGACGCGTTTTGCTGGCGCGAATCTCATCGGAAGTCAGCCATACGGCTTGCAGGATGCCGGTATCTAATGCCCGATCGGCTTCGTGTCCGGTAATATCGCCGGTGAAAGCGAAACGCAAATACGTGGTGTGGGATTCGACGGCATGCCAGCGATAGATACCGACGAGATGCGTGGGCGTGAAATGGTAGGCCGATTCCTCCAGTGTCTCGCGCACCACGGCGGCGAGCAGCGATTCCCCGGCTTCCAGGTGTCCTGCGGGTTGGTTGAAGCGCGCACCCAGACCGGTCTCTTCTTCAACCAGTAGGAATTTTCCATCCTGCACGACGACAGCAGCGACGGTGACATTGGGTTTCCAGACCATCATGTTTCTTCCAGAAATAAAAAAAGGCAGGGTCGCCCCTGCCTTTTTTTAGCCTGCGCCAGATTACTTGGCAGCAGCGTCAGCAGCAGCCTTTTTGTGCTTCTTGGCGTGCTTTTTAGCGTGGTGCTTAGCTGGTTTGGCTTCTTTCTTTTCTTCAGCAGCTGGAGCAGCTTTAGCTGCAGCGGCTTCAGGAGCCTTAGCTGGAGCCGCATCAGCAGCAACAGCAGAGAAAGTAACAGTAGCGAATACAGCGGCGATCAGTGCGGACAAAAGTTTGCTCATTGTGAACTCCATTTCCAGTAGTTTATTAAACGTTCATGACACTACGTGTCGCTTGCATTAACGCTTCCTTGATTTATTTGGTTGACACTAACCAAATAAATTTGTGTGGTGCCGGGGGGGGGACTCGAACCCCC
>JABEVG010000020.1 GCA_013044075.1 Gallionella sp.
ATCCTGAATCCTGAATCCTGAATCCTGAATCCTGAATCCTGAATCCTGAATCCTGAATCCTGAATCCTGAATCCTGAATCCTGAATCCTGAATCCTGCCTTAACGTTTTTGTTTGACATGCTCTTCCAGCTCCGCAAAACCGGGACGCTCGGTGGAGTTCAATACCTTGCGCCCGAACTCGACCGCCATCGCCGGCGCGTAGCCATTGAGATTCGCCAGCAACGTCACCTTGATGGTCTGGAACATTTTGGTGTTTTCTTCCGCTTTCTGCTCCAGCAGCGCGGCCAGCGGGCCAACGAAGCCGTAAGCCAGCAAGATACCGAGGAAGGTCCCCACCAGCGCGTGCGCGATCAGCATGCCCAGCTCGGCGGGCGGCACGCCCACCGATTCCATGGTATGCACCACGCCCATCACCGCCGCGACGATACCGAACGCCGGCATCCCGTCGGCCAGCTTGGCCAGCACGTGGGATGACACCATCGCCTCGTGATGATGCGTCTCGATTTCCACTTCCATGAGGTTTTCGATTTCCATCGCATTCAGGTTGCCGCTGACCATGATGCGCAAATAGTCGGTCATGAATTCGACCACATGATGGTCGCCGACGACTTTGGGGTATTTGGAAAAGATCGGGCTTTCATCGGGCTTTTCGACATCGCCCTCGATGGACATCAGACCTTCCTTGCGCACTTTGCCGAGCAGCTCATACAGCAGCGCCATCAGCTCCATGTAACTTGCCTTGTTGTATTTAGAGCCTTTGAGCAGAGTCGGCAGATCCTTGAAGGTCGCCTTGATTGATTTCATGTTGTTGCCGACAAAGAACGCGCCACCCGCGCCGCCGCCTATCATCAACAACTCCAGCGGTTGCCACAATGCACCCAGGTGTCCGCCCGCCATCGCGAAGCCGCCAAATACCGAGCCCAGCACCACCACATACCCAACGATCACTAACATGCCCGCGCTCCCTTGCTATTTCTTGATGTCCAGATTCCAGGACTCATCCTGTCACCCGTCCAGAACGACCCGTTGGTTTTCCCGCTTTTACTGCAACACGCAATAGGCTTAACGGCAAATCTTCGAAAAAGTTTAGCGTGTGTTGCGACAACCGCCCGAATACGGTTGGTCATGCGGCAACCAGCTTGGCAGCACGCGTCTTTCCGGCGCGGGCGGGCGGATGACAGATGCCGCACACATAGTGGTCATGCAGATCATCCACATGACTGACGAAATGCCCACCGCAGGTTTTGCAGGGGATCAGTTGCAACATCCCGGCATCGAAGAAGCGGATCAGGAACCAGGCGCGCGTAATGCTCAGCACCGGCTCGCCACCCTCGATACCCTGGATCTGATCCAGATATAGACGATAGCCCGTGATCAACGCATGGACACCGCTGACACCGGCATTTTTCAGCAGGAACTGGTAAATATCCATGAACAGGGAGGCGTGTATGTTCGGCTGCCAGCTGATGAACCAGTCCGTCGAATACGGCAGCATCCCTTTGGATGGCGATTCGCCTTTGATCTCTTTGTAGAGTTTGAGCAAACGCTCGCGGCTCAGTATGGTTTCCGCCTGGATCAGTTGCAGGCGCGCGCCCAGCTCGATCAGCTCGATCGCGATGCGCACTTGCTGCGCTTCTGCCACCACACTCTTAACGGCCATGCTGCAACACTCAGGCGAGTTCTGCGACGGGTTGCGCCGACATCAGGATCGCGGTGTGCGCCTTGGACATCAACCTGTCCTTGTTGTAGTCGGTGACCATATTGAGCATCAGCTGTTCATCGAAGCGGAAGCGGCACAGCAGCATATTGGATACCGCCATTTTGATGACTTGCGCGGGCGAAAGATTCGACAGCATATCGACCATGTCCTGGCTGATACCCAGACGGAAAATCGCCGCCGCCCGGTCTTGCTTGATCATCTGTTGCGCCAGCATCAAATAGTTCAAGTTGATGTCGCGAATACCATCCTGCAATTGCATCGTGTTCATTTTTAGCTCCTTGTCATTCCGTTAAGAACGTGTCTGATTTCGACGCTCGCATCATGCGGACATGGAAGGGAAAAAAATATCCGAATTCGGCTGATTTTTTCGTAAAGGATACGGAATACGCGCGTAGGAATCGCGCCTACAAACAGGCCGCCATAGGGTATGCCACCATCACTTGAACAGGAAGGTGGGGAGGCAGGAAACCTTTATGCGATATGGCATTGCGGCTCACTTGTATCCCGTTATCGGCAGTCTTTGGAAAAACTTTAGGGTAATTTGAAAATATTTTTTCATTCGGTCGAGAGATGACGACGACATGATCATCCGGCTTCGTTCGTATTGTTTTTCAGCCTACAGATTCCGCGCTGCGCGCTGTTGCAACGCTTCCTGCAATTTCACCACCCGCATGGCTGCGCACAGGCGCGCGAACAAGATCCGGGTGTTGAGCGGCTTGACCAGATAGTCATCGACACCCGCCGCAAATGCCTCCACCTGCTTGTCCGTATCGTCCTGCGCGCCCATGACGATGAAATACACATCCTGCCACCCGGCAGTTTCACGCAGCGTGCGGCACAAACTGATGCCATCCATTTCCGGCATCACCCAATCCGCGATGATGAGCTGGGGCCTGTGTTGCGCGATCATCGCCAGTGCCTCCACACCGTTGCGCGCGCAGGACACGGTGTGCCCGGCGCGACTCAACAGCGACTCCAGCAACGCCGACATGACGCGATCATCTTCCACCAGCAGCACGCGCAGCGGATGCGTGGCCGGCATCGAATCATCGTGTTGTGCTGCCGCACTGACCTCGGCAACGCCATCCCCCTCCAGCAGCAACTCGTCAAACGGCAGAATTTCCAGCGGTTCCATGCCCAACAACGCCGACCAGTCCGGCCAATCGCGCAGACAGGCATCGCCGACTTCGGCGAGGGCGTCCGCCTCCACCCCCAGCCGCACCGCCTGGAATCTGAGCCGGGACACCAGTTTGCCGCGCTCTGCCCGGCTGGCCATACACACATCTGCCAGCAGCGACGCGGTATGCAACAGATACAACAGCTGCCACTCGCGCGACCCATGGATCGCTTGGCTGGTCTCGGGCTGCCGGTATTCGCGGACCAATGTTTGAAAAATACCCGGGAAGTGAATATCGGCAAGGATGGCCTCGCTCAACTCTCTCTCGTCGAAGCCGAATTGCTCGGACTCGCGCTGTTGCAATTCGACCCAGCTGCTGCCCGCAGACTGCACGAGCAACGCGCCATAGTCTTCCGCGTACACCGTTGCCAACGCCAATCGCCCGATATCCCCCAACAGGCCCACCGTGAATATCTCGTCCGGGGTCAATATGCGCAACCGCCTCGCCAGATGGCGCGCGGCGATCGCGGTCAACAGGGAATGCACCCAGAATCGGCCATAGTCGAATTGTTTGCACGGACCGTGGCGGTAATCCAGTATCAGGGCGAGACCCAGCACCAACTGGCGCAAGGCGCGCGCGCCCAATACCGTCACCGCATCGTCAACCGTCGCAACCGGTCTGGAGATATAGCCCAGCAACACGTTCGCCGCCTTGATGACGCGCAGGCTCAGCGCGGCATCGGTGTTGATCAGACGAACGATCTCGTGATTAGGCGCGTTTTCCCGCTGCGTAAGATTGATTACCTCCAGTGCCACACCCTTGGGCGTGGGCAGCCGCCCGGTGATCTTCAATTGGGTAAATCTCGATTGTTCGGCCAGGCTCATTGCCAACTCCATTCATCGCCGCTGTTGCATCGGGACAGGCTGCGACGCGCGCCACCACGGGTCACAAACTCCGCCTCACACATTCAGTCTGTCGCGCGTGATGGCGGGAATCGCGGTGTTTTGCCCCTGCTGATACTGGTCGCAAAAATCGAAGAACGCGGCGCAATCCATCGGCTTGGCGATCAGATAACCCTGCGCCACATCGCAGTTCATCTCGTTCAACATATCCCACTCTTCCTGCTTCTCCACACCCTCGGCCACACTCTTCACATTCAGCCGGTGTGCCATGTCGATACTCGATTCGACGATGACACGCAAAGCATGGTTGTTGGCACTGTCGGCCACAAACGACTTGTCTATCTTGAGTTCGGTGAACGGTACGCGCGTCAATTGCTGCATGCTGGAAAATCCGGTGCCGTAATCATCGATGGACAAGCCGAAGCCGCGCATGCGTAACCGCGCCAGATTCTCCAGTGCCTCGGCGACATTGGTCATCGCGGCCGATTCGGTGACTTCCAAAACAATGTGATGCGGATCGACCCCCTCGTTCTGCACGATCTGCGTGATTTTGTCAGCCATCTTGGTGTCACTCAATGAGGACAGGGAAAGATTCACCGAAATGGAAATGGCATGGCCTTTCTCGTGCAACTGGCGGCACGCAATCGCGGCTTTTTCCAGCATGAGAAAAGTGAACTCATCCATATGGCCGCTTTGCTCCAGTAGTGACATGAACGCAAACGGGGCGATCACGCCATGCCTGGGATGTACCCAACGCGCCAACGCCTCGGCACCGACGACACGCCCCGATTTCAGATTCACTTTGGGTTGCATATAAGGCTCGAAGCGTTTTTCGCGCAATGCCTGCAAGACTTCTTCAAGCATGAAGCTGACCGGTGTAACGGCAGTCCGCGCCCGCCTGCGCTTCGCCACCTGATGCAGTTTCAGCAGCTTTTCGATCTGATCGAGCGACGAGGGCTTCTCCACCGCCCCCAGCAAGCGCAGACCGTAAGAAAGTGCCATCTTCTCCACGGAAGTGATCAGCGCGTTGTCCATCCCGCTCATGATGACCACCGACATACCGGGCTGCCGTTCCGACAAATGTCGGAGGAATTCCATGCCATCCATTTCCGGCATCTCCAGGTCGCAGAAGATGATGTCCAACGCCCCCACCTGCCTGCTGTCCAACTTCTCCAAGGCCTGTTTGCCATTGCTGGCTTGCACAACCTCCCTCACACCCAGAGACTGCAGCATGTGCACAACCACCTTGCGCTGGAAACTATGGTCTTCAACCACCATTACTTGCAACGTTTCCATACCCCACCGTTCCTTCCTTTGGCACTTCTATCTGCCGCAACCCACCCGGCCATCCAATACCCGGCATCTCACCTCTGCTATATCGGCTGGTTTGGCCAAAACTTTAGGAAAATTAAATCGATTCGCACGCCACAATGCCGGACAAATCAAATCCGCTCTAAGCAGCGGTGAACCTCGCGATCGCACGCTCAACCCGCCCGACGGCATTTTCCAACGACTCCACCGCTGCACCTGGCACATTACCCTGCCTGGCCGCTTGCTCGATACCCGCGCACAGGTTTTCCAGTTCGCGCGCACCAACCATGCGGCACGCGCCCTTGATGCGGTGCGCCGCCTGCGCGATCGCCGCCGCGTCACCATCTTGCAAGGTGGCCTTCAGATTGGCGAGATCGCTGCGGTTATGCACGTTGAATTCGCGCAACATCTCATGCTGCAAGGCTGGGCTGGTGGCGAACTTCCTCAGTACAGAAAAATCGATCGCAGCGTCCTCCTCTACCGTGTCCTGCGCGGCGATCGTCACTGCTGCAGGAGACGACACGGCATTACCCGTCATGGCAGTCTTGGGCAGCCACGTCAGCAACATCACCCTGAGGTCGGACAGCTCGGTCGGCTTGGTCAGCAAATCGTCCATGCCCGCCGCCTGGCAGCGACGCGCTTCCTCGGCCAGCACGTTGGCGGTCCAGGCGATGACAGGTACGCGCTGCCGCGCTTCCAGCTGTTCGATCTCGCGGATGCTGCGCGTGAATTCGTAACCGTCCATCCCCGGCATATGGCAATCGGTGATGACCAGGTCGTAGTGTTTTGACTGCCACATCGACAGCCCGATGATGCCGGATTCTGCCGCTTCGACATGCAGGCCAAGCTGCACTAGCTGCTGTGCGATGAGCATGCGATTCACCGGATGATCGTCCACCACCAACACCGACAGATGCTGCCCCTGGTCCACCAGCGGGGTGACGTCGGCTTCAGCTTCGTGCCGTTCTTGTTGGCCCAGACTCAACTGCAGATCGCGTTGTGCCGCCAGGTTCGCCACCGGAAAACTGGCCGTGAAGAAAAAGGTGGTGCCGATACCCGGTGTGCTTTGCACGCTGAGCGTGCCCTCCATCAATTCCGCCAGACTGCGGCAGATCGCCAGCCCCAGCCCGGTGCCGCCATACATGCGCGCGGTGTCGTTGCTGGCCTGCTCGTAGTGCTGGAACAAACGCGCTTGCTGCTCCGGCGTGATGCCGATTCCGCTGTCCTTGACGCTGAAACGCACAGTTTCGCTGCCGTTCTGCCGGCCTGCGTATTCCGCACCGATTTCGACGCTGCCGTGCGCGGTGAACTTGATGGCGTTGCTGGTGAAATTGTTGAGTATCTGCGACACGCGCAACCGGTCGAACAGATGCGCCGCACTGAGAGTGTCGTCCACCTTCTGCCGCAACGTGATGCCTTTTGTGCTGGCAAGTTGGGCATAGGTGCCGACCACTCCTTTGATCGTTTCCGCGATGGAGGCCACAACCGGAGCAAGCTCCAGTTTGCCGGCCTCGATCTTGGACCAGTCGAGGATATCATCGACGATGCGCAACAGGCTCTTACCGGAGTTCTGTGCGACGTGCAGCATCTCACTTTGTGCGCGGTTCAGCGACGACAGGCCGAGCAGCTCCAGCATCCCCAGCAGACCACCCAGCGGGGTGCGGATCTCGTGGCTCATAGTGGCCAGGAAGGAGTCTTTGGCTTTGTTGGCCAGCATCAACTGGGCTGTGCGTTCCAGCACCCGTTGTGCCAGCATCGCGCGCTCCTCCTCGATCTGGACGTTGGCGTGTTCGAGTTCGGCGGCAGTGCTGATCAGCTGCTCCATCACTTGTTGCCTGCCGCTGACATCGCGCACGGCTGCGGCGATCAGCTTGCCCTGTGTACCCTCCATCTGAGCCAACGAGATTTCGACCGGGAATATCCGTCCGCTCTTGCTGATGGCACGCAGATCCTTGCGTCCTGTCGAGCCCAAAGGGCGTGGCTGCATCGCACTGGCGAGGAATTTTCCTCTCATGCTGAGCCTGTCGGCACCCGGCTGGTCTTGCGGTATCAACACGTCTATGGTCTGTCCGATCAGTTCGCCGGGCGCGTAGCCGAACAGGCTCTCGGCTCGACGGTTGACCCGCGTGATCACGGCCCGGGTATCCGTCATCACGATCGCATCGGGGGCGAACTCGAACAGGTCCACGAACTGCTGCTCGACGAGTTTTCGGTCGATAGCGAAGGCAACGTGGGAGGCGATGGTCGACGCAAGCTGCAAATCGCTCCCGGGAAGCGGGGCCTTTGCGTCGAAATAAAGTGTCAGTTTCCCCAGCAAACGGCCATGCTGCACCAGCGGGATGAAACACAGTGCTTGGATCCCCTCATCTGTGATGACCTTGGCGAGGTCGGCGAACTGGATATCCAGGGCGAGTTTGTCAACGCAGAACGGTCTGGGATCGACGACATCCCGGGTCCACGGCGAATGCCCGTCCAACGCTGCACGGTAGATATCCGAAAGACCCCGCCACGCCTTGAAACGCATCACCCCTTGCGCATCAAACAGCATGATGGAGATACGTTCGATCCTCATTAGACGCTGCATGTAGTCCATCGCTTCTTCATATACCAGCTCGAGGGTATCCGCGTTGCTCACCGCTTCACTGAGCAGATAGATCGCCTCCTGTTCCTCGAACTTTTGCCGCTGCAAAATTTCTGCTTGTTTGCGTGCGGTGATGTCGCGGCTGGAGGCAAAGAGATAACGTTGCCCATCGATTTCCACGCCTGCGGTACTGACCTCGACATCGATGAGCTTCCCGTCCTTGCAACGGTGTCGGGTCTCGAACAGCATACCCGGCAGATACACCAACTCCGTTAAGCGTTTCAACAATTCTTCGCGCGACCATTGCGCGTCCCAGTCAGCCACATTCAGCTGCGCAGCTTCCTCCTGGCTATATCCCAACATTTTGCAGAACGCATCGTTGGCCTCGATCAGCTTGCCCTGCATGTCCAGTATATGGATGCCGTCGAAAGTGGATTTCATCATGACTTGATGGCGGCGCACCAAGGTCTCGGTCTGACGCTGGTTGTTTTTGCGTTCGCTGATGTCGCGGCATGAACCGTAAATGCGGCCATTGGGCAACAGCACCGCACTCAATTCCATCGGGATCTTGCTGCCGTCCTTTTTGAGCCAGCGGATCTCAAACAGATAGTTCTGATTGTCCACCAGTATCTGTTCCGATCCCTGCCTGTAGATTGCTCGCCAATCGGCGGGGGCCAGATCAAAAGCCGTCATCTGCACCAGCTCTGCGGAGCTATAACCCAACAGGGCAGACATGTTGTCGTTGACGAACTCGAAGCGTCCATCCCGCTCGCAGATGAACACGGCATCTGCCGCATATTTCAGCGTCATGCGCAGACGTTCTTCGCTTTCTTGCAGCCGGTGCTGAACCTCGCGTTGCCGGGTATCGTCATGGAACACCAGTACCACCCCGCCCAGTTTTCCGTTGGCATCGCGCAGCGGTGCGGCAGAATCTTCAATGGCATATTCCTGACCGCTGCGACTGAGCAACATCGTGTGGGTGGCCAGACCGACGGTATGTCCTTCGCGCAGCACGGTCTCCACCGGATTGTCAGCCGGTTCGCGCGTGTCCGCGTTGACGATATTGAAAATTTCCCGCAAGGGCTTGCCGCGCGCTTCGTCCAGTCTCCACCCGGTCATCGCCTCGCCCACCGGATTGAGATACTCCACCGCGCCCGACATGTCGGTCACGACCACCGCATCGCCGATGGAATTTAGCGTGACGCCGAACCGCTCGCGCTCATCCTGTATCCGCCGCGTCGCACGCGACGCCGCCTCCAAAGCGACCAGGCATGCGGTAGGCAACAGCAGCAGCATGAAAACCAGCACGAAGCCGCGCTCCAACGTATGCTGATCCTGCACGCTGTCATTCACCGTACCGGTGCGCGCTATAACCTGCTGCATGACTGAGTGGCGCAACGCCTCCAGATCGACTTCCAGCTGGCGATCGGCACCGCGCACCAGCGTGTCGGCGCGCTGATAATTATCGGGGTTCTTTGCCAGCGGGAACCGGCTCAATGCGTCCTCATAGCGATCCCGCAGCGCGCGATGTGCCTGTCGTATCAAGACCACTTGCGCGGTAGGCATACCGGATTGCCCCATCTTCGCGGACAATTGCTGCAAATGGAGCTGCACTTCATCGTGGTGGGACTGGAAGGCGGAATAATATTTTTCAAATGCTTGCGGCTCATTGCCGCGCAACAGCAGGTCTTTCCACTCCTGTACCTGCCGGTGGAAAGCGATCTCCGCATCGTATTCTTCCCGATCCAAATCGATATAGGCTTGCGTCCCGCTCACCGCTTCCTGGCCAATATCACCCACCAACCGGTACACCAGCACCCCGCCCGCCAGCGATACCAGCACCAATGCCAATGCGATACCGTTCAACAGCCGTGTGATTGTTTGGTGCGAAGCTTGGGTCATGGAGCGTGTCCGGGGTTAAGGTCTGTGCAGCAGCCGCGCATCCTATCAAGTGTCCCGGATTTGTTCCATCGCTTCGTGCGCGGTGATATGCAGCAACTCGCCGATGTCTTTGTAATCATCGGGCAATGCGGCATCATCCCAGCCATTGGCGGAGTGGCGCGCCAGATTGATGGCCAGGGTCACATTGCGTTCGCGTTGCTGATGGTTGCTGGCATCGTTCATCAAATTCAGCAACAGCTGCGGCAACCCCCACTGTATCGCCAACTCCCTCTGCAACTCTGCCAGACTGAAACCCAGCACCTGCTGCTGCACATGCTGGCTGCGCAGTGCTTTGTCGTTCTGCTGGATGGCGCGTATCTGCTGCATCTCATCGGGCGCAAAGCAGCACATCAGGATCTCGGAAATATCGTGCAGCAAGGCGGCGATGCGCACTTCCTCATAATGCAGGTCACGGAGTTGAACGGCCCACTGCATGGCGTATTGCGAGGCACGATGGGAGCGGTGTACCACGCGCAGCAGGGGAGCGAGGGCCGCAACGTGGGCCTTCAGCATATCTTCCACCAAGGGTTGCGGCGCGATGTTGTTGAAGAACGGTTCGATACCCAGCATCAGCAACGCCTGCTCGACTTGTATGACTTCGGCGGTCTGTACTTTGCGTTTATGTTGCTGCAAGTAACGCAACAACTTGACGGTCATCATAGGGTCGCGCGCGATCACCCCGGTGATAGCCAGAACGGTCAGCTTTTTCTCGTCCGCACGCAGCACCGCCAGTTCACGCGCGGTTTGTTTGAGTACGGGCAACTCGCTCCGGCTCAGATACTCGACCCAGTTTTTCAACCCTTTAATGTCCTGCATCGCTGACTTCCCCTATCGTCACTCTGGTGCTTATCGGCAAAAAAATAATTTTCTTTAGGGTATCTCTCAAAATCCAAATTTCGTCGCAATACTGCGTTGCTTAGCTATTTGAATTTTTAGAGACACCCTTCTTGATTGATCCGGCACGATTTAATCCAGCTAATCCATTAGCCGGTGGGAGCCCGATTGATCGGGCGATTCGTTGATAACGATCGCGCAATAAATTGCGCTCCCGGGATGCTGTGTACTAATTCGATTATCTGGGTTTATTTAATCCGGATAATCCATTAGCAAAAAACTGCGTCATTCCCGC
>JABEVG010000021.1 GCA_013044075.1 Gallionella sp.
CAATCATCCCTGGAGAAAAACGTCCGTCGGCAAATCCGCCCACGACGGGCGGCGCGCTACACCGTAGTGCAAAGAAAACAGGAAAAGCGGACATTTCTATTTAGCGTTGACATTCCAATATCACGAAAATATCCGATTAAAAATGATCGCGCCACTCGCGCAATGCGGTAAAGACCGCGAGTTCGGAGGTGTCGATCAGGCCGCGTTGTTGCAAGGTACGGATAATTTCTGGGCTGGCGCAGCGCAGGAAGGGATTGGTCTGCTGTTCCAATCTTATGGTTGAAGGCAGGGTTGGTAGGTTGCTGGTGCGTAATCGTTGAATGTCTTGTGCGCGTTGCTGCAAGGCGGCATTGCCGGGCTCACAAGCCAGTGCGAAGCGGATATTGGCAGCGGTGTATTCGTGCGCGCAGTACACGCTGGTGTACGCCGGCAATTGGCTCAAGCGTTGCAGAGAACGATGCAGTTGCGCGAGCGTGCCCTCTTTATTTCTTCCGCAGCCCGCGCCGAACAATACATCGCCGCAAAATAAAATATCCGGTGTGACGAAGGCGATATGATCGTCGAGGTGACCGGGGATTCCCAGGATGTTGAAGACGAGGCCGAATTCGGCCAGCGACACCTTGTCCCCCTCGCGCAGATCTTCGCTGATGTGGGGATTGTCAGGATGTCTGTGCCCGTACACCGGCACGTTGTATACTCCGCGCAAATTTTCTATGCCGCCGATATGATCCTGGTGGCGGTGGGTGCATAAGATCGCGGTCAGTTCCAGTTTGTGCGCGGCGAGAAACGCCAGCACGGGCGGTGCTTCGCCGGGATCGACCACGACGGCATGACGGTTGTTGTGGATGGCCCAGATGTAGTTGTCGGAAAATGCGGGGATGGCGGTAATATCAAACATGGTCTGTGGGAAAGTTAAGCGATGCCCGATTGTAGATTAACTGCGCAAAGTTTGAGCGAATGGTTCAGTACCGCACAGGGCTGCTATGTGCTGGGTCGCGAGCAGGCTTATTTTGATCGTACGGTGGCGGATATATTCGGTTTCAACGCGCTGCAACTGGGATTGACCGAGCATGAGTTTTTGCGCCGCAGCCGTATGCCGTTGCGCTTGCGTGGCGGGGATGCAACCGCTGTCGATGTCCGTTTGTGCCACGACGAGTTACCGTTCGCCTGCGACAGTGTGGATCTGCTGGTGCTGCCGCACGTACTGGAATTTTCGGAGCATCCGCATCAGATATTGCGCGAAGTCGAGCGTGTGTTGATGCCGGAAGGGAATTTGCTTATCAGTGGATTCAATCCGATCAGTCTGTGGGGCATGCGGCGCGCGGTGGGCAGCAAACAGGGCTATCCCTGGTGCGGCGACTTTATCACGTTGACCAGACTGAAAGACTGGCTGGCTTTGCTTGGTTTTGTCGTGGTCGGCGGATGTTTCACCGCTTACGCGCCGCCCTTTAACCGGGCGACATCGCTGGAGCGTTGTCGCTTCATGGAAGCGGCGGGGGATCGCTGGTGGGCAGTAAGCGGCGGGGTGTATTTTTTACATGCGGTTAAGCGCGTGCCGGGGATGCGACTGATACAGCCGAAATGGAATAAGAAGTTGGTGGGGAGTCTGTTGCCTGTCGCACCAAAGATGAATAACAACAAATCACATCATGAAATAGATGCGCAATGAGCAAAACAGTAGTCGATATTTTTACCGATGGCGCGTGCAAGGGAAATCCCGGTGTGGGCGGATGGGGTGCGGTGCTGCGCAACAAGGGCGTGGAGCGTGAGTTGTTCGGTGGCGAGCGCGACACCACCAATAATCGCATGGAGTTGATGGGGGCAATCAGTGCCCTGGAAGCCCTGACGCGCCACTGCCAAGTGCGTTTGCACACCGATTCGAAATACGTCATGCAGGGCATCACAGAATGGATAGGAAACTGGAAAAAACGCGGTTGGAAAACCGCCGACAAGAAGCCGGTGAAGAATGAAGATCTGTGGCGCAGGCTGGACGCGATAGCGGCCCGCCACGAGATCGAGTGGATATGGGTGAAAGGTCATGCCGGACATGAAGGAAACGAGCGTGCCGACGTGCTGGCGAATCGTGGTGTCGAGATGATATTGGAGGCTGCCGATGCGTAGAATCGTACTGGATACGGAGACCACCGGGCTGTATCCCGAACAGGGGCACCGCATCATCGAGATTGCGGCGATCGAGTTGGAAGGGCGAAAAGTCACGCAGAAGCATTTCCACCACTATATCGATCCAGAGCGCGAAGTCGACGAGGGGGCGGCGAAGGTGCACGGTTTCACCTGGGACATGCTGCGCGGCCGCGCCAAGTTCGCCGACATTGCGGGCAGTTTCCTGGAATTCGTGGACGGCGCGGAACTGATCATCCATAACGCGCCGTTCGATATGGGCTTCCTCAATCACGAATTGAAATTGATGGGACTGCCTGCCTTGCAGAACGTGGTAACGGATACGCTCAAGGTCGCGCGCGATATGCACCCGGGCAAGAAAAACAGTCTGGACGCGTTATGCAGCCGCTACGAGATAGACAACACCCACCGCACTTTGCACGGCGCGTTGCTGGATACCGAATTGCTGGCCGAGGTGTATTTCGCCATGACGCGCGGACAAAAAAGTCTGCTCGGCGACGATGATGTTGCGGTAGTACGCGCGCCTGCGGTATTCACTTTGGACACCTCGCGCCCGGTGGTGCGTGTGCTTAGAGCAAGCGACGAAGAATTGGCCATGCACGCGCAGCAACTCGCCGACATCGACAAAGCCAGCAAGGGCGCATGTTTGTGGAAGGCTATGGGGGAAGCATGATACAAAAGATCGGTCGCGTTCACTTCATCGCGGCGGTGTTACTGGTTGGTTTGCTGTGCTATGTTGGCATTTGCACGTATATGTGGGCAACCCAGGAGCAATTGATTTTCCAACCCACCCAAGTCTGGCAAAGCAACCCGGCACGGATGGGCATGACGTTCAAGGAGTTTCACATTCCTTCCGGAAATGGGGCTGAGCGCGGCGAGTTGGACTCATGGTGGATACCGACGGTGCATGAGGGCGCGGCGACCCTCCTGTATCTGCATGGTAATGACCGCAATATATCGAGCAATCTGGGTCATGTGCAACGGTTGCATGATCTCGGGTATAACGTGCTGATGATCGATTATCGCGGGTTTGGCAAGAGCAGCGGTGGGACTCCCAACGAAACCAAAGTCTACGAGGATGCCGAGGCGGCCTGGCAATATCTCATCAAAACCGGCGCAGTACCGCCGCAGAAGATATTCATCTACGGACATTCTTTGGGGGGCGCGATCGGAATCGATTTGGCTGTCCACCATCCCGAGGCCGCCGGACTGATCGTTGAAAGTACCTTCACATCCATGCGTGCGATGGGCGAACTCCGGTATGGTTTCTTGCCGGTCGCAAGCCTGTTGCATCAACGCTTCGACTCGCTGCAAAAAGTGTCGCAATTAAAAATCCCGCTCCTGATCATCCACGGCACCTGGGATAAAGAAGTTCCGTATGAAATGTCCCAGCAGCTTTATGACGCGGCTCACCAACCCAAGAGTTTGACGCTGATCGAAGGGGGAGGACATGGCAACAGCGGGGTAATCGGCTGGGTGGAGTATCGTGACGCGCTGAACAGTTTTATCGGAAAATACCAGCATTGATTAACCGGCAACTCAATAATAACGGCTCGTCAGAGCGTGTGGAATAACTATGAAATCAGATGTGATCATTATCGGTTCGGGTGCGGCAGGCCTGATGTGTGCCTTGCAGGCCGGGCAACGCGGGCGTTCCGTGGTGTTACTCGACCATGCCAAAAAGCTGGCGGAGAAGATCCGCATCTCCGGTGGCGGACGGTGCAACTTCACCAACCTCAACACCAAGCCGGAGAATTTCATTTCCGGGAATCCGAACTTCTGCCGTTCGGCACTGGCACGTTACACGCCTCAGGATTTCATTGCACTGCTGCAAAAGCATGGCATTCCTTTTCACGAAAAGACGCTGGGCCAATTGTTCTGTGATGAAGAATCCGAAGCGGTGATCGCCATGCTGCGTAAAGAATGCGATGACGCGGGCGTGCAGCGTTTTATGAGTTGTGAAGTCGGTGAGATCAAACACACCCCTTACGCTTCCGGGCCGGGCACAGGAAAAAAAGCCAAGTTTTATGTCAGCACCTCGCGAGGCGAATTCGAAGCGGTCTCGCTGGTGATCGCCACCGGCGGCTTGTCCATCCCCAAGACCGGCGCAACTCCGTTCGGTTATCACGTCGCCGAACAATTCGGTATCCCTATCACCAAGCTTAAAGCGGGACTCGTTCCGCTGACTTTCGCGCCGGCTGACTGGAAACCCTATGCCGATTTAACCGGGGTGTCGTTCGAGGCCATCGTCAGCACAGGCAAGCAGGCGTTCCGCGAGAACGTCCTGGTCACGCATCGCGGCCTGAGCGGCCCTGCCATTTTGCAAGCCTCGTCGTATTGGCAACCCGGCACACCGCTGCGCATCAACATGCTCCCGGATGTCAACATGGAAGAAGTATTCACCGAACACAAAGCCAGCAAAAAACTGCTCAGTAATTTCCTCGCGACCTGGTTCGCCAAGAACTTTGCCGATGTCTGGTGCGAGCAACTCACAGCGCGCACCACAATCGCCAACACGCCACTCAATCAGTACAACGACAAACAGCGCAAACAAATCGCCGCCGAATTGCATGACTGGCAAATCACCCCGTCCGGTACCATGGGTTACGCCAAGGCGGAGGTCACTTGCGGCGGCATCGACACCCGTGCGCTATCGTCCAAGACCATGGAGTGCAACGATGTACCGGGACTGTATTTCATCGGTGAAGTGGTGGATGTCACCGGCTGGCTGGGCGGTTACAACTTCCAGTGGGCGTGGGCATCCGGTTACGCGGCGGGTCAGGCGGTTTGATTACCGCCCGGTAACGCTGGCTTCACCGGTCTAATCTCGCATGGCTCTCGAAACCGAACTCAAGCTGCGCATCACGCCGCAGCATCTCGCCAGGCTGAAGCGGCACGCGCTGCTGAAGTCGCATCAGCTTGCGCGCCCGGTGGCGCGCCGTCTTTACAACGTCTATTTCGATACGCCGGAGTTGGATCTGCACAGATCGGCAATGGCATTGCGCTTGCGCCGCAGCGGTGCGCAATGGTTGCAGACCTTGAAAGGCGGCGGGGCGATCCGTGCGGGCTTGCATCAGCGCAACGAATGGGAAGTGCCGGTCAAAGGTGAGACGTTGGATTTCTCCCGCACCAAGTCGGCAGAATGGGACGCGCTGTTACCTGTGACGTTGCGGGAAAAGTTGCGGCCTGTATTCGTCACCGACTTTTCCCGCAGCAGTCGTATCGTTTCCTGGAGCGGCGCGCACATTGAGGTGTGCATGGATCAGGGCGAGATCAAAACCGAACGGCATAGCCAGCCGATTTGCGAACTGGAACTGGAGCTCAAATCGGGATCGCCGCGACACTTGTTCGAGCTGGCTCTGGCAATATTGGACGTCGTGCCGTTCGAGGTCGAAATGGTGAACAAGGCCGAGTACGGCTTTCGTCTGCTGGGTGGTTTTGTCGAACAGCCACACAAATTCGAGTTGCCCGTGCTATCGCGCCAGGATGATCTGACGCACGGGATGCAAATCCTGATCTGGTCATGTTTACTGCATTTCCAAAGCAACTGGCGCGGTGCGATTTCGGGGGACGATGCGGATTTCTTGCATCAGGTACGCGTGGCTTTGCGGCGGCTGCGTGTGCTATTGCACCTCATGCAGATGCTGCGCCCCGATGACACGCTGGAATGCCTGAGTGCTGAGATCGCGGATTGGTCTGTCATGCTGGGACGGATTCGCGACCGGGATGTGTTCATTGCGCAAACTCTGCAACCACTGTGCGCAAGCCTGACCGGGCAAGACGGCTTACCGGACTTGTTATGCGCAAGCCAGGTGCTACGCGCGGACTGCTATGCGGCGTTAAACGGTCAGGCGCGTGAGATGCAAAGCCTGATGCTGCGTTTTGCCATCTGGATGAATGATGGTTATTGGACACGGCTGGCGCAGTACGCGCCGCATGCGCGCGAATTTTCCGCCAATCGCCTGAACAAATTGGCGCATCGATTTGCCTTGTCCGCCGGACGGTTGGATGAAAACGATGCCGAAGAATTACACGAGTTGCGTATCCTGGCGAAGAAACTCCGCTATAGCGCGGAAGCATTTTCGGGCTGGTTCGACGACCAACACCCGGCTGAATTTCTAAGCGCGCTAGCCGTGGTGCAGCAGGTATTGGGGGGCATCAACGATGCGGCCGTGGCGCATCGCTTGCTGGATGAATTGGCGCAGAACGACGCGCGGCATCGCCCGGCGACCGACCGCGTGCACGATCTTGTCGCCCGTGAAAAGAGTCATCGCCTCGATGCGTTGCGGCGTGCCCTGAAGCACTTCGGCAAACAGCAGATTTTTTGGCGGGTCTGATCCGATGCTGGAGTGGAATCGGCAAGTTCTTCTGCAAGCCCCGTTATTCGCGCCTTTGCGAGCCGTCATCACACGGCTTCCCCGCGCTGCTTTCCCAGTCATCGCGGATTTCAACGCGCTCCTTTCCGACCGCACCCCGGCGATCACGGTGCATACCGGACGCACGCTGCGTTTTGTGCCGCAGGCAACAGGCAAACAGGCTTTTGAGTCGCAATACGAACCGCGTTGCTACCTGAGCGGCGAGGTGCAGACCCGCGCCGACAACTGGCATGACCTGCTCAACGCGCTGGTGTGGTTGACTTTCCCCAAAGCCAAGGCTGCCATCAACGCGCGCCATTACCACGCCTTGCAACAGGTGACCCAATCTCCGAACACCAGCCAGCGTGGCGCGGTGCGTGATACCAATACCTTGATGGACGAATCGGGCGTGATCGTGGCGTGTGCCGATAAGCAGCTGGCGCAGTTGTTGCGCGATTTCAAATGGCGCGAATTATTCTGGCAACGCCGTGCGGAGGTGCGACAGCACATGGGCTTTTATGTGTTCGGTCACGGCCTGTATGAGAAATCTTTGCAGCCTTATACAGGCATCACCGGGCAGGGGATTGTTCTGGAAGTGGATACCGAATTCTTTACTTGGCCGAACGATTTGCAATTGACGCATCTGGATGAGTTGATGGCGGCGTTCTGGTCGAATACGGAGCATTGCCGCAGTACCCGTGAGCTGTCGCCCGTGCCCTTATTGGGTGTGCCGGGATGGTGTGCGGAAAATAATGATGCGAGCTATTACGACAACACCGCTTATTTCCGCCCCGGCAGACGGGGCGAGTCGTGAGCGAACTGAAGTATCTACACGGTTATCCGGAACACCTGCAAGCCCAGGCGCGGCAACTGTTGCAGCAGGGCCGGCTGGGCGCGATGCTGGCCGAAAAATATCCCGGGCAACACACCATACGCACCGATAACGCACTGTACGACTACGTTCTGACAATCAAGAACCAGTTCATGCGCGCCGCGCCGCCCGTACACAAAGTGGCGTTCGATAACCATTTGCAAGTGCTGCACCGCGCCCTGGGTATCCATAGAGCCAGCTCGCGGGTGCAGGGGGTCAAGCTGCGCGCGCACAAGGAGATACGCATCGCGGCTTTGTTCCAAGACACGCCGCCGGAGTTTCTGAGGATGATCGTCGTGCACGAGCTGGCACATTTGCAAGAGATGCAGCACAACAAAGCCTTCTATCAACTCTGCCTGCACATGGAACCGCACTACCATCAATACGAATTCGATCTGCGCTTGTATCTTACCCAGCGGGAGTTTGCTTTGTAAGCGAGTCCTCCAACAGGCTTGCCACTACAAGCTGGCAATAACACCCTTGGCGCAGCGCACACCGCTCATCACCGCGCCTTCCAGCGTCGCCGGATAATCGCCCGCCGTGTAGTCGCCCGCCAGCAGGACGCGCGGTAGCGCGGTCTGCTGTGAGGGTCGCGACAGATTAGGCGAGCAGCAGAAGGTGGCGCGTTTTTCGGCGATCACTTTGATCCAGTGTGGAGTGTCGGCGATGCCGAATTCTGCGCGCAACTCGGCGATGACTTTTTGCGCCAGCTCGTTCTGTGACAATTCCTGATGGATGCCTTCCGCGCTGATGACGGACGCAATCAAGCCGTGTTGACCCGCGATCTGCCCTTTGTCGAACAGCCATTGGCTGGTGCGTTGATGCAGACCCAGCATGGGGCGGGGCAGTCGGACGTTTGCGGGATATTGCACATACACGGTGTAGATCGGCTGATGTTCGAGCGCATCGATCTCTGCCACGGTAGCGGTAAGAGCCGCCAGAGGGCGCAACAGTTTTGCGGCAACCACCGGGGATGCGGCGCAGATGACATGGCTGAATCTGTGCGTCCCATCAGTTGTGCTAATCGCCACATGCGCATCATGAACTTCGATTTTTTCCACGCCTGTCGCAAGCACTACTTGTCCGCCATGCTGCTCCACAAAGTGTGCCGCACGTTGCGGGAACAGCGCGGTGAAGTCGATACGCGGCAGCAGCATGTCGCTGTCGGCGCGCTTGCGATCCAGTGAATCGCGCAGCACGTTCAGCAACACTTGCGCGGAAGCCTTACGGATAGGGGTGTTCAGGGCAGCGATGCACAGCGGCTCCCAGAGTTTGAGCGACAGATTCGCGTCTTGTCCATGCAGCGCGAGCAGTTCGCTGACCGTCATGTCGTGCGGCAAACGGAAATCCATGTTGCGCAGCGTGAGCATGAAGCGTGCGGCCTTGAAGCGTTCGCTCCAGCTCAGTCCCTGAGCGTTCAATAGCGCGACGAGTAGATGCAGCGGGGCGGGTAGTCGCCGAGCTTTGAGCGAGAACTGACCATGCAGATCGAGTTGCAGCGGCAGACGCAAAAAATCCTGTTCGACATTGCCGCCTACCATCTCGATCAATCGCAAGGTCTCGCGGTAGCAACCCAGCAGCAGATGTTGGCCGTTATCGAGTTGAATGTTGTTGTAGTTCACGCCGCGCGCGCGCCCGCCTAACTGCTTGGCACTCTCGAATACGGTGACCGGGATGCCGCGTGAGGCTAGTTCTACGGCGGCTGACATGCCGGCGTAACCGCCGCCGATGATGGCAATGTTCAAAAAATTGGGTGAGGGTGTCTTCAATTTATTCCCTCACCCTAGCTCTCTCCCGCAAGGAGAGGGGACGTTTGCTCCTGCCCTCTCTGGGGGAAGGTTGGGATGGGGGAGGGCATTAGTTTTGTATCCAAGTCTTGAACGCCAGCCAGAGTTTGCGTATCGGGGTGAGGGACACGCGTTCTTTGAGTACATGGCAGCCGCTGGCGACGACCTCGATCAGCGTGGCGCGATAGATAGCCGCCATGATGAGTCCGGTGCGCTGGGTCTTGCGGTCTTCGGCAGGCAGCAGTGCCAGCGCCTGATCGTAATAGCGTTGCGCGCGCTCGATCTGGAAAGCCATCAGTTTTTGGAAGTTCTCGGTCTCGCGCGCGTTGAGGATGTCCGCAGCGGTCACACCGAACTGCTGCATCTCGTCCATCGGCAGATAGATGCGGTTGCGCCGCGCGTCTTCGCCGACATCGCGGATGATGTTGGTGAGCTGGAACGCGATGCCCAGATCGTGCGCATACTTCAAGGTCTGGCGATTGGTGTAGCCGAAGATCGCCACCGACAATAAGCCGACGACCGACGCGACGCGGTAGCAATACAGTTGCAGCGATTTGAAATCGGCATAGCGCGGCTGGTCCAGATCCATCTCCATGCCGTCGATGATCTCCAGCAGATGTTCCTGCGCCATGTTGAACTGCCTGACCACGGGCACGAGCGCGATCGCAACCGGATGTTGCGGTTTGCCGCCATAAATTTCCGCCACTTGTCCACGCCACCAATTCAAGGTGGTGCGCGCCACTTGCTCGTCGCTGCATTCATCCACCACATCGTCCACCTCGCGACAGAAGGCATACAACGCCACGATGGCGTGGCGTTTGTCGGGCGGCAAAAACATGAAGCTATAGTAGAAACTCGAACCGCTGGCAGCGGCTTTGTCTTGGCAGTATTGAGTGGGATCCATATTTTTAGTAACTGTGGGGTGCAGATTTGGCCAGCATGATAATCCAGTCGAACGGAAGCAACACCGGGCGTTTATTGAACACGTCGTAATCAACGGCTTCGATTTTGGCGAGGATGCGCAAGCCACCCTGAATAATCATGCGCATCTCCAGTCCGATGCGGCCGGTCAAAATGCTGCCCAGCGGCGCGCCTTGCAGCATCAAGGTGCGTGTTCTATCCACCTGAAATTTCATCAGCGCGCGCCAGGCGTCATCACAAGTTTTATTCACGATGTGTTGTTCCGTCACAGCGAAGTTATCCATTTCGTCCAGCGGCAGGTAGATGCGCGCGATGGCGTGGTCTTTCGCAACGTCCTGCCAGAAATTGATGAGCTGTAATGCGGTGCAGATCGCATCCGAATAAGCGATATTCACCGGTGTGGCTTCCTGGTAAAGATGCAGCATCAACGTGCCGACCGGATTGGCGGAACGGCTGCAGTAGTCCAGCAGCTCCGCATAGTTCGCGTAGCGTTTTTGTACCACGTCCTGCGAGAACGCATCCAGCAGATCGTGGAAGGGCTGCATAGGCAATTGCTGCTGCGCGATCTCGACAGCCAAGTGCTGGAACAGCGGCGTGATGGGTGTTTCGTGTGCGGCGATGCGCGCCAGTTCTGCGCGGAAGTCATCCAGTCCTTGCAGGCGTTGTGCATCGCTGGCATCGCCTTCATCGGCAATATCGTCGGCCTCGCGCGCGAAGTGGTAGATGGCCGCCACCGGTTTGCGCAGGCGGCGCGGCATCAAAATCGAAGCAACGGGGAAGTTTTCGTAATGATCGACCGACATCAGAGCAGATCGTTGCGGTGCAGCATGAACACGAACTGATCGCCCGCCGTGACATCCAGCCAGGTGAAGGGCAGCTTGGGATATTCGGCTTCGAGCAGCTCGCGGTTGTGGCCGATCTCGACGATGAGGATGCCATTGGCGGTGAGATGTTGCGCGGCATGCTTGAGGATGATGCGAGTGGCGTCCAGGCCGTCGTCGCCGCTGCCCAGCGCAAGTTTGGGCTCGTGCAGATATTCCTGCGGCAAGGCGGCGACGGATGGCGCGTCCACATAGGGCGGGTTGCTGATGATGAGGTCGTATTTCTTGTTGGCCAGCTTGCTGAACAAGTCCGACTGGATCAGATGGACGCGGTCTTCCAATTCATAATCGGCGACGTTGTGCGCCGCGACTTCCAGCGCATCGGCGGACAGATCGGTCGCGTCGACTTGCGCATGAGGGAACTCGTGCGCGGCGAGGATGGCGAGGCAGCCGCTGCCGGTACACATATCCAGCACGCTGCCGATCGCTTCAGGTTCGGCGATCCACGGTGACAGCTGGGTGCGCAACAATTCCGCGATGAAAGAACGCGGCACGATGACGCGCTCGTCCACATAAAAACTGTATTCGCCCAGGAATGCCTCGCGGGTGAGGTACGCGGCGGGGATGCGTTCCTGCACGCGGCGTTGGATGATGTTCAATATTTCGGCGCGTTCGATCGCGGTTAGACGCGCGTCGATAAATGGTTCCAGCCTGTCCAGCGGCAGATGCAGGGTATGCAGGATGAGATACACCGCCTCGTCATATGCATCGCTGCTGCCGTGGCCGAAGAACAACCCGGCCTGATGAAACCGACTCACCGCGAAGCGCAGGTAGTCGCGCACGGTATGCAGGTCTTGTGTCACTTGCGAGAAAGGTGAGCTCATGCCTGATCTGTTTTGGATTTGTCGTTTGCGTCGTCCAAAACTTGTTTGGCTTTTGCCGCATCGCTGTATTTGTGTTTATGGATGTCGTAGCGCAACAGCCCGATGAAGACGATCATGGCGCAGGCAAGAACAAGTATCAGTGTCATCATTTTTTCACCAGCAGATTTTCCAGAGTGAGTTGATAAGTCAGTTTCAACGGTTCGATGTCGGCCACGCCCACGCATTCGTTGAGTTTGTGTATGGTCGCGTTGAGCGGCCCGAACTCGATCACTTGCGGGCAGATGTCGGCGATGAAACGTCCGTCGGATGTGCCGCCGCTGGTGGAGAGTTCCGGCGTGATGCCATAAGCCTTTTCTATCGCATCGCTGATCGCCACCACCAGACTGCCTTTGGCGGTGAGATAGGGTTTGCCGGATAACTCCCACAACAGATCGTATTCGACCTTGTGCTTATCCAGAATCGCGTGGACTTTGTCCTGCAACTGTTGCGCGGTGCTGGCGGTGGAGAAGCGGAAGTTGAACAGGATCTCCGCCGTACCCGGCACGACGTTGGTCGCGCCTGTGCCGCTGTTCATGTTGGAGATCTGCCATGAGGTCGGCGGGAAATATTCGTTGCCATGATCCCAGGTGGTCGCGGCCAGTTCCGCGATGGCTGGGGCAACGCTATGGATGGGGTTCTTGACCAGATGCGGATAGGCGATGTGGCCTTGTATACCTTTGACCGTCAGCGTGCCGTTGAGTGATCCACGCCGCCCATTCTTGATCATGTCGCCGACCTTCTGATTGGAAGTCGGTTCGCCCACGATGCAGAAATCTATTGTCTCGCCGCGTGCTTGCAATGCTTCCACCACACGCACCGTGCCGTCAACCGCCACACCTTCCTCGTCCGAGGTGATGAGCAGGGCGATGGAACCGCTGTGTTGCGGATGGTCGATGAGGAATGCTTCGATGGCGGTGATGAAGGCGGCGATGGAGGTCTTCATGTCCGCCGCACCGCGACCGTACAGCATGCCATCGCGTATCGTCGGCGTGAATGGCGGACTGAACCAGGATTCCGGCGGGCCGCTGGGCACGACATCGGTGTGTCCGGCGAATACCACGACCGGGCTGCTCGTGCCGCGTCGCGCCCACAGATTGTCCACGTTGCCGAAGCGCATGCGTTCTATGCTGAAGCCCAGCCTGGTCAAGCGTTCGATAAGGATGTCCTGGCAGCCCGCATCTTCGGGCGTGAGGGAACGGCGGGCAATAAGGGCTTGGGCGAGTTCTAAGGTGTTAGACATGGGGGAATTAGAGATTAAAGATTTTTGTGTAAGCCGCCTCATCAAAACCGATGTGCAGCAGTTTGCCGTCGTGTTCCAGCAGCGGACGTTTAATCACACTGGTATTTTCCAGCATTAAAGCCTGCGCGCTGGCACTATCGCAGACTTGTTGTTTGCGCTCATCGGGCAGGCCGCGCCAAGTCAACCCGTTGCGGTTGATGAGTTTGCTCCAGTCGCTTTGTGCCAACCAGGACTGCGCGGTTCCGGCAGTCAAGCCGTGTTTCTTGAAGTCATGGAACTCGATGTCGATGCCGTGCCGCGCAAGCCAGTCGCGGGCTTTCTTGACCGTGTTGCAATTGGGAATGCCGTACAACTTCATTATTTTTTAGTGTCCAGGTCAAAGCGTACATCGCTGAAGTCCGCCCCGGGTTTGATGTTCTCTTGTCCAACCTGGCTGGGATCGAACACCGGGACTCGCATCGTGTTGCGCCCGGAAAATTCGATCAGGCTGGACAAGTTGCTGGCGGAGTCCGCATGGCGCATGCCTTCTTCCTTGGTGATCTTCCCCGATTTGATGAGCTGGTAAAGTGCCTGCTCAAAAGTTTGCGAGCCCGCAGAGACGCTCTTCTCGATCGCATCACGGATCTTTTCGATTTCGTCGTTCTTGATCAAATCGCTGATCAGGGAAGTCTTGAGCAGAATCTCGACAGCGGGAATCAGCTTGCCGTCCACGCCGCGTACCAAACGCTGCGAAACCACGGCGCGCAGGCACATCGACAGATCGGACAACACGCTCATGCGCGACTCGTAGGGGAAGAAATTCACGATACGGTTCAGCGCGTGATAGCTGTTGTTGGCGTGCAGGGTGGTCAGACACAAGTGTCCGGTCTGCGCGAATATCAGGGCGTGTTTAAGCGTTTCCCGGTCGCGCACTTCGCCTATCATCAACACATCGGGTGCTTCGCGCATACCGCTGGACAGGGCATGGTCGTAAGACAGGGTGTCGGTGCCGATCTCGCGCTGGTTCACGATGGATTTCTCATGCCGGAAGATGTATTCCACAGGGTCTTCAATGGTCAGAATATGACCGCTGGTGGTGCTGTTCCGATGTTCTATCATCGCCGCGAGCGTGGTCGATTTTCCCGAACCAGTCGCCCCCACCACCAGCACCAGACCGCGTTTTTCCATGATCAGCTCTTTGAGTACTTCAGGCAGATTCAGGTTTTCGACTTTGTTGATCTGGCCTTTGACAAAGCGGATCACGATAGCGACATCGCCGCGCTGGCGGAACACGTTCACGCGGAAGTTGCCCACGCCGGGTTCGCGAAACGAAAAATTCATCTCCATTTGCAGCTCGAAATCATCGATCTGGCTGGGGGTCATCAATTCGTAGGCAATCTGCTTGGTCATCTCGCCGTCCAGAATCTGCGCATTGACCGGCATGGCCTTGCCCTCGATCTTGATGTTGACCGGTGCACCGACCGAAAAGAACAGATCTGATGCCTGTTTGTCAGCGGCAAGTTGCAGTAATGGTGTGACGATCATGATGTTCTCCTGTTTCGCCTGTGGCTCGTGGCGGGTGACCTGTAGCGAAGTCGTGTTTGCTACACGCTACAAGCTGCTACCTAGATGCCGCGCAACAACTCGTTGATGCCGACTTTGCTTAAAGTTTTGGCGTCCACTTTCTTTACGATGACCGCGCAATACAAACTGTATTTCCCGTCCGCCGAAGGCAGGCTGCCGCTGACCACTACTGAGCCAGCCGGGACGCGACCATACATCACTTCCCCGGTCTCGCGGTCATAGATCTTGGTGCTCTGGCCGATGAACACACCCATCGAGATCACCACGTTGTCTTCCAGGATCACGCCCTCGACGATCTCGGAACGCGCACCGACAAAGCAGTTGTCACCGATGATGGTGGGGTTGGCCTGCACCGGTTCCAGCACACCGCCTATGCCCACGCCGCCGGACAGATGCACGTTCTTGCCGATCTGTGCGCAAGAACCCACGGTCGCCCATGTGTCCACCATGGTGCCTTCATCGACATACGCGCCGATGTTCACATAGGACGGCATCAGTACCACGTTCTTGCCGATGAACGCGCCTTTGCGTGCCGCAGCGGGAGGCACCACGCGAAAACCACCTTCGCGGAAATCGCGGCTGTTGTAGTCGGCGAACTTGGACGGCACTTTGTCGTAGTAGTTGGTGAAACCGCCTTTGATGAAGGCGTTGTCTTCCAGACGGAACGATAGCAATACGGCTTTCTTCAACCATTGATGGGTGACCCAATCACCATTGATCTTTTCCGCGACGCGCAGCGAGCCGTTGTCCAGTTGGGTGATGACGGCATCGACCGCTTCCTTGAGTTGCGCATCCGCATTGCGCGGCGTGATCTCGGCGCGACGTTCAAAGGCTGTTTCGATGATTTTTTGTAATTGATCCATGGTGATTTCCTGTTAAATAAAAGTGAAAACGGCTGAGGGCTGTGCCTGACTTTTCGGTTAAGCAAATTTTTCCAGCCAGCCACCCGGGGTATAGGACATCGTTCCTTGTGGTGGACGCGCTAACATTTCTTTGTCCAGTGTCACTAAAGGTTCACTTAGTCTACTGGCTAACGCGGCATAAATTGAGTCTGCGCCACGCAAGAAAAGTTTTTGTGCGGCAGTTTCAGCAGCCAAAGCCAAGGGGATATCGATGGGAAATAGTTCAATTAACAATAACTCGCGGATTTGTGTGACGACTTGGGTTGCGAGATGCGCGTTGCGCATAGGTCGTGCAAAAGCGGACATAATTTCGGGAAACAAAATCGTCGGCGCGCATAAAATTCGTTCTTGAGCAATGGCAGATTTTATGAATGCAACACTGTCGAGATGACTTAACTCGTCTGTGCGAAAGGCAGACACCAGCACGGAAGCGTCAATAATTACGCGCATCACGATCCTCGAATAATTGTTCAAGGGCCGATTTTTTCGCTGTCCACGCGGCAGAATTGAGTGCAGCCAAGCGTGTTATTTCGAGAGAAAAACGCTCGGATCGTTGATGCGCTCCAGCCGAATCTTGCCGAACATAGTTGCGCCCTAATTCGTGTTCAACAGCTTGCGTGACCAAATGCTTCAGCGACCACCCCCGCGCCAATGCCGCAGCTTTAGCGAGCTGCAATAAATCGTCGGGCATTTCTATCGTGGTTTTCATTATTTACCTCGTTGCTTCTACATAGGCTTAGATGTTACCCATAAGTACGGGAGGCGGCAAAAAACTCTGCGATGCGTTGCGCGGCTTCCACGGTCTCTGCGGTGTTGGCGACCAGTGCCAGACGCACAAAATTCTCTCCCGGATTCACGCCTTGCGCGCTGCGTGCCAGATAGCTGCCCGGCAAAACGGTCACATTATAATCGCGATACAAAGCCTGCGCGAAGGCGGTATCCTGGATGGGCGTGCGTACCCACAAATAAAAACCCGCGTCCGGCATGACCACGGGCAGCACCGGTTCCAGGATAGCGACGACGCGCGCGAATTTCTCCGCGTACAAGTGCCGGTTCTCGATGACATGTCCTTCATCGTTCCATGCGGCGATGCTGGCGGCCTGGATGGCAGGGTTCATCGCCGAGCCGTGATAAGTGCGGTACAGCGCGAACTTGGCGATGACTTTGGCATCACCGGCCACGAAGCCGGAACGCATGCCCGGCACGTTGGAGCGTTTTGACAGGCTGGAGAACATCACCAGGTTCTTGTAGTCGCTGCGTCCAAGCTGCTGCGCGGCTTGCAGCGCGCCCAGCGGTTTGTCTGAACCAAAATAAATCTCGGAATAACATTCGTCCGAGGCGATAACGAAACCATAGCGGTCGGACATCTCGAACAGGCTCTTCCATTCATCCAGAGCCATCACGCTGCCGCTGGGATTGCCCGGCGAGCAGACGTAGATCAGTTGGGTGCGTTGCCAAACCTCTTCCGGCAACTGAGAGAAATTCAACGCAAAATGATCTTCCGGCAGGGTGTTCAAAAAGTAGGGGGTGGCACCCGCCAGAAAAGCCGCACCTTCATAGATCTGATAGAAGGGATTGGGGCAGACCACCACGGGAGAATTCTTGCTGCGGTCGATTACCGTCTGAGCGAAGGCGAACAAGGCTTCGCGGCTACCGTTAACCGGTAACACTTGGGTATGGGGGGCGGGCGCGGGGATGTCGTAACGCTCGGCCAGCCAGTGTGCGATCGTGCCGCGCAGAGCGTCCGAGCCAGCCGTTGTGGGATAATTCGCCAGCCCGTCCAGCCCGGCTAGCAGTGCGTCCTTGATGAATTGGGGCGTGGCATGCTTGGGTTCTCCTATGGATAGGCTGATGGGACGATAAGCGGGATTGGCGGTCACTGCACGAAACAGAGCGGCCAGTTTTTGAAAGGGGTAGGGCTGGAGTTTGTCTAAATCGGGATTCATTTACAGTCTCGGAAGCGCGCAAAATATGGCGCGCATTATAAGGGTCGAGTTAGTGCCAACCAAACAAAATCTCAGAGCGGTTTCAGGCGTATTGAGCGGCGCACTGGTGTGGGGGCTGATCTGGTATCCCTATCGCATGCTGCAAGAAACGGGCATTTCCGGCGCACTCGCCACCCTCATCACTTTCTTGTTGGCGATGCTGTTCGCCGTTGCCTGGCTACCCCGTTTGCTGCGCGAACTACCCGCAATCGGCTGGTGGGGGGCACTGCTGGTATTGAGTGCGGGTGGAGCGAACTTCGGCTATGTGTTGGCGATGCTGCACGGCGACGTGATGCGCGTGTTGCTGCTGTTTTATCTGGCTCCTTTGTGGACGATCTTACTGTCATACTGGTTGCTCGGGGAAAAACTCAACCGCTATGGTTATGTGGTGATCGCGCTGTCTGTCGGTGGCGCGATTACCATGCTGTGGAGGCCGCAGCACGGCTGGCCTTTGCCGCAAAATCTGTCCGAGTGGATCGGACTGTCGGCAGGTCTGAGTTTCGCGCTATCCAATGTCGTGTCGCGCCGTGCCAGACACATGAGTGTGAAAGCCAAATCGTTCAGTGTCTGGCTGGGTACCGCCGTGTTAACTTTGCCCTTGCTGTGGTATCAGGGCGGGGCTTTGCAACAATTGACGGGCATCAGTGCCACTCATTGGCTGGTGCTGGCGATTCTGGGGGGTGTCATGTGTGCGGTCAGTTACGCAGTGCAATATGGCGTGACGCATTTGCCCGCCAATCGCGCCATGCTGTTGTTCCTGTTTGAACTGGTGGTCGCGGCAGTCTCGTCATACTTTCTCGCGGGAGAGGAGATGCAACCGCGCGATTGGATCGGGGCCGCGCTCATTGTGTCCGCCAGCCTGTTGTCCGGAAAATTGTATTCCACCAGGAACGTGGGGTAGACTTGCGCCAGGCTCAGTGGCGGCGAGCTTTCGAAATATGGATCGAGGCGTATTCTCCCCCATCATGAATGAACGTGCGACGACTGTTGATGTTTCTGAATTGTTCGATAATACCGACCCCGAGGTGGTATGGCTGAAGGCCTGCGCCACGATACGCCGCATCAGTCCCGACTACGACTTCACACTCGTGCAAAAAATCTACCGGGATGTGTTGCGCCTGTTCTATGGCGAATTTCCCGGATACGGCCCGATCAAAACCCTCTATCACGATCTGTCGCACACATTGGAGGTTTTTACGTGCGGGGTCAGGCTGATGCACGGCGTTCATCTCTCTGGCGATCATCTGACGGATGATGAGATCACGCTGATGATGCTTGCAATCCTCATGCACGATGTCGGTTATGCACAGCGCGAGGGCGAAGAAACCGGAACCGGTGCACAGTTTACCCGGACGCATGTCCAGCGCGGTGTCGAATTCATGAAACGCCATTTCACCGAACGCATGTTGCCTTCTGGCATTCTGGTGGATGTGACGGGCATGATCTTGGGTACCGAGCACTTTCGCCCGTTCGATCAGATTGATTTCGCCGACGACAGGACACGCATGCTGGCACGCATCGTCGCCACGGCCGATATCACCGGGCAAATGGCGGACAGGAAATATCTGGAGAAGCTTCTGTTCCTTTACCAGGAATTCAAAGAGGCGGGTTTCGGGAGCTATCAGAGCATGTATGACCTGCTATGCCAGACCAATCACTTCTATGAAATGACCCGCGAAAAACTTGATGGTGTACTTGGGGGGATCTACCGGAAACTGGCGTTCCACTTCAGGGACACGATGGGTGTCGATAACAACTTTTATATTGAATCAATAGAGAAGAACATGGCGCACCTCGCGAAAGTCGTCAAACATGGTGAAAGCGAGCTCTTCACCATGCTCAAACGCAACGGTATCGCGAAAAGTTCAAGTAAAATCGCGCGCCTGGTTTGATCAGGCGTATAGCCCAGGCGTATAGCCTGGCCCGTGACAACACCGCATTATCAACAGGCTCATCGCATCCATCGTTCCACACCTGGGTCATTCCTGCGTTTTCTCGGAAGCAGCTTGCAAGCCTGTGTTAGAATGCGCGCCCTTTAATCGAGCAAGGCTGCATTCATGTCCCGCGCACTCCGTAATATCGCCATCATCGCCCACGTTGACCACGGCAAGACCACCATGGTCGATAAGCTGCTTACCCAGGCAGGTTCTTTCTCCGCTCACCAGCACGTCGCCGAACGTGTGATGGACAACAACGATCTGGAGAAGGAACGCGGCATCACGATTCTGGCGAAGAACTGCGCGGTGGATTACGAAGGCGTGCACATCAACATCGTCGACACACCGGGTCACGCCGACTTCGGCGGCGAAGTGGAGCGTGTGCTGGGCATGGTGGATGGCGTGCTGCTGCTGGTGGACGCCGTGGAAGGCCCGATGCCGCAAACGCGTTTCGTGACCAAGAAGGCACTGGCTCTTGGCCTGCGTCCCATCGTGGTCATCAACAAAGTTGACCGTCCGGGCGCGCGTTGCGACTGGGTGATCGACCAGACTTTCGACTTGTTCGACAAGTTGGGCGCATCTGAAGAGCAACTGGATTTCCCTGTCGTTTACGCTTCCGCGCTGAACGGTTATGCGACTCTGGATATGGCGAAGCCCAGCCCGGATATGCGTCCTTTGTTCGACACCGTGCTGAAGAGCGTTCCTGCTCCTTCCGCTGCGGCGATGGACGAGCCTTTGCAGTTGCAGATCTCCGCGCTGGAATATTCCAGTTTCGTCGGACGCATCGGCGTGGGTCGCGTGCTGCGCGGCCGCATCAAGCCAGGTCAGGACGTGATGGTGATGAACGGCGACAAGTCATCCAAGCGCGGTCGCATCAATCAAGTGCTGGGCTTCCAGGGCGTGGATCGTTACTTGATGGACGAGGCAAAGGCCGGTGACATCGTGCTGATCAACGGTATCGAAGAGATCGGTATCGGCGTGACCATCGCCGACATTAACAAGCCTGAGGCTTTGCCTCTGCCCAAGGTCGACGAGCCTACCCTGACCATGAACCTGATGGTGAACACCTCGCCATTGTGCGGGCAGGAAGGCAAGTTCATCACCAGCCGCCAGATCCGCGACCGCCTCACCAAAGAGCTGCTGGTCAACGTGGCGTTGCGTGTGGAAGAGACAGACAACACCGACGTGTTCCTGTTGGCGGGGCGCGGTGAGTTGCACCTGACCATCCTGCTGGAAAATATGCGCCGTGAAGGTTTCGAGATGGGTGTGGGCAAACCGCGTGTTGTGTACCGCGAGATCAACGGCGAGAAATGCGAGCCTTTTGAAGTGCTGACCGTGGACGTGGAAGATGCAAACCAGGGCGCGATCATGGAAGAACTGGGTCGCCGTCGCGGTGATCTGCAGGACATGCAGCCGGACGGTCATGGTCGTGTGCGTCTGGAATACCGCATCCCCGCGCGCGGTCTGATCGGCTTCCAATCCGAGTTCATGACGCTGACACGCGGCACCGGCATCATGGCGCATGTGTTCGATGACTACGCACCTGTGAAAGCCGATATGCCGGGTCGCCGCAATGGCGTGCTGATCTCTGCCGAGCAAGGTGAAGCCGTGGCTTACGCCCTGTGGAAGCTGGAAGATCGCGGTCGCATGATCGTGGTTCCCGGCGACAAATTGTACGAAGGCATGATCATCGGCATCCACAGCCGTGACAACGACCTGATCGTCAATCCGATCAAGGGTAAACAGTTGACCAACGTGCGCGCTTCGGGCACGGATGAAGCGGTGCGACTGACTCCGCCGGTGCGCCTGACGCTGGAATCGGCGGTCGAGTTCATCGACGATGACGAACTGGTCGAGATCACCCCGTTGTCGATTCGCGTGCGTAAACGTTATCTGACTGAAAACGAACGCAAGCGTCAGGTTCGAGGACTGTAACACCGGCTGCTCCAAAGTCTGAAGAACGCCGCGCAAGTGCTATACTGCGCGGCGTTTTTTTATGGTTCTCATCATGACCGGAACACTGCCGCTGATTATGTTCGCCCTGCTTGTGGTGCTGTTGTGCATCATGCTTTGGCTCGTGTTCAGAATGAACGCGCTAACCCGCTTGCAAGCCGGCCAGGCCGATGTACTGGGACGCGGACTGGAAGAGAAGCATCGCCTGATGCTGGGTGATTTGCATGACGGGTTGAACAAACAGGGCGACCGTATCACGCTGGCCACCCTGGATAGTTCGGAACGCTTGCGCGAGCGCGTGACACAGGAGCTGACACAAACGCGTGAGGCGATGCAAAGTCTGCAACTGGCCCAGCGCGATAGCCTGGCGAATACCCGCGAAGAGTTGTTGAAGCAACTGGCCGGTTTGTCATCCGAGTTGCAAGCCAAGCAGGAGGCCATGCGTGTCGAGGTGATCGGCAAGACTTTGCAAACACTGGCGGAGCAGGGCAGGGCGGATCAGGAAGCGATACAGTCCACGATGAAACGAAGCACTGAAATATTGACGCTGACCATCGATGGCTTGACCAAAAGCACCGATGCCAGACTCGAACAGATTTCGGGAAAAGTGGCGGAACGTCTCGATGAGGGTTTCAAAAAGACCAACGAGACGTTTACCAATGTGATGACACGGCTCGCCACCATCGATGAAGCGCAGAAGAAGATCGACGGGCTGACCACCAATGTGGTGAGCTTGCAAAATCTGCTGGGTGACAAACGTTCGCGTGGCGCATTCGGCGAAGTGCAGCTGGAGGGTTTGGTGCGCAACATCCTGCCGCCGGATGCCTATGCCTTTCAGGAAAAACTCTCCAATGGCAACCGCGTGGATTGTTTGTTGATCCTGCCCGCACCCACGGGAAAAGTCCCGGTCGATGCAAAGTTTCCGCTGGAGAACTATCACCGCATGTTGCAGCAGGACTTGGCCGAATCCGAACGGCTGGTGGCGCGTCGCCAATTCAAGTCCGACATCAAAAAACACATCGACGATATCGGCATGAAATATCTAATCCGCAACGAAACCTCGGACGGGGCGGTGATGTTCGTTCCCGCCGAGGCGGTGTTTGCCGAGATCCATGCCTATCATTCCGACTTGGTGGAATATGCCATGCACAAGCATGTCTGGATTGTTTCACCGACCACTTTGATGGCGGTTTTGAATACGGCACGCGCGGTGATGAAAGACGTGCAAATGCGAGAACAAGTGCACATCATCCAGAGCGAGCTGGGTAAACTCAGTGTCGACTTCAAACGCTTTGACGAACGCATGAAGCGTCTCGCTGACAACATCCGCAAGGCCAACGAAGAAGCCGGACAGGTAGAAATCTCCAGCCGCAAGATCAGCGATCACTTTGCCAAAATCGAAGCCGTGGATGTGTTGGAAGATAAGTCCAGTGCCCTGACGTCGGTGTAATGACACCCTGGCGTGTGTGGTGCCGACAGACGCGCTTAATAACGACCGGATTGTGCTGTGTGATCCGGTGTCGTCGCCATGAGATGCCTTGGATGGGATGCGTCAGTCAAGTCATCCCTACCCATGCCCATGCCCTCGAAAGGCATATCCTCACAGCCAGCCAAGACTGTTACCAGCAAACCGAGCAATATCAATTTTCTCATCTGATGTCTCCCTTTTTAGTTGAGGCGCGTATTCAACCCGCGATTGTGATGCCACTAGGGGAACAGGCTGACGCATTTCAGTATTCCAGTCTCAATCAATCCCCACCGCCATCCTCTTCGCCGTCGTCCTCTCCTTCGCCCTCTCCGCCACCATTATAGCCGCCGCCTTCGCCACCATAGTATTGAGGCGGCTGGATATAGCCCTGCGGCGGGGGTGCATACATCGGTGGTGGCTGAATATAACCTTGCGGGGGGGCGTACATCGGCGGTGGCGGGGCATAAGCCGGTTGAGCCTGAATATACGCTGGCGGCTGGCCGTAAACCTGCGCGGGCGCACCGTTGTACTGCGAGCCGTCACCCTCCGCTCTCGCAAGAGAGGGCAGTGCCAACACGGATAGGATGAGAAAGGCCGGCAGTCTGTTGTTGTTCATCTTTTTTCCTTAGAGAGTGCCTTTATTTGAGTTGTGCCAATTCGCTGTTATAGCGTTTGTCGGTCTGACTGGGGATAGGGTAGTCATCAAAATGATTCGCCATGATCTTATCCAGCAAGTTGAGTCGGTCGCGCGGCGCGGGATGGGTCTTGAACATCAGGGCCAGCGAGGAGTCTTTTGCATTGGCGGCATCCAGCATCTGCAACACGGCGGGTAAACCGTACGGGTCATAGCCGGCGCGCGTGGCGATGACGATGCCTTTGCGGTCCGCCTCGAACTCGTCGTCCTTATCCAGGCCGCGCGCATAAACCTCGGTACCGGCCTGGACGGCTTTCTCCATCAGCGGATTGCCTTTTTCCCTGATCACCTCGCCGGCCAGATCGCTCGCGATACTCATCCGCGCGGCTTTTTGCAACGCGGCCAGATGGTGTTTACTCAATACATGCACGATCTCATGTCCCAATACGCCCGCCAGTTCCGATTCATTGGTGAGTCTTTGCAGCAGGCCTCTGGTGATGAATATCGTGCCACCCGGTGTGGCGAAAGCGTTCAGGTCGGTGCTTTCCAGTACGCCGAATTGCCAGGGTAAATCGGGTCTGTCGGTTTGCAGACTCAGCCAGCGTCCGACCTGATTCACATAAATTTGTACGCGCGGGTTGTCCAGCAAGGGCGATGCGCCCAGCAGATTGGCGGCGATGCCGTGACCCAGTTCGATCTCCTGGGATTCGCTGACCGGCTGGTTGGCCTGCTGGACTTTTTGCAGTGTCTGGCCGCCGACCTGCAAGGCCCTTTGCCAGTCAAGATCGAATGCCAGTGCCGATGCGGAAAAGAGCAGAGCGATGCCGGAAAAAATCAGTTTGTGTCGGTTCATGATCGTATTCCTTTGCGAGTCAATTGCCACTGGCCGGGATGAAATCCAGCGTCTGTGCATTCAGCTTGCCATTGCGCGCGAATTTTTCAGCCTGATTTTTGTTTGCCGCATAGTTCTTCATCTTGGCGAATTCCTCGAAATTGGGTTTGGCATTCTTCAGGTCTTCTTCGGACAGGCCGCGCACGCCGGTAGCGACGGTGATGCCGCTGCTGCCACTGCGCCCCAGATTGAAGAGGCTTTGCAATCCGCTATCGCCCTGTTTGGTGCTGGAGCTGCGCAGGTTGAGCATTTTCACCCAGCCATCGCCCTGACCGCTGCTGACTTTCACCCAGCCGCCTTGGCGTAGCACGACTTTGACACTGGCTTTTTCCGCCAGCATACCGACCGTGGCGGCATCGCTATACGGCTGCTGTTTGATCTCGGTCGCACGCACCGTATAAGAGGTTTGCTGCTCGGCATAAACGGTGCAGGGAAGCCAACTCAGCAGCAGCCATACGAACATTTTTTTCATGATTTCATCCTGGGAAAAAACAACTCGACTTCCTGTAAACGTCCTTTGACTTTATAAGATCCCACCGGCGTAAAGTCAAACGCTCCTCCACAACGCGCGACGGTGTCGCTGGACACCAGAATGCGAGCCACACCTTTGGTCAGTCCCTCGATGCGGCTGGACAGATTGACGGTGTCGCCGATGGCGGTGTAATCCAGCCGTTCCTCCGAGCCGATGAAACCGACCACGGCTTTGCCGCTATGAATGCCGATGCCCACGTCAAAATCCTTGCCCCCGTCACCCAGTTCCTGTTTGAACTTGAGCAGACACTGCTCCATTTCGATTGCCGCGGCAACCGCGTGAGCGGCGTGCTGCGGATCGTCCTGCGGCGCGCCCCAAAACGCCATGATGGCGTCGCCGATGAACTTGTCCAGCGTGCCGCCGTGGCGAAAGATGATCTCGACCTGCAAGCTGAAATAGCGGTTGAGCAGGGCGACGATCTGCTCGGGTGTATGACTTTCTGACATGGTGGTGAAGCCGCGTATGTCGGAGAACAGCACGGTGATGTCGCGCGCCTGGCTGCGCAATGACTGCGCCGTCTCGCCCTGCGCGACCAGCGAGTCCACTACACGCGGGTCGAGGAAACGGTTGAAGATGCGCACGGTCTGTTTGCGCGATTCTTTCTCGCGCAGGTATTCGCTGAGGGCGGCGGAAAAATAAAACAGCCAGCCGAACAACAAGGGCGTGAACATCGCCAGACTCATCAGGCGTGTCATGGCGAAATACTGTGCCCCCAGCAATCCGATACTCACCGCCAGGAGCGCGCCGCCGATCTTGAACGCGTCCAGGCGGTTGGCGAACAGCGGCAATTGCAGTGCGATGAGGAGCAGGGCGATGAGCGGTGCGAAGTAAGCCGGAGCGGCAGTGACGTAGCGATGATTTTTGAGGTCGTCGATGGCCGTGGCGAGTATCTCCGTTCCCCAATACAGATCGGAGATGGGCGTGGCACGTATGTCGTGCAGTCCTGTCGCGCTGCTGCCGATGACGACGATCTTGCCACTCAGCTCGTGTGTGTCGCGCAACGGTTTCTGGCGTGACTGGTCGGCGTATAACGCGCTGTAGGAGATATGTTTGAATGCCGGTTGGCCACCGCGCCAGTGCAGGATGATGTGCTCCTGATCGGGTGTCGGGATATTCAAGTCGCGCATCACGCGTGCGGGCAACGATTCCAGTTGCCAGCCGCCGATGTCGCGCCGCACGTCATAACGGCGCGCGATGCCGTCTTTATCCTCGGTGAGGTTGACCAGTCCGACCCGCCAGGATGAGGGTGCTATGGCCTGCGGCGGCAGCAGGATGGCACGCGCATTCTGGTCGGCATCGGCGCGATGCGGAACGTCGGTGATCTTGGCCAACTCCGCCAGCGGTACGCCGGTCGATTGTTTGCCTTCCAGTTGCAGCATCGGGAAATACACGTTGTGCAGGTCGTGCAACACGTCGTTGAACATCTGGTCACTCTCGGGGCGATAGCGATCCGGTTCACTGAACAAAATATCGAACACGATGGCGGCGGGTTGCTGTCGTTCGATACCTTGCACCAACTCGCCATGCACCGCGCGCGGCCACGGCCAACTGCCCGCCACATCCTGCATAGCCGCGATACTGGCTTCGTCGATATCGACGATGACGATGTCCGGGTCGGGCTGTAGCGAGGATGCGACCGAGCGCACGAACACATCCGAGAGGCGATTGTCCGGCGTGCTGAACGCGTTGAGCCATAACCCGTTGAGCACGATGAGCGACGCCAAAAACAACGCCAGCAGGTGGATACGCGTCAGCGGTGTTTTGGGTGTATTCATCAGAGTCCTCGATTGGTTAACCGATCGTGTAAGGCAGCGTCAGGAACGCTAACGCGACTCCGCTTGCAGTATGTACTGTCGTGCTCTCCGCGCTGGCAGTCTGGATGACCGCCAGGATGTCATAGCCACCGTTCGGTGCGGGCGCGGCATTGGCGATCATGCCGCTGGCTTGTCCTGCCATATCCGCGCTGAACAATTCTTCGCCCGCCTGCGGCACAGCGTCGCAGGCGAGGTGAGCCAGATACATGCGGCGTTTCAGTTTGCCCAGATAGTGCATACGCGCGACGATTTCCTGTCCGGGGTAGCAGCCTTTTTTGAAATTGATGCCGCCCAGCGCGTCCAGATTCGCCATCTGCGGAACAAACTCTTCCTGTGTCTTGGGCTCGATCACGGGGATACCGGCACGGATGTTGAGCCAGTCCCAGCACACGCTGCCCACGGCTGGCGCGTCCTTGTTGATTGCCGCCCATAATTTCTCCGCGTGCTGCGGCGTGACGTTGAGTTGGTAGCGCGTGTTGTTGATTTTAAGGACATGGACCGGTCCGGTGGCGAGGCAGGCTAGATTTTCCTGCGGCAAGTCGCCGCCCAGCAAGTCGCGCAAAATCGCTTCAGCTCTAACACCTGCCACACCCAATGAAACTTGCTCATGGCTGGTATCGTTAAGCTTAACTTTTGCGCGCATAACATACAGGGAAAGCTTCTTGCGCATCGCTTCGACGAGAGTGACAGGCAGTTGCAACAAATAATCGTCGCCCTCGCGCCAGATTGTGAACACCACCAGCATGCGTCCCTTGGCGGTATTGAAGCTGCTGAGCTGTGCGTGCGTGCCGTCCACATTGCGGAAGTCGTTGCTCAACAGGTTCTGCAAAAAACTTTGCGCGTCTTCGCCGCTCACGCGCAGCGTGCCGAACTGGCTGAGGTCGCACAGCACGGTGCTGTGCGCGGTGGTACCCAATTCGGCATCACGGTCGCCAAAGTGTTGCACCACACCCGCGTCGATGTGCGCATGGTGTCGGGTGAGGAAATCTTGCCATTCTGGATTCATAGTGTGGTCGGTTTAGGGTGGTTACAAAGAGATGCCGAAGCGTTTCAATAAAGGCAGCAAAGCCAGATAGGCGCAGGCCGTCGCCGCCATCGACAAGATCAGGCTGAGCCAGAAATTCATTCCCAGTCTGAGCATGAAGGCAAAGGCCAGAAACAAGATCAAGGAGGGCAGCACCAGCCAGAATATCTGTCCGGATAGCTCCGCAAGTTGCTCATTGGGAGTCGATTCCACGTGCAGCCAGATGAAGGCCAGCACTGATGTGATGGGCAAGGAAGCGACCAGCGCGGCGAATCCAGAGTGGCGTTTGGCGATCTCGGAAATTGCCAGGATCAGCACGGCGGAAACGATTATTTTGATGCAGTAATAGAGCATGGCGGGCGGTGTGAAGATTAAGTGCGCGCAGTGTTGTGCAAGCATCAGATGATGTCAACCTTCACAAGACGGTTACCCTTGATTCCGTTAAACTCGCGCCCCATGAAAAGCCCGATTTGGAAAAGCCTCCTTTGTCTCTTGTTGGTGATGTCGCTCGCCGCCTGTGACGAATGGAACGATCCTTATTCCGGCAGTGCAGGCGGACAGTCGATTTTGTACACGGCGTTCACCGGACGACCCAAGCACCTCGATCCCGCGCAAGCCTACAGCGAGAACGAATACGATTTCCTGGCGCAGATCTACGCGCCGCCGCTGCAATACCACTATCTCAACCGACCGTATCAATTAGTTCCCTTGGCGGCGAGTGCGATGCCCACCGTGCGTTTTTTCGACCGGCAGCATCATCTGTTGCCGGAGCACACCGCTGCGGAAAAGATCGCCTACAGCGTCTACGAGATACACATCAGGGACGACATGCGTTATCAGCCACATCCGGCTTTTGTTGGCACGGTTCAGGACATCGCTAACGTCCACAGCCTGGGTGACTTCAAACGCACGGCGACACGCAAGGTCACCGCCGCCGATTATGTGTACCAGATCAAACGCCTCGCACATCCTGCATTGCATGTACCCATCGCGGGGATGATGAGCGAATATATCGCGGGCTTCAAAGACTATGCCGCCACTCTGCAACAGCAGGCGCATCAGCATCCGGACGAGTTTCTCGACCTGAACACGTTCGATTTGTCCGGTGTGCAAGTGGTGGATGAACACACTTACCGCATCACCCTCAACGGCAAATATCCGCAGTTCGAATATTGGCTGGCGATGCCGTTCTTCGCACCCATGCCGTTCGAGGCGGAAAAATTTTACGCGCAGGCGGGCATGCGCGAGCGCAATCTGAGTCTGGACTGGTGGCCCGTGGGCAGCGGGCCGTATTATCTGTCCGAGAACGATCCCAATCAGCGCATGGTGCTGACGCGCAATCCCAATTACATGCGCGAGACGTATCCCGGACACGGCGAGCCGGGCGATGCGCAAACGGGATTGCTGGCCGATGCGGGCAAGCCTTTGCCTTTGATCGACCAGGTGGTATTCACGCTGGAAAAGGAAACCATCCCGTATTGGAACAAATTTTTGCAGGGCTATTACGACGCGTCGGGCATCAGTTCGGATAGCTTCGATCAGGCGGTACAGGTCAATGTGTCGGGCGAGACCTCGGTGACCGACAGCATGCAGGCGCAGGGCATCACGCTCTCGACCGCCGTGGAGACCTCCACCATGTACACCGGCTTCAACTGGCTGGATGCCACGGTCGGTGGCGATTCAGAGCGGGCACGCAAGTTACGTCAAGCCATCTCTATCGCCGTGGACTTCGAGGAATTCGTGTCCATCTTCGCTAACGGTCGCGGCATCGCCGCGCAATCCCCCATCCCGCCGGGCATCTTCGGTTATCGTGAAGGCAAGGCGGGCATCAACCCCGTGGTGTACGACTGGGTGGATGGCAAGCCGCAACGCAAATCCATCGCGGTCGCGAAACGTCTGCTGGCCGAGGCTGGTTATCCGAATGGCGTGGATGCACAAACGCACCAGCCGCTGGTCATCAATCTGGACACGACCGCGACCGGCGTGGGCGACAAATCGCGGCTGGACTGGATGCGCAAACAGTTCGAGAAGCTCAACGTGCAACTGGTGGTGCGCAGCACCGACTACAACCGCTTCCAGGACAAGATACGCAAGGGCGACATGCAGATGTTCTACTACGGTTGGAACGCCGACTATCCCGATCCGGAGAATTTTTTGTTTTTGCTCAGTGGCGCGCAAGCCAAGGTGGGCCATGGCGGCGAGAATGCGGCCAACTACAGCAATCCGGAGTTCGATCGATTGTTCGAACAGATGAAGAATATGGACAACACCCCGGAGCGGCAAAAAATCATCGACCAGATGCTGGTCATCCTGCATCGCGACTCGCCCTGGCTGTGGGGCTACCATCCGAAGAAGTTCGTGCTGCAACACGTTTGGCTGCACAACGTGAAACCCAATGTGATGGCGAACAACAAACTCAAATACTGGCGCGTGGACGGTGCGCTGCGCGAGCGATTGCGCCGCGACTGGAATCGTCCCGTGCTGTGGCCGCTGTGGCTGGGTGTGGGGATGGTGTTGCTGTTCGGTGTGTGGATGTGGCGGGTACTCAGGCGACGAGAACAAGAAAAATAGCCTACGCAACCAAATGACAGCAAACTTTTCCCGCGTTAGCATCACGCATATGAAGACTCCCATCCTGTTCGTCTCACATGGTGCGCCCACGCTGCCGCTGGAACCCGGCGATACCGGGGCGGCTTGGCGCAAGCTAGGCGCACAACTCGAAAAGCCCGCTGCGATTTTGGTGGTTTCGGCGCACTGGACGACACCCGTTCCCACTTTGAGTACGGCACAACATCCCGCAACCATCCACGACTTCAGCGGTTTCCCGGCCGAGTTGTACAGCCTGCGTTATCCTGCACCCGGTGCGCCCGATATGGCGCGTGCCGCCGCACAGGCTGTGCAACAGGCAGGTATTCCGGTTGAGCTGGACGAGACTCGCGGGCTGGATCACGGAGCCTGGGTTCCGTTGACGTTTTTGTTTCCCGATGCGGATATTCCCGTGACGCAACTGTCATTACAGCCCGCGCAGAATCCGGCCTGGCATGTCGCGTTGGGCAAGGCGTTGCGACCGTTGCGTGAAAGGGGGGTGCTGATCCTGTGCAGTGGCTCGATCACGCATAACTTGCGCGCCTTGTTCGCTCATCCGCAGGGCGCAGCCGTGCCGCAGTGGGTGTCCGAATTCCGTGCATGGATGGCCGACAACATCAGCTCAGGCGATCTCGATGCACTCGTCGAATATCGCACCCGTGCGCCGCATGCCGTGCAAAATCATCCCACCGACGAACACTTGCTGCCCTTGTTCGTGGCACTCGGGGCCGCCGATAAAATCGAAAGCGCAACGCACCTGAACCAGGTGATGACATATGGCATCCTCGCCATGGATGCGTGGCGATTTGATTGAATCAGTGGATCGGTAGCCGCGTCGGCTGGCTGCTGCGCTGAATAGGGCAATGCTATAATCAGCCGTCCATGCAAAAAATCATCCAACAATTCCTGCTCATCCTCTTTGTGTTCCTGCAATGCCTGTCGCCCTTGGCGCACGCGCATGTGGACGGACACAATGCGGGTCATAGCCTGCACAGTCACGAGTTGAGTGTGGAGGCACAGATGGCAGAAAGCCATGTCGAGAATGAGGCAGGTGCGGTGATTACCATGCCGCATGCTTATCCCGCCAGCGACAGCCCAACTGTCTCCGAACCTTCGGTTGAATTGGTTACCAGCCCGTATCGCATAGACTACGAGCCCCGGCTTATGGCGGCTTTTTCCACGCTATTTCATGTACCACTCAGCGCATCCTGCCACACGCTGGCGTGGTCGCAAGCCCCTCCTCCTCGTGCTCATCTGGCTTAGCCGCCGCGTTATTCCGCAGTATCCCCGCTATCAATAAAATCACGCATCGCGTGATTTCGGAGTTCACCATGACACCCGCATTCACTTTGTTTGGACTGTTGTTTCTCGCGTCTTTACCTGCTGCCCGTGCGGCATCCGATGTGGTTTTGTCGGCTCAGCAAGCTAAAACATTGGGCATCACCACGGCTGCTTTGCCGAATAAGTCTGCCGGTGAAGTATCTGGCTTGCCGGCTCAGGTGGTGGTTCCCGGCAATCAATTGCATGTCATGAGTTCACCCATGCCGGGATTGGTCGAACAGACTCTGGTGGGCGTGGGGGATAGTGTCAAAAAGGGGCAGGTGCTGGCGACGCTGCAAAGTCCGGCATTCGCCGAAGCCCAACGCGGTTTTCTGCAGGCATCTGTGCAAGCGCAATTGGCGCAAGACAATCTGACCCGTGACGAGGCTCTGTTCAAAGACGGCATCATTGCGCAAAGCCGCTATCGCATGAGCAAAGGCGCGGCTTTGGAAACTGCCGCGACGTTGGCGGAACGCAGGCAGTTATTGCGTTTGTCGGGCATGAACGACAGCGCGCTGGCCAAGTTGCAAGCGGGGAACAATCTCTCCGGCAGCCTGGCCCTGACCGCACCCATAGACGGTGTGGTATTGGAAAAATCGGTCAATGCGGGACAGCGGCTGGATGCCGCCGTGCAGATATTCAAAGTGGCCAAACTCAACCCGCTGGCGTTGGAAATCCAGGCTCCCGCCGCCATGACGCGGGATTTGAAAGTGGGCGCGGCGATCCGCATTCCGGCCTTTCATGCGAGCGGCAAACTTACCGCGATCGGGCGCGGTCTGACCGGCAGCAATCAAAGCGTGTTGTTGCGTGGTGTCATCACACAGGGGGCGGAGAATCTGCGTCCCAACCAGTTTGTGGAAGTCGGCATCGTCACCGCTGTCGGCGGTACGACGCAATGGGAAGTACCCAATACCGCGATCGCGCGTATCGACGGCAAGACGATGGTGTTCGTGGCCACCGCCCAGGGATTTCGCGCACAGGCCGTGACGTTGCAAAATGAGGGCGCGCAAAACAGCGTGATCAGCGGCGATCTCAAGGGCGACGAAAATATTGCGGTACACGGGGTGGCCACACTGAAAGCCAGTGTGATGGGCATAGGCGGGGGAGAATAATGTTCACCCGGCTAGTGGAATTTGCGCTCGCGCAGCGGTTGTTGGTCACTGCCTCGACGTTGCTCTTGATCGTGTCCGGTATCGTTTCATTCCGCGAGTTGCCGATTGACGCGTTTCCAGATGTTTCCTCGACACAGGTCAAAGTGATCATGAAAGCCCCGGGCATGACTCCGGAAGAAGTCGAGGCGCGCATCGTTGCGCCGATCGAGCTGGAAATGCTGGGTATTCCGAATCAGCACATTTTGCGTTCGGTGTCCAAGTACGCGATTGCTGATATCACCATTGATTTCAATGACGGCACGGATATCTATTGGGCGCGCCAGCAAGTCGCCGAGCGGCTGAACACTGTCAAGGGAGACCTGCCTGCCGATGCCACAGGAGGGCTGGCACCGATCACCACGCCGTTGGGCGAGATGTTCATGTTCACCGTGGAAGGCGAGGGCTATACGCTGGAGCAACGCCGCACTATTCTGGATTGGACGATACGACCGGCCCTGCGCACTTTACCGGGTGTCGCCGATGTCAATTCCTTGGGTGGCCTGGCGCGCAGCTTTGAGATCGTGCCGGATCACACCGCGCTGACGACGCGCGGCATTTCTTACGCCATGCTGCAACAAGCGGTGCAGGCGAACAATCGCAACGATGGTGCGGGACGATTGACCGATGGGGATGAGGCTCTGCTGGTACGCACCGAAGGAAACATCAAGAGCCTGGACGATATACGCAACATCGTCATCGCGAGCCCAGGCGGCAGCCCGATCCGGGTTGGCGATGTGGCCGAAGTGCGCATCGGTAGTCTGACGCGATATGGTGCTGTCAGCAAAGACGGAAAAAGTGAGGCGGTGGAAGGATTGGTGCTGGGGCTGCGCGGTGCCAACGCGCAAAAGGTGGTGGAAGGGGTACGTGCCAAGCTGGCCGGACTCGCGCCTATGTTGCCCAAAGGTATCCGTACCGAAGTTTTTTATGATCGAGGTGGTCTGGTCGAGCGCGCCGTGGGTACGGTCGCAAAGGCCCTTGCCGAAGCGATCGTGCTGGTGGTCATTTTACTGGTGCTGTTCCTGGGCAACTGGCGCGCAGCGTTGGTAGTGGCGGTCACGTTGCCGCTGGCGGTGCTGATCACGTTCATCCTGATGCGGCAATTTGGCATGTCTGCCAATCTGATGAGCTTGGGCGGGCTGGCGATCGCCATTGGCATGTTGGTGGATGCGGCTGTCGTCGTGGTGGAAAATATCGTGTCGCATTTGTCGCACGATAAGAACACCGAAAAATTCCCCCATCTGCACATCGTGTTTCGTTCGGTCAAAGAAGTCGTCACCCCGGTCGCAGCGGGCGTGGCGATCATCATCATCGTGTTCTTGCCACTCATGACCTTGCAGGGGCTGGAGGGAAAATTATTTATTCCCGTCGCGATGACCATCGTATTCGCGCTGGCCGGTTCGTTGCTATTGTCGCTTACCGTCATTCCGGTGCTGGCTTCTTTTGTCCTCAAGGCCGGGGCACACCGCGATCCCTGGTTATTGCGCAAAGCCAACGCGCTCTATGTCCCGGCACTGGAGTGGGCATTGCGCAACGTGCGCTACGTGTTGGTCGCGGCAGGGGGCGCGCTGCTGCTCACCGTTGTTGCCTATACCCAGATAGGCAAGACCTTCATGCCGACTATGGACGAGGGCGATGTCATCGTGGGCATCGAAAAATTGCCGTCTATCAGCCTTGAGCAAAGCGTCGCGCTGGATTTGAAAATCCAGCAGGCGATGATGGATCGGATACCCGAAGTGAAAGGAATCATAGCCCGCGCCGGGGCGGACGAGCTCGGTCTCGATCCGATGGGCGTCAATCAAACCGACACATTTTTAGTGCTCAAACCGATGGGCGAATGGCGCAAGCCGGACAAGGAATGGCTGCTCGACCAATTGCGCACGGTGCTGGATCAGTTGCCGGGAATCGCTTACAGCTTCACCCAGCCGATCGACATGCGCGTGCAGGAAATGGTAATCGGCGCGCGCGGTGATGTGGTCGTCAAGATTTTTGGCGCGGACATGAACCGGCTCAATGCGACAGCGGAACAGATGGTCAAAGTATTGCAGGGCATCCGGGGTAGCGAGGACGTGTTCACCGTGAAAAATAGCGGGGTGCAGTATTACCGCGTGGCGGTGGACCGGCTGGCGGCAGGTCGGCTGGGGTTGAGTGTGGACGACATCGGCAACGCCTTGCGCGGCCAGATTGAAGGGCTGCGCATCGGCACAGTGATCGAAGCGGGGCGGCGTACACCGCTTATTTTGCGCGGCGAAACCCGTGTCCAGCAATCGCCCGCCCTGTTTTCCGCGTTGACGATCTCATTGGGTAATGGACAAAGCGTGCCGCTGTCGGTGGTAGCAAAACTGGAGCGGGTGGACGGACCGGTGAAAATAGATCGCGAGAACGGCTCACGCATGGTGGTCGTGCAAAGCAATGTGCGTGGCCGCGATCTGGTTGGGTTTGTCGATGAGGCCAAAGCGGCGGTGACGGCCAAGATCGAACTGCCGGAGGGTTATCGTCTCACCTGGGGCGGGCAATTTGAAAACCAACAACGCGCTGCGGCGCGACTCACGGTGGTTATCCCGATCGCATTAGGAATGATTTTTGTATTGTTGTTCGCCACTTTTGGATCGGTGCGGCAAGCGGTACTGGTGCTGACCAACATCCCTTTTGCGCTGATAGGCGGGGTGTTCGCGTTGTGGCTCAGCGGCCAGTATCTCTCTGTACCCGCTTCGGTGGGTTTTATCGCTTTGCTCGGGATTGCCGTACTCAACGGCGTGGTGATGGTGTCCTGTTTTAACCAGCTGCACGAACAGGGCAGGGCGATTGGTCTGGTTGTAGTGGAGGGCGCGAAACGCCGCCTGCGCCCGGTGTTGATGACAGCAAGTATCACCGCATTCGGCCTGCTGCCGCTGTTGTTTGCAACCGGCCCCGGTTCGGAAATCCAGAAACCGCTGGCCATCGTGGTGATAGGTGGATTGCTTAGCTCCACGCTGCTGACACTGATCTTGCTGCCCATACTCTACCGGCACTTCGGCCTGACTCCTGCGGAGAAAAAAAGATGAGCACTGCGAATTGTTGTTTGACCTTGATCTGTCATCGTTCCTTGGAAGGCCGGATGCTTGACCATTTGTTGGAACATCCGGAATGGGTGCATGGATTTTCCACCAGCGATATCGAGGGCAGCAGTCAACAAGGGCATTTGCCTTCGGTTCAAGAACAAGTGCGCGGAAGATCACAGCGCGTGGAAATCCGTATCGTGATGAGCCTGGACGATGCCCATGCATTGGTTAAATACCTCAAGGCAGAAGAAGCCAATCCCCAGATCGCCTATTGGATTACTCCTGTCATTGAATTCGGGAGGCTGGCATGAGAACGAAAACAAGTACCAATAGAAAGTGGCGGACATGGGGCGGATTGTTAGGGGTGATGGCGTTTTGTCATTTTGCCATTGCCGCAGAAAACGTCAGCCCCGACCTGCCACCTATGAAACAGGTCAATACGGCATTGGATAACCATCTGCTGGTACTGAACGCGCACAGCACCTTAAAGTTCGAGCAAGCCAATCAGCGCAAATGGAACAGTGGCAACTACGAGTTCAATCTGCGCGCCGGTTCGGGGCAACGCCAGCTGGTGGACCTCGGGCAAACATTTCAGGAATGGGATGTGGCTCTGGAACGCCCGTTGCGCCTGCCCAACAAAGTCGGCATCGATCAGGATATCGGCGCGGCCAGCCTGGCTCGCGCGGATTTTGCACTGGGTGATGCGCACCATGAAGCGGGACGTTTGTTGTTGCGTTTGTGGTTCGCATGGCTGCGTGAACAGACGCAAGTGGGACTGTGGCAACAGCAGGCTGCTATCTTTGCGCAGCAGGCCGAGGTGGTGGGCAAGCGTGTCCGGGCCGGCGATGCGCCGCAACTGGAATTGAACCTGGCACGTGCCGCGCATGCGCAAGCCCAAGTGTCTGTGCAGCAGGCTGGCTTGCGCGCGCAACTGGCGGCCAACGATTTGCAGCGGCAGTTTCCCGCCATACCGTTGCCCGAGGAGATCGTGTTGCCAATTCCACAAGCCATCGCCGAGGATTACAAGGTTTGGCAGGAGCGCATCATGAATGACAACCACGAGCTGGGGATGGTCCGGGCTCAGGCGCAAGTGCAACAACTGTTGGCACAACGCAGCCGCGCCGATCAACTACCCGATCCCACTATTGGGCTGAGTTATTCCAACGCGCATTATCCCCATCAGGTGGGCGGCAATGAAATAGTCACCGGCGTATATCTCAGCGTGCCGATTCCCTCCGGTGCGCGTACCGCCACCGCCCAAGGCGCGGAACAACAAGCCTATATTGCGGCGGATCAGGCAGAGTTCGTGAAACACCGGTTGCAGAACGATATTTACGCGGCTTACCACCAAGCCGTGCGCAGTTATACAACGTGGCAGCAGGCGCATGAAGCGGCGGTTGCGATCCGGGAAAATGCGGAATTGATAGGCAAGGCTTATCGATTGGGTGAAGGTGGTTTGTCCGATAGTCTGTCGGCGCGGCGCATCGCCCAGGAAGCCACGCTCGCGGAAAACCTCGCCCAACTGGAAGCCAACGAGGCGCGCTATCGTTTGTTATTGGATGCACATCAACTATGGTCGCACGATGAAAATGAACACGAACCGCAATGATCTATAGACCAAGTACGAATCAAAGGGAAGGCCGATCTTGCGGTGAAGAATCATCAGACAGTGCTGTGGCGACTAATTTTCTTCCTTCTTTTCGTCGATATATTTGGCGAGCCACATACCTTGTCCAACAATGAAAACGAACATCATCCCGGTGAATCCGAACAGCTTGAAATCCACCCAGGCGTTGGTTGAATAATTGAAGGCGACATACAGATTGATGAAGCCAAGCAGGAAGAAGAACGCGCTCCACGAATAATTCAGCCGCTTCCACACATGCAGAGGCAGCGCGATCTTTTCATGCAACAAGGCGCGTATCAGGTTCTTGTGGAAGAAGAATTTCGCGTTAAATAAAATCAGGGAAAACATCCAGTACAACACGCTGGGTTTCAGTTTGATGAACATCTCATCGTGCAGCAGCAGGGTCGCGCTGCCGAACACGCCGACGATGGCAAAGCTGATCCAGAGTATGGTGTCGACCTTGTTGTGCCTTATCTTGCACCACAGGATTTGTGCCAGTGTGGCTGCCATGGTGACGGCGGTGGCGACGTAGATGTCCTGGTCGGTAAGTTTGTAGGCGATGAAAAACAGCAGGATGGGGAGCAGGTCGAAAAGGAATTTCATATTCAGAATCCGTTCATCTTTTGTCTAGTGAGAGTGCGGCGGAGTTGATACAAAAGCGTAGCCCGGTCGGTTTGGGACCATCCGGGAAAACATGACCCAAGTGCGCGCCGCATTGTTTGCAACAGACCTCGTCGCGTACCATTCCGTGGCTGGAATCACGACGTATGAGCAGTCGGTCGGCCTGTTCCGCTTGAAAGAAACTCGGCCAACCCGAACCGGAATCGAATTTGGCCGACGCGTCGAACAGCGCGCTGCCGCAGCACACGCAGCGGTATGTTCCCGCATCGTGGCAATCCCAGTACAAACCGGTGAATGGCGATTCCGTCCCGCACTGTCGCGTCACCCGGAATTGCTCGGGGGTGAGTTGCTCGCGCCATTCGGCAGCGGATTTTTTGCTCGGCTCATCCACGGTTTATAGCACCTCTCCCGCATGATCCGCCAGGCGGGAACGCTCGCCGCGCAGCAGTGTCACGTGACCGCCATGTTCCCAGCCCTTGAATCGATCCACCACATAAGTCAGGCCGGAACTGCCCTCGGTCAGATAGGGTGTGTCGATCTGCGCGATGTTGCCCATACACACCACTTTGGTGCCGGGACCGGCACGGGTGACCAGCGTCTTCATTTGTTTGGGGGTGAGATTTTGCGCCTCGTCGATGATCACATATTTGTTCAGGAAAGTGCGGCCGCGCATGAAATTGAGCGATTTGACTTTGACGCGTGAACGGATCAGATCCCGCGTCGCCGCACGTCCCCAGTCGCCGCCTTCTTCTTCGGTTTTATTCAAAACGTCGAGGTTGTCCTCCAACGCCCCCATCCACGGATTCATTTTTTCCTCCTCGGTGCCGGGCAAGAAACCGATGTCTTCGCCGACCGGAACGGTCACGCGGGTGATGATGATCTCCGAATAGAGTTTGGTCTCCAGCGTTTGCCACAAACCCGCCGCCAGGGTCAGCAGGGTTTTACCCGTGCCTGCCTGACCCAGTAAGGTGACGAAATCAATCTCGGGATTGAGCAGCAGATTGAGCACGAAATTCTGCTCGCGGTTGCGTGCGGTGATGCCCCATACATTGTTCTTGCTGTGGGTGTAATCGGTCAGCGTGCGCAACAGCGCGCTCTGGTCATCCTGTTCCAGCACGATGGCATAGAACGGCGTGTCGTCTTCCTTGTACAGGAACTGGTTTTTGAAGAACGCGGCGCACAACGGGCCTCGTATCTGGTAATAGGTGTGTCCATCCTTTTGCCAGGACTTCATGTCTTTGCCGTGCCTGTCCCAAAAATCATCGGGCAGGGGCAGCACGCCGGTATAGAGCAGGTCGCTGTCTTCCAGCACTTTGTCGTTGAAGTAGTCCTGCGCTTCCAGACCCAACGCGCGCGCCTTGATGCGCATGTTGATGTCCTTGCTGACGAGGATCACCGCGCGTTCGGGTTGCTGTTCCTGCAAGCCGATGATCACGCCCAATATGGCGTTGTCGGCTTTGCCCAATTCCAGATTTTGCGGCAGCTCATATTTGACGAAGCTGGTTTGCAGATACAAGCGCCCGCTACAGTTTTTGTGTGCCGCCGATTCGAGTGCGATGCCTTCCTCGATGTTGCGCGGCGCATCATTGACGATCTCATCCAGGAAACGGCTGGCCTGACGGGCGTTGCGCGCCACTTCGGTCATGCCTTTCTTCTTGTTGTCCAATTCTTCCAGCACGAACATCGGCAGGCAGATGTCGTGTTCCTCGAAGCGATACAAACTGGTCGGGTCGTGCAGCAGGACGTTGGTGTCCAGCACAAAGAGTTTGGTGTGGCGATCGTTAGCGGCTGATTTTTTACGTGGGGGCATGATGATTCACCTTTTAGTTGAGCGACTGAACGAAATCGAGCACTTGTTGCGCGTGCTCGGGGACTTTGACACCGCGCCATTCCTGGCGCAACACACCTGCTTTATCGAATACAAACGTGCTGCGTTCTATGCCGCGCACCTGTTTGCCGTACATGTTCTTTAACTTCATCACCCCGAACAGGGCGCATACCGTTTCATCCGTATCCGCAAGCAGCTCGAAGGGCAGGCCGAACTTGGCCTTGAAGTTCGCATGCGACTTGAGGCTGTCGCGCGAGATGCCGACGACTTCGCAATTTGCCGCCCGGAATGCCGGATACAGATCGCGGAACTGCTGCGCCTCGGTGGTGCAACCCGGCGTGTTGTCCTTGGGGTAAAAATAAATCACCAGATGTTTGCCACGCTGTGCCGAAAGAGTGAAGTTGAGTCCGCTGGTTGAAGGAGTAGAAAAATCGGGGATGATATTTTTTGGCATTATCGGGCTCGCTTTAGGTGGTGCGATTCTGTGCAAAAATCTTCACGATGGCAAGCCTTTCTTATCTCCTCAAAGCGCCCGAGTTGTGCTACGGTTGCAGCCCATTTTGGAAGAGTGTTCTATGACGGATGCCGAGTACATGCAGCATGCCTTGCGATTGGCCGATCAGGCACGGGCGATAGATGAGGTTCCAGTCGGCGCGGTGGTGGTGAAAGACGGCGAGATCATCGGGCGGGGCTTCAATGCGCCGATTACCCGCCACGATCCGTCCGCACACGCCGAGATTCGGGCGGTGCGCGATGCGGCGCAACATATCGGTAACTATCGGCTGGTAGATTGCGAGTTGTTCGTGACGCTGGAGCCGTGTCTGATGTGCGCGGGAGCGATCATGCATGCGCGTGTCGCACGACTCGTGTATGGTGCGAGCGATCTTAAAACGGGAGCGTGCGGCAGCGTGTTGAATGCTTTTGGCTATCCCAGCCTGAATCATCATACCGTCGTGTCCGGCGGCATCCTGGCGGCGGAGTGCGGTGAGCAGCTCAGCCGGTTCTTTGCACTGCGCCGCGCGCAGAAAAAGGCACAATGAAAATTGAGATACACATCGCCACACAACGGCTCGACCTGTTGGACGATGCCGGTGTCACGTTGAAGCGTTATGCGGTATCGACGGCCAGGCGGGGTGTCGGCGAGCGGTGTGGCAGCTATTGCACCCCGCGCGGAAAACATATCGTGCGCGCCAAGATAGGCGCGGGTTGTGCGGTGAACACGGTATTCGTCGGTCGTCGTCCCACCGGCGAGTTATATACGCCGGAATTGGGCGAACAATTTCCCGGACGGGATTGGATACTGACGCGCATCCTGTGGTTGTCGGGTTGTGAGGTGGGATACAACCGCCTGGGTGCGAGTGACACCATGCGCCGCTACATTTACATACACGGCACACCGGATGAGGTGCATCTGGGTATGCCCGGTTCACACGGGTGCATCCGTATGGGCAACGGTGATTTGATCGAACTGTTTGAGTTGATTCCTGTGGGAATTGCTGTCGAAATCATTGCGTGAGGAAATAATTATGAGTCAACCTTTTACTGTCAGTCTGGTGTGTTGGCATGACGGCGAACCGCTGCTGAAGGCGATACGCTCCGCCGTGTTCATCCGGGAGCAGGGCGTGCCGGAAGAGCTGGAATGGGATGAGCACGATGCCACTTGCCGGCATGCGTTGGCCTTGACGCTTCAGGGTGAGGCGATCGGTTGCGGGCGGATATTCACCAACGGGCACATCGGACGCATCGCGGTGTTGCCTCAATGGCGCGAGAAGAAAGTCGGCACGGCGATCATGGAAGCCTTGCTGGATTACGCGGCGGCGCATGATTATCCGCAGGTGGATGTCGATGCGCAGACCCATGCCGTGCCTTTTTACCAACGCTTCGACTTTGTCGAACAAGGCGAAGTTTTCATCGATGCGGGTCTGCCGCATATCAAGATGTCACTCACGTTGAAACAATAATCTCGTTGGCACTTGTTTGCCGGATTCCGGCCGACGATCAGAATGCGTACCCTATCCCCAGTTTAACGAGGGTGTAATGCGTGGTGCTGTCAGGCTGCCACCCGACGAATCCGCCCCCCAGCGGGTATATCGCGCTGATCCCATAGTTGAAAGTCACGTAGTCGACACCGACGTTGCCATGCAGGTTTTCAGCGAATGCATAATCTGCCGCGATGCCGATTTTGTACAACGTGGAGTTGCCGAGGTTACCGGAAAACCCATTCTGTCCGCCGCCGCCATTGACCGTGATGAACGAACCTAAGGTCTTGCCGTACAGGGCATTAGCTGAGAACACCAGCCTGCTGACCGGAGAATACTGACCCAATACTCCGGCCCCATAGTAGTCGTGTGCGTAGTGCTCACCGTAATTCACGTTCCGGTCCCATTGATGATTACCCAGTTCCGCATAAGGGGTCAGCATGAATTCGTGGTCGAGCGTAAAGCCTTTACCGTAGCGGACACGGTAATTGTCGAGTGTCGCGCCCGACGAGCCGGCTAACGAGCCGAACACGCCACCTGTTATGGGCATGCCTGTGTAGCTTGTATTGCCGCTGGCGTGATCGTATTCGGCTGCGAAATAGTCGTTGCCCAGCCAGACATCTTTCATGACGGATAGCGACAACGCATAACCGGGTACGCCACCTGTTTCTGTATCGAGCTTTCCGACCGTTGTACCCAGTCTGCCGTTGCCGGTTTCCGTGTAATCGACATTCGTTGAAACGATCTGGATTGCGACTTGATTGTTGGCGGCCTTGATGTCGGAGGTGCCCGCCATTGCGCTTGTGGCAAACATCACACAGCTCATCGCGATGACTATGAATGCCGGTAAGCGGGGAGCGATGCAGATTTTTTTCATGATGATGACCTTGGTAAAGTGAGGGTTGTGTGAAGGATGAATCCGATTTGCCGAACAGGATTTCGCGGTCATGGCTGACAACATTGATCCAGCCATATTTTCCAGTGCCGAAATTTGTCCGGCAGTTTTCTATTTTCAATCGCGATGGTGATTGGCCGCGCGTCGCGCAGACTGCCGGGCCGGAGGTTGGCCGCCAGCATGGCAGCACCCGACAAGCTCGATTCGCCTTGAACCAGCCGATATACCCCGCAGGGCGCGCATTGCGCGATGCCTTGTTGCAAGCTGGCGAGATGGGCTAATCCACCCGACAGATAGACACGCTCCAGGGGGGCGTCGCGGTGCATGTCTTCCAGTATGCGTGCCACGCGAAAGATCACCGCTTCCAACAGCAAGGCGGCGATGGCCTGTTGCGACAGGTGTGCGACATCGTGCGAGAACTGCAAGCCGAGATTCTTGTTGAAGTAGGGCGCGCCCAGTCCGCTGGGTTCGGCGAGACAAAAAATATCATGCTCTGCCAGGTCTTGAAACTCGCATTGTGCGACCGGATACGGCGCGAGCGCGGCGGCGATGGAGTTGAGCGTCCCTTCTCTGGCGAGATGTGTGTGCGCGTCCTGATACACCAAAGTGTTGAGATAACCGTCGTCAAACAGATGGTCACGCGCCGCATAGCGCGCCACGAAACAGCCCGTGCCCAGATTGGCCAGGGCTTCTGCCGAACCGGATCGCACGCTGGCGATGAGCGCGGCGGACTGGTCGCCGATGCTGGCTTGCAGTACCAAGCCATTATCAAGGTGCAGGTTCAGTCGCGATGAAGCGAGCACGCTCGGCAAGATAGCTGCGGGGATGTCGAACCAGTCGCACAAGGTCGGCGACCATTGCGTGGTGCGGATATCGAGGAGCTGGGTGCGCGCCGCCATCGAGGCATCGGTGATGAAATACCTGCCGGTGCTCCACCGCCAGATCAGGAAAGTGTCCAGTGTGCCGACCCGCCATCTGCCTTGTGTCAGATGTGCGCGCCAGTGCGGATGCTGTTGCAGCAGCACGCGCAGTTTTCCGGCGAGGTAATAGGGCGTGAGCGGCAGACCGGAGAGCTGGCGTATCTCGTTTTCATGCGCGCGCAAAGCATCACAACTGTGTGCGCCGCGTCTGTCCTGCCAGGAGATCAGCGGGGTGACCGGCACACCGGTGGCGTTGTCCCATAACAGGAACGACGAGCGTTGGCTGGATAGTCCCAGCGTGACGCAGGGTCCCGCCTGAGCGCGGCACTCGCGCAACACCTGTGCCGCGATTTCGGCATACGCCAGCGCGTCGCTTTCAGAACGGGGATACCTCGAAAAACCTACTGCGCGACTGGATTCCTGCGTCGCGTCCTCGCTCACCCCTTGCCTATCTATCTGATATGTCTGCGGGGTTTGCTGCGGGGCTTCTTGCACTCCAGTCGCTCGTGACGGTTCTTCAAGGTGTCCTAGACTCTCTGCGATAACGGGTGCGGGGTGGCTGACGATGTGGACTAGCTCGCCGTTCTGATTGAGCAGTCCGGCTTTGATGGAGGTCGTGCCCAGGTCCAGTGCGATGCTGAGAATAAAATCCATTTTTCGGGCGAATCGCGGTGTCGCGTGCTCGCTCATTCCTGGTCTATCCATCTGATATGCCTGCGTCATTCGCTGCGCGGCTCCTTGCGCCTCATCCCGAAATTCTGAATTTTGAATTTTGCGAGGAAGGTTCATGGCAAGCAGCGTTGTATTTCTGCATGCACCCGGTGTTCATCCCAGCCCAGTATCGGAGCGACTCGATGCGCGATGTTATGCAGCGTATCGTGATCGGGCCGCGCGAGGATCAGCAGGGGCAGGCGGCGGCGCAGCAAGTCGTCCAGATGTACCACCATCTCGGTGCGCGCGCAGTACAGCACATCCGCGACAATCAAGGGCAGGGTGGGCGTGATGCGACGTGCCAGACGCGCATCATCGGCGATGCCGGCCAGCACATCTGCCGCGCGTTGGCCGTGTCTGCGGATCAGCCAGAGGCTGCTTTGCTCGTCCACGCCCAGCTGTGCCGCTTGTTGCCGGATGCCCGCACACCATGCTGTGTAATCGGCTGACGGTGTCCAGGGGAACGGGCGATCGCCCGTCATACAGGCGGAACCCGCGCCGAGTCGCGCGCATACCGTGTCGACGATGTGACCCGCATCCACGCGTGCCGAAGTGATCTTGCCACCCACGGAATAGTGCACACCGTTGTCAGCCGTGCGCAATTGCCAATCGCGCGAGAGTTGCGAAGGGTGATGGGCATCACCGCGTTGCATGACACGCACACCGGCATAGCGTCCCACGATGTCGGTCTTGGACCATGCAGTGTTGAGATAGTGATTGGCTGCGGTGAGCAGATAGCCTACATCGGCAGGTTCTACATGGACTTGGTTGGCATCGCCCCGATAATCGTCGTCGGTCGTGCCCAGCAAGGTCATGCCATACCAGGGGAGAATGAAAAAAACCCGCCCGTCTTGCGGCGCGGTGAGCAGCACAGCCTCGTCGGTGAGCCCGCCCGGCATGACCAGATGCACGCCCTTACTCATGCGACACCAGCTTTTTCCTTGCGCGGTCGAGCTGATCCACCGCCCGGTGGTGTGGACGATCTGCCGCGCTTTGATTTGCATCTGTTCGCCGCTGGTTTGGTCTTGCACAATCGCTCCCGATGCGATGCCATTCACTTCTATCATCGTCGTCAGCCGGCAATGATTGACGCACACCGCGCCAAGTTGCTGCGCGCCATCTATCAATTCCAGCACCAGTCTCGCGTCATCGGTTTGCGCGTCGCTGTAGGTGAAGCCGCCTGTGAGCGCGGTGTTTTTGAGCAACGGAAAACGTGCGGAAAACTCTTCGCGGTTGAAAACCCGATGCGCGAGTTCTTTAGCGGGACAACCCGCCAGCGCGTCGTATAGAATCAAGCCGGCTTGCATGCGCAGCTTGCCCACGCGACTGTCGCGGTACACCGGCACGCCGAAGCGCAAGGGCCACACCCGATGCGGCGCAACGTCGAGCAACAACTGCCGTTCCGCGAGGGCTTTTTTGACCAACTTGAAATCATACGTTTCCAGATAGCGCAGCCCGCCGTGGATCAGTTTGCTGGAGGCGGATGAGGTGGCGGATGCCCAGTCGCCTTGTTCGATGATCGCCACCCGCAAACCGCGCAATGCCGCGTCATAAGCTGTCCACGCGCCATAGATGCCGCCGCCGCACACCAGCAGATCGAACTCTCCCCGCGCCAGATCGGCAACGTCACGCCGCATGATCTCTCATCATCAACGCCAGTTGAGGCACATCGCTGATCAGAATATCCGCTTCCAGATCCAATGCCTGCCGGATTTCCGCCTCGCTGTTGCAGGTATAGACCGCGATGATCTTGGTGTGGCTGCGCAACAGTGCGGTCATCTCGCTATCCAGGCGCGAGATGTGCAGACAAAAGCCGTACAAAAAAGTGTGTTCGGCCAGTACCGCGAGCGTATCCGCAAGGGTGTGTTCCGGCTCCATGTTATAGACCAGCGGAAAATTCGGCGCGCACTGGTGGGCGTACACCAGACTCTCCGGGTTGAAAGAGGAAATGAGGATTTCATCGCCGGTTCTTGCACCCACCAGTGCCAGCGTTTGGCGCACTTTGAGCTGTTGCCTGGCCGGCGATTCCCAGTCGCGGTTCTTGATCTCCAGCAACAAGCGGGTACGCGAGCGGTAGCGTTCGATGAAATCTTTGAGGCGCATCACGCTTTCCGGCGGGCCGGATGGAGCAAAGTGCGCGGCGAAATTCATCGTCTGCAATTCGGCGAAATCGAAATCGTCCAGATGGTTGCCCGGCAGTCCCACCTTGTCGAGAAAGCGGTCGTGCCACAACACGGCCACTTCGTCGCGGCTCAATTGCACGTCGGTCTCCATGCCGTTGATGTCGTCGTGCAACGCCAGTTCGAAAGCCGTGCGCGTGTTCTCTGCCGCACGGCGATTCGCGCCACGGTGGGCGAATATTTGAGTTTTCCTCAGCATGATCTGGCTCCCTCAGTTTTTGATTCTGGCAGGCTGTCTATGAATTGCAGCATGCTGTTCGTCATGCCCGCAAAGTCGGGGTTGAACATCAGTCGCCGCATGATGCCGGTCTGCAAATTCTCCGGCGTGATCTCGCCCTGCGAGACTTTTGCCGGATTGGTGCGGCAGGCGATATATTTTTCGATCTGGTCGGGATAGTAGTGCGCGCAATTTGCGTAGTCACCGTGTACACCATAGTGCGCGTCGGCGGCGGGCAG
>JABEVG010000003.1 GCA_013044075.1 Gallionella sp.
CAACTTGCCGCCGTGCATGCGCAACACCTGCTCCTGCCATTTGCCGTACACCGGGCTGCCGACACGGCGCAGCGCGTTGTTGATGCCCACGGTCTGCACACTGTATTGCTCGCCAAACTCCCATTTAAGATCGTCGCAATCGACAAAGCTCCCCAGGCCGGGATGGAAAGGCACGACGTGGTAGTCCTCCAGATATACTTCGATGAAGGTTTTCCAGTTAAACGCGTATTCGTCCACCTCGACGCGATCCAGCATGTAGCCGGAAAAATCCAGATCCTTCATCACGCCGACTTTCGCAAGGTCTTTGGCGATGTCGCGCTTGCCGTTGAACAGCAAACCGTTCCAGTTTTGCAGCGGCGTTTTATTCAGATGCAAACAGGGGTTCTGCGGGAAATGCGGCGCGCCCATCAACTCACCCGTGGTTTTGTAAGTCCAGCGGTGGATAGGGCAGACGATGTGCTGCGCATTGCCGCGACCCTGCAACATGGTGGCCTGGCGGTGACGGCAGATGTTGGAGAGCAGCTCCACTCCGTTGGCGTTGCGCACCAGCATCTGCGCGTTGCCATCCAGCACGTGATAGTCACCCAGGTTGGGGACCATCAGTTCATGCCCGACATAATTCGGGCCTGACGCAAACAGCGCGCGTTGCTCCGCCGCCTGTATCTGCGGGTCGAAATACCAGCTCATGGGCGGCGCGACGGGGAGCTCGGTCAGATGTTGCAGTTTTGCGATCTCGGACATACCCAGATAAATCCCTGAATATAAATATGGAAAAGGGCGGCGATTTTCCCTGAAAACCAGGGGGAGGGCAACCTAAATACATTACACGGTAGAGAGCCACTGAAATATCTGTCGCGTGTCTTGGGCGAAAAATCAAGTTCCGGCATCGTGCCTCCGCCCGGTGTGTGGACCGCTGTGCAACGCCGTGCGCATTGCAAGCCTTTCGTCTGGGGCTCTGTTAAAATGCCGCCACTTTTGATTATCAGTTAGCCTATTTGGAGTGTTGTCATGACGTATGTTGTTTCGGAATCTTGCATCAAATGTAAATACACGGATTGCGTGGATGTCTGTCCGGTGGACTGTTTTCGCGAAGGCCCGAATTTTCTGGTGATCGATCCCGATGAATGTATCGACTGCACCTTGTGCGTCGCCGAATGTCCGGCTGAAGCCATTTTTGCCGAGGATGACCTGCCCGCAGAACAACAGCATTTCCTGGCACTCAATGCCGAGCTGGCGAAGTTGTGGAAGCCCATCGTGGAGAAGAAAGACGCGCTGGCCGATGCGGACGAATGGAAAGAAGTCAAAGAGAAGCTGCATTTGCTGGAACGCTAAACCGCACCTGCGGGAACGAGCGTACCCGCTCCCGCAGAAGTCCGGCAGTCTGTGTCATAACCCCGGTCATAAGATGATTTGAATTCCGCGTTCTATTCTTCAGTCGCACAAAAGATCCTCGCCGACCATGCGCCGCCCGATCTGCGCGGCATCACCGTTTTGCTTCCGAATTATCACGTCGCACAGCCGCTCGCCCAAGCGTTGATCGCACAGGCGGATGTGCCTGCCTTGCTGCTGCCGGAAATGCTCACGCTCAGTGATTGGGCGGCGACCGTCGAGCCCGATACACCCGTCGATCCCGACACACAGCGCGTCGCCTTGTTGTATCAAACGCTGCGTGACAACGGATGGTTCAAGGATGCCGACCTGTGGAGTCTGGCGCGCGAGTTGTTGTCGTTGATGGACGAGCTCACCGAGCATCATGTGGCACTGCCGCTCAGTCAGGAAGAGTTCTCGGCACAACTGGTTGCGGCCTATGCAGCACGCAGCGGTGTGTCGTTGCAGTTCGAGGCGCGCGTGGTGCATGAGCTGTGGTACGCGATGGCGGCTAATTCGCAGGACAGCGTGCGCGCGCAGCAGCAACGCCTTGCCCGACTCGCGAGCCAGATTAAGCAACCGCTCTATGTACTGCAAACTTCCGCTCCGGGCGCGCCGGAAATGCAGTTTTTGCAACGCTGCGGCGAGCGTGTCGCGGTGACGATCTTTGATCTGCGCGTGCACATCCGTGAGTTGGAAAGTTGCGCGGTGATTGCGTGCGCGTTGCAACGCGAGGGTAGCCCGACCGATCTGCGCAGCGATGCCGAAAAACTTAAAAAAAATCCTGCTGCGCGACTATACGATCTTGCTACGGATTCAGGACGAACGGTGTCCAGAGTATGTTTGTTTGCCGCACGAGGCTTGGAGCTGGAGGCGCGCGCCGCCGAGGTGCAGATTCGTCGCTGGCTGCTGGACGGGAAACAGTCTATCGCGGTGGTGGTACAGGATCGTTTGACGGCACGCCGCGTGCGCGCCTTGCTGGAGCGCGCGCAGGTGCAGGTGCAGGACGAGAGCGGCTGGACGTTCGCCACCCTGTCGGTCAGCACGGTGCTGATGGGGTGGTTGGAAACGTTGCAAAACGATTTCTATTACCAGGATGTGCTGGACCTGCTCAAGTCGCCGTTCCTGTTTGGCGACGAGCTTGCAGAGCAACGCCAACACGCGGCGTACCTGTTTGAAAAAATGATACGCAAGCACGGCGTGGTGAGTGGCCTGGATGCCTTCATCGCAAGCTCGACGGACGAGCAATCAACCCGCGCGCTGGTGCGTTTGCGCCAGGCAGCAGGGGCGTTACCCAAGGGACGTGCAACTTTGGGTTACTGGCTGATCGCGTTGCGCAACAGTCTGGACGTCCTCGGTGTGTTGAGTGCGTGGGCGGAAGATGCGGCTGGACAGCAGTTATTGCAATTACTGGGACAGTGGCGCGAAGAGTTGCGGCAGGACACGAACCGTTTCAGCTTCGCCGAATGGAAACGCTGGTTGTCGCAGCAGCTCGATCTCAACACTTTCCGCGACATGAGCGTGGAAAGTCCGGTGGTATTCACCCATCTTGCGGCGACGCGGTGGCGTAGTTTTGATGCGGTGTTGTTGCTGGGTTGCGACGCGCAACATCTGCCCGCACCGGCGCACAGCATGTGGTTCAACGATACCGTGCGTGCCGCGCTGGGTTTACCCTTGAGCGGCGTGCAGCGCGATACGGTACGCGATGATCTGTTGGGGTTGTTGGCACTCAACGACTTGGTGCTGGTGACTTGGCAAGCACACCAGAACGGCGAGCCGAATTTATTAAGTCCGCATTTCGAGATGTTGCGCGCGTTGCATGTGCTGGCGTTTGGCGACGATCTGGCGGCGCGGGAGTTGGCAGGGATGCTGGATGGTGCGCAGGTGCGCAACGACGGATACGCGCTGCCGCAAGCCGCCGCAATGCCCCATCCTGCGGTGGCTGCGGAACTTCTGCCGCAACGCATTTCGCCTTCCGGTTATAACAGTCTGGTCGCCTGTCCCTACCAGTTCTATGCGCGCCATGTGTTGCGCCTGAACGACCTGGACGAAGTGCGCGAGGAAATCGACAAGCGCGATTACGGCACCTGGGTGCACGCGGTGTTGCAACGCTTTCACGGTGAACACGCGCTGCTGATGAACGAAGACCGCGCACATCTGCAACTTGCATTGCAGCGCATCAGCGAGGAGGTGTTCGCGGACGCGCTGGCGCACGATTATCTGGCACTCGCCTGGTTGGCGCGCTGGCAGCAGATGATCCCCGCTTATCTGGCCTGGCAGTTGGAGCGCGAGCAGGCGGGCTGGCGATATGCCGCCGCCGAAGTGCCGTTCGAGATGCGCGTGCTGGAGGATCTGATCCTGCGCGGACGCATAGACCGCGTCGATCACAACATGGCGGGTGAGGAGTGCGTGATCGATTACAAGACGCAAACGGCGGCGGTGTTGAAAAACAAACTCAAGGACGCGGGTGAGGATGTGCAGCTCGCTTGCTATGCCGCCGTGCGCAATGCACACGAGGCGGCGTTCGTCAGTCTGGAGGGTGACGTGGCGGACATCGCGCCGGCGCAAGCCATGGCTGAATTGGCGCGACTGAATCTAGCACGCTTGCAGACGGTGTTTGCGCAGATGCGTGGCGGCTTGCCGCTGCCCGCCAACGGCGTGGCAAGCGCGTGCGCCTATTGCGAGATGCGCGGTGTGTGCCGTCAGGGTTCGTGGGAGGGCGTTGATGAATAATTTGGCAATGGATAACGCCACAGCACTCGATCCGAAGCACTCCGTGGTTGTCGAAGCTTGTGCGGGCAGCGGCAAGACCTGGCTGCTGGTGTCGCGCATCGTGCGTCTGTTGCTGGCCGATGTGCAGCCCGGTGAGATATTGGCCATCACTTTCACGCGCAAAGCCGCGCAGGAGATGCAGGCGCGCCTGCGCGATTGGCTGGTTGACCTGGCGACCAAGGACGACGAGTTCGTGCGCCAGTTCTTGCGTGAACGCGCCATCGCCGAAGCCGAACTAGAGCATATGTTGCCCAAGGCGCGCGGCTTGTATCAGCAGTTCCTCCTGGCGCAATCGCCGCTGACCATCAACACCTTCCACGGCTGGTTCATGCAGATTGTGCAGCGCGCGCCGCTGGATGCGGGCATGGCGGGCGGCGTGCAACTGGTCGAGCAAACGGGCGCGTTGTGGGACGAGGCATGCACCTTGTTCTTCGCCGCTTTGCATCAGCAACCCGACAGCGAGATCGCACTATCCATGCGCGTGCTGTTCGCCGAGCTGGGGCTGTTCAGCACGCAGAAGATGCTGCGCGCCTTCGCCGCTAAACGCAGTGAATGGTGGGCCTATACGGCGGGGCAAGAAAATCCTTTGGACTACGCGCTGGCGAAATTGCGCGATGAATTGCAGGTTGATATGGCAGCCGATCCGATAGCGGACTTGTTTGCCAAAAGTCATTTCGCCGCTGATGTGCGCGGCTTCGCGGCACAGCTCAATGCCAGTGCCGCACAAAAAGCCAGAGCGGAACGATTGCTGATTCCGTTGGATGGTCAGGGCAGCGTCACACAGCGTTTCGATTTATTGTGGACTGAATTATTTACGCAAAAAAACGAGCCGCGCAAAATATCCGCGAACAAAGGGCAAGTGCCGTTTGATGACGCGCTGGAGCGGGTGCGTAGTCAAGTGTGGGATGCGTATCAAGGTTTGCAAGCGCAAGAAATTTACCGTTTCAACCAGCACGCGCTGCGTTGCGGCGTGGGTTTGCTGGAACGTTACCAGCAGTTGAAACAACAACAGCAGTCGCTGGATTTCGCCGATCTGGAGTGGCGCGTATGCCAGTTGCTCAATCACAGTCCGCACGCCGAATACCTGCAATACAAACTCGACAGCCGTTACCAGCATGTGTTGCTCGACGAGTTCCAGGACACCAATCCCTTGCAGTGGCAGATCCTGCAAGCGTGGTTCAGTGCGGCAGCGGCGGTGCAGAGCACGCCCAGGATATTCGTGGTGGGCGACCCCAAGCAATCCATCTATCGTTTTCGTCGCGCTGATGCGCGACTGTTCGGCGTGGTGTGCGAGTTCCTGATGGACAGCTATCAGGCCAAGTATCTGCAAAAGAATGTCACGCGCCGCAACGCGCCCGCCGTGTTGCAAGTGGTTAACGCGGTGTTCGATGGACTGCAGGATGGCCAGCCCAGGTTCGCCGGATTCGAGACGCATCACGCGCATCAGAGTGCACTGCCGGGCTATGTCGAAGTACTGCCTTTGGCGCAAGCCGAAGTCAGCGAAAAAGCCGAGGCGGACAGTGCGGTTCTGACGCTGCGCAATCCTCTGCTGCAAGCCTATCCCGACCGCGAAGAAGGTGCGCGTGCACTGGAAGCGCAGGCGTTCGCGGACAGATTGCTCGGTATCGTGGGCCAGTGGAGCATCCACGCCGACGGCGGTGTGCGACCCATAGCGTGGGGCGACATCATGGTGCTGGTGCGTCGCCGCACCCATCTCAAGACTTACGAGCAGGCACTGCGCGATCAGCACATTCCCTATCTCACCTCGCGGCGTGGCGGATTGCTCGACACACTGGAAGCCTCGGATATCCAGGCATTGCTGACTTTCCTAATGACACCCTTCGCGGATTTGCAACTCGCCCATGTGCTGCGCTCGCCGATCTTTTCTTGCAGTGATGGGGAGCTGATGAGGATTCAGGATTCAGGATTCAGTATCCGGCAGCGCGGAGTGGGGAATGAGGCGTTGCGCGCTGCACAACCGAATTCTGAATCTCTTATCCCGGATTCAGCTTTATCGAATTCTGGCTGGTGGCAGCGTTTGCAAGATCTGGTTGCAGCAGGCGATGCCACTGCCGCACTGCAACGCGCGCATACCTTGCTGCAAAGCTGGCTGGTATGGGCGGAACGATTACCGGTACACGATCTGCTCGACCGCATCTATTTCGAGGCGGATGTGCCGTCGCGTTATGCCGCTGCCGTGCCATCGGCGATGCGCGCCACGGTGTTGGCGAACTTGCAGGCGTTCATGGAGATCGCGCTGAACGTCGATGCCGGACGTTATCCCAGCCTGTCGCGTTTTTTGCGCACGCTCGCCGAACTCAGGCAGGCAGAGGACAACGAGGCTCCCGATGAAGGCACGGTGGATCAGGCGGGCGATGCGCTGCGTATCTACACCGTGCATGAGTCCAAGGGGCTGGAAGCCCCGCTGGTGTGGCTGTTGGACAGCAACGCCAAAGCTCCCGCCGACAAGGGTTACGACGTGCTGTTGGACTGGCCGACCAACGACACTTGCCCCGCGCATTTGTCGCTGTACACCGACAAAGCCAGCCACGGTGCGGCGCGCGAGAAGTATTTCGCGGCGGACAAGGTCCTGGCAGACCGCGAGGACATGAACCTGCTCTACGTCGCGATGACCCGCGCCAAACAAGTGCTGCTGATCAGCGGCAGCGGTGCGTTGATCGCCGATACCTGGTATGAACGCGTCGCTAATGCGCACACAAAAATTACCGCCAACCCGTTGTTGGATTTGTCATTCCCGCGAAAGCGGGAATCCAGTCAATCCGAACTGGACTCCCGCTTTCGCGGGAGCGACGACCTTGATTTGTTGCGTAAACCTTTGCCAACTGGCACACGCAAGCCAGTGATGAACGAGCCGCAACGTCGCGGCATCTGGTTGCATGCCTTGCTGCAACATCTCGCCGCTTCATCGACCACCGCGCGGGAGACCGAACGTGCGGTATTGCAGCAGCGTCTCAACATTCCTGCTGCCGAAATGGAAACGCTCTGGCAGCACGCACAACATCTGCTCGCCGCGCCGCATCTCGCGCGCTTCTTCGACGCGAATCAGTACCGCAGTGCCAGTAACGAGATGCCCTACGTCAATGCACAAGGCGAACTGAAACGCATCGACAGACTGGTCGAGTTCGACGACGAAGTGTGGGTGCTGGATTACAAACTCACGGACAACCAGGATGTCACGCGCCATCACGCGCAGATGCATGAATATCAGGCCGCGATGCAGTCGGTGTATGTGTGCAAGCCGGTGAGATGCGCGTTGCTGTTTGCGGACGGAGTGTTGAGTGAGCTCGGCAAATTGCCCTAAACCCGACAAAACGCCTGTGGTATATTCTCGCTCCGCTTATGCAGCACAAGATTCGTTTTATCCCTTCAATCTATCAGGAGCATCACATGGAACATACCCTGCCCGCACTGCCTTACGCGATGGACGCGTTGCAACCCCACATGTCCAAAGAGACATTCGAATATCACTACGCCAAGCATCATCAGGCTTATGTGACCAACTTGAACAACCTGATCAAAGGCACGGAATACGAGGCGTTGGATCTGGAAGCCATCATCAAGAAAGCCCCGGCTGGCGGCATCTACAACAACTCCGCACAGGTGTGGAACCACACCTTCTTCTGGAACTGCATGAAGCCTAATGGCGGCGGCGCACCGACCGGTGCGTTGGCGGATGCGATCAACAAGAAGTGGGGTTCGTTCGACGAATTCAAGAAGGCGTTCCAGACTTCCGCCGTGGGTAACTTCGGTTCGGCCTGGACATGGCTGGTGAAGAAGGCTGACGGTTCTGTGGATATCGTCAACATGGGCGCGGCCGGTACACCGTTGACCACTGCCGACAAAGCTTTGCTGTGCGTGGACGTGTGGGAACACGCTTACTACATCGACTATCGCAACATGCGTCCCAAGTTCGTCGAGACTTATCTGAACAATCTGGTGAACTGGGACTTTGTCGCGAAGAACTACGCTTAAAGGTATGACGGTGTCGCGTCAGAAATAAACGGTTAGCAGCAAGAAAGACAATGGCGGTGTTTCTTCAAGTTGAGAAACACCGTTTTTTCTTGGTGTTGATCTGTGCCGGTCATGATGAGCGACACCGTCTCAATTCAAAGGATTTTCCATGCAAGCCAGATTGAACGACAAACCACGGTTGCCATTTGTCGGGGTGATGATTTTCGCACTCGTGGCGATAGTCGGGTTCGCCTATGTCAAATGGGTGCCTTACTATGCCAAGGCGTTCGTCGCACAGAGCCATCATTTCATCGGCGATTCGATACTCTCAGGCAAGGCTGCCGCTGCGCCATCCGCATCGTGGAGCGCGGCAGCGGACTACGGGATCGCTTATGGCAAGGCGATCTGGCAGGCACTGGTACTCGGCCTGATTTTGGGCTCCGGCATCAAGGTGCTGCTCCCGACCCAGTGGGTGAGTGCGGTGCTGGGTCGCCTGGGGTTCAGAAGCGTCGCCCTTGGCAGTCTGTTCGCGCTTCCCTGCATGATGTGTACCTGCTGCGCCGCCCCCGTGGCCGCCGGTATGCGGCAAAGCCGTGCATCGGTCGGCAGCGTGGTGTCCTGGTGGCTATCGAATCCGGTGCTGAACCCGGCGACGCTGGTGTTCATGGGGTTCGTGCTGGGATGGGGCTGGACGCTGTTCAGGATGGTGCTCGGTATCGCGATGGTACTGGTTGTTGCCCATCTGGCGGAGCGTTACGCCGAGCCGCACGAAGCGGTGTCACTTGAACAAGTGTTGCCGTCCGAGGCCGATACTGCGACCGGCGGATTGTTGGCGCGCTGGGTGCGGGAATTCATGGTTCTCGCGATCAGACTGGTGCCCGAATATCTCGTCCTTGTGCTTCTGCTTGGTGCTGCCAGAGCCTGGCTGTTTCCGGTGCTGGGCGCGTATGACGGCATAGTCTGGATCGTTGCGATGGCACTCGCGGGCACGCTGTTCGTTATTCCCACTGCGGGAGAGGTGCCCATCGTTCAGGCGATGTTTGCGTTGGGCCTGGGTGCGGGTCCTGCCGGCGCACTCATCATGACCCTGCCCGCAGTCAGTCTGCCATCGCTGGTCATGCTCGGTCGCGTCTTCAGTCTGCGCACCCGTCTCGTGATAGCCGCAGGTGTAGCACTTTCAGGCATGCTTGCCGGCCTGATAGCGATGGCCATTTTTTAATTTCGCGCCGCATTTGCGGGGGGTTTGGTAATATCCGCGCCTGCTCATTTACGGTATTCCTGAGATGAATCCCACGCTCGTGTTCGATATTGAAACCATTCCCGACATCGCCGGATTGCGTGTGCTGTACGGGTTGGATGCGCGCGTGAGCGATGCGGAAGTGGCGGAGATGGCGTTCCAGCAACGCCGCCAGAAGACCGGCAGCGATTTCATCCAGCATCATCTGCAACGTGTGGTGGCGATCTCCTGCGTGTTGCGCGAGGGCAAGAGTTTCAAGGTGTGGTCGCTGGGCGGTTTGGACGAGGACGAAGGCGGCATCATCCAGCGTTTTTTCGACGGCATCGACAAATACACGCCGCAGCTCGTGTCGTGGAACGGCAGCGGTTTTGATCTGCCGGTGTTGCATTATCGCGGCCTGATCAACGGCGTGCAGTGTCCGCGTTACTGGGACATGGGCGAGGACGACAAGGAGTTCAAGTGGAACAACTACATCAGCCGCTATCACATGCGCCATCTCGATTTGATGGACCTGTTGGCGATGTATGGCGGGCGCGCCAATGCGCCGCTGGATGACCTCGCCAAACTGATCGGCTTCCCCGGCAAGTTGGGTATGGACGGCAGCAAAGTTTGGGAAGCGTACCAAGCCGGACAGCTGGCCGAGATACGCAACTACTGCGAGACCGACGTGGTGAACACCTATCTGGTCTTTGCGCGCTTCCAGATGATGCGCGGTGTGTTGAGCCGCGAGACGTTCAAAAAAGAATGCGAGCTGGTGCGCGGGGAGTTGGCGAAAATCGAGCAACCGCATTGGCAGGAGTTCTTGGCGGCTTGGCCGGAGATGAAAAACTGACGGGAATTACAATATTTTCTAACCCCGTAGCGGTAAAGAATATGACCACAGAAAACAAAGTCACCATCGAGTCGCTGGACCAGGAAGGGCGTGGCGTCGCGCACTCCGAAGGCAAAGTGATTTTCATCGAGGGCGCGCTGCCCGGCGAGATTGTCAGCTATTCCTCGTATCGCAAGAAGCCCGCGTTCGAGCAGGCGCAAGTCACGACGATCTTCAGGTCTGCGCCGATGCGCGTGATGCCAAAGTGCAAACATTTCGGTGTGTGCGGCGGCTGCTCGATGCAACATCTGGATGCGCGCGCGCAGGTCGCGGTCAAGCAGCGCATCCTGGAAGATGCCCTGCATCACATCGGAAAAGTCAAAGCGGAGACCATCCTGCCCGCCATCTATGGGCAGACTTGGGGCTATCGCGAACGCGCGCGCATCTCGGTCAAACACGTCATCAAGAAGGGCAAGACACTGGTCGGTTTTCACGAGAAGCGCAGCAGCTATGTCGCCGACATGCAGAGCTGCGAGATTCTCGCGCCCAAGATCGCCAAGCTGTTGCCGCTGCTGGCCGAGCTGGTGAGCAGCTTATCGATACGTGACCAGTTGCCGCAGATCGAAGTGGCGGTGGGCGAGCACGTCGACGCGCTGGTGCTGCGCGTGATGGCGACGCCCAACCATGCCGATGAAGCCTTGCTGCGCGCCTTCGCCGATACGCACGACATCCAGTTCTGGCTACAGAGCAAAGGGCCGGAGACCATCGTCCCGTTCTATCCGCTGGATGCGCCCGCGCTGTCTTACAGTTTGCCCGAGTTCGACATCAGCATGCCGTTCGCGCCCAGTGAGTTCACGCAAGTGAACAGCGCGCTCAACCGCGTGATGATCAGTCGTGCGATGCGTCTGCTGGATCCGCAACCGGGCGAGCGCATCGCCGATCTGTTCTGCGGCTTGGGTAATTTCACCCTGCCCATCGCGCGCAGCGGCGCACAGGTGCTGGGCATAGAGGGCAGTGACGCGCTGGTCAAACGCGCGCAGCAAAATGCCGCCAGCAATGGTTTGTCGGACAGCACTTCATTCATGGCGATGAATCTGTTCGAGATGACCGAGGCGGGTTTCGCCCAGTTGGGCCACTTCGACAAACTGCTCATCGATCCGCCGCGCGACGGCGCATTCGAGCTGGTGAAATCGCTGGGCGGCGAGACTGCGCCCAAACGCATCGTGTATGTGAGTTGCAATCCCGCCACGCTGGCGCGCGATGCCGCCGAGCTGGTCAAGCGCGGCTATGTGCTGCAAGCGGCGGGCGTGATGAATATGTTCCCCCACACCTCGCATGTGGAATCCATCGCGGTGTTCCAAAAAGAGTAAGCGGCGGGGTAAAAAACGGGCGACACCAGCCGCCCGTGTGGGGATTCAAAGCCTTACTGGATAGTCAGTTTTTTGGCTGTCGCCACGACTTTTTTCGGAAGCGTCAGCTCCAGCACCCCGTCGGTATATTTGGCTTGTGCCTGACCTTCATCTACATCCTGCTCCAGCGAAAAAACTCGCGACACGCTACCGTAAAAACGTTCGCTACGCAGCAGTTTTCCGCCATCTTTCACTTCTTTCTCTTTCTTCAGTTCAGCCCGGATAGAGACCTGATTGCCATCGATCTGTACATGAATATCCTCTTTCTTTACGCCAGGAATGTCGGCATGAACCCTGTATGCATGATCGTCCTCGCTTACATCCATTTTGATCTGCACTTCGGGCTGTCCTTCAAATTTCACCGGTTGCATAAAGAAGCCTCGGAACAAATCGTCCAAAGCACTATCGCCCGGATTGTATCTGCTGATATTGCTCATGTTGGTCCTCCTTCGTTGTAACTTGTCGACACACGGGCATCGCCCGCCTGACTGTAATGTTTGGTCTGGGAATTGTTTTTTCAAGCCCCAAAAACAGTTTTATGGTCGCGCGTGAAGGCAGGTGCCGCTGCAAGTGGCGTACTATGACCTGCGGGAAGGTATAGCGTGGCAGCAACGAAAGTTGAACCGGAAATGGCGGCAAAATATGTTTTTGCCGCACAGTGACTATCAGGGTTTTTTGATGATGTTCAGGCGTTCTCCGAATTCCTGAGCGAAGCTGCGCATGGCTTTGGCGGCATCTTTTTCACCCGTGGCGCGATCCAGTGTATCGGCCATAGCCAATAGATTTTGGTGATAGAACTGCTTCATCTCATCGACCAGCATCTCCTTGGTCCACAGGTCTATGCGCAGGGTGTTCTTCGCTTCGGCGTCCCACACCGACAGCATGATGGCTTTGCTGTTGCTTTCCACCCCGCCGTCCGACGCGCTCCAGTCGATGTTGATGGGCAGATTCTTCTCGTCCAGCGTGACGGTGAATTTGATCTCGGATTTTTTCATATGCGCTCCTTTGGTTGGATGATTTTAGCTTTTCAGTTTAGCGAACGCTGAGGCCATCGCGCTGTTTACGGTGGGTTGTGGTGCGTTGCGTGCGGGCATCTTCGCCGGGCTGCGCGTCTCGCGCGGCGCATCACGGCGGTTGTCAGCGGCGGTGTCGGTGAGACGCATGGTCAGTGCGATGCGTTTGCGTTTGGCATCCACCTCCAGCACCTTCACTTTGACGATCTGTCCCGCCTTGACCACGCTGTGCGGGTCTTTGACGTAGCTGTTGGACAGCGCGGAGATGTGCACCAGCCCATCCTGATGCACGCCGATGTCCACGAACGCGCCGAACGCGGCGACGTTGGTGACCACGCCTTCGAGGATCATGTCGGGTTTCAAATCGGAGATTTCTTCCACGCCTTCGCGGAACGTCGCGGTAGTGAATTCGGGGCGCGGATCGCGTCCCGGTTTTTCCAGTTCCTTGAGAATGTCGGTGATGGTCGGGATGCCGAACTTCTCGTCGCTGTATTTCGCCGGGTTGAGCGATTTGAGCAGGCTGCCATTTCCAATAACGGTTTTAATATCCTGCTTGATGTCCGCCAAAATGCGCTGTACCAGCGGATAGGATTCGGGATGCACGGTCGAGCCGTCGAGCGGATTGTCGCCGCCCATGATGCGCAAGAATCCCGCCGCCTGTTCGAAGGTCTTGTCGCCCAGACGCGGTACGTTGCGCAACTCGGCGCGGCTGGCGAACTTACCCTTGCTGTCGCGATAGCTGACGATGCCCGCCGCGACGGTGCTGCTCAAGCCCGAGACGCGCGCCAGCAAAGGCGCGGAAGCGGTGTTCACATCCACGCCCACCGCGTTCACGCAATCTTCCACCACCGCATCCAGCGAGCGCGCCAACTGGGTCTGGCTCACGTCGTGCTGGTACTGCCCCACGCCTATCGATTTCGGATCGATCTTCACCAGCTCCGCCAGTGGGTCTTGCAGACGGCGCGCGATGGATACCGCACCGCGCAAGCTGACATCCATGTCGGGCAACTCTTTGGAGGCGAACTCCGATGCCGAATACACCGACGCGCCCGCTTCGGAGACCACCACGCTGGTGAGTTTCAAATCGGGACGCAGCTTGATGAGGTCGTGCGCCAGCTTGTCGGTTTCGCGCGAGGCCGTGCCGTTGCCGATGGAGATCACCGCGACGCGATGCTTCTCGGCGAGCTTGGCCAGCGTGTGCAGTGAGCCGTCCCAGTCGTTGCGCGGCTGGTGCGGATAAATCACGGCGGTGTCCATCACCTTGCCAGTTTCGTCCACCACCGCGACTTTCACGCCGGTGCGTATGCCGGGATCGAGCCCCATGGTGGCGCGCGGACCGGCGGGCGCGGCGAGCAACAGGTCTTTCAGGTTGCGCGCGAACACGTTGATGGCTTCGGTCTCGGCGCGGCTACGCAACGCGCCCATCAGTTCCGACTCCAGATGCAGGAAACTCTTCACGCGCCAGGTCCAGCGCACCGTGTCGGCCAGCCAGGCATCGGCAGGGCGGCCGAGATTCTTGATGCCGAAATGATTCGCGATGCGCATCTCGCACGGGTTGTGCGGCGCGCTCCAGGTGGGTTTCTCGGCTTCGCTATCGAGGCGCAGTTGCACCGATAACAACTCTTCGCGGCGACCACGAAACAAAGCTAAAGCGCGATGCGAAGGAATAGTGCTCAGCGTTTCGGAGTAATCGAAATAGTCGGCATATTTTTCCGCCGCGTCGTTCTTGCCTTCGACGACTTTGGATTCCACCACGCCGTGTTCCAGCAGATACTCGCGCAACTTCTGCAATAGCGTCGCATCTTCCGCGAAACGTTCCAGCAAGATCTGCCGCGCGCCATCCAATGCCGCTTTGGTGTCCGCCACACCCGCGTTGTCGCCGTTCTCAGTGCTGAAAGCCGGACGCATAAATTTCGCTGCCTCGACTTCCGGCGACAGCATCGGGTCGGCCAGCAGTGATTCCGCTAATGGCGCGAGACCCGCCTCCAGCGCGATCTGCGCCTTGGTGCGGCGTTTCAGTTTGTAGGGTAGATACAAGTCTTCCAGATGCGTCTTGTCGGTCGCGTGCACGATGGCATCGAGCAGTGTCGGAGTCATCTTGTTCTGCTCGGTGATGCTGGCGATGATGGAGGCGCGGCGGTCTTCCAGTTCGCGCAGATAGCGCAAGCGTTCTTCCAGCAGACTCAGTTGCGTATCGTCCAATCCGCCGGTCGCCTCTTTGCGATAGCGCGAGATGAAGGGTACGGTCGCGCCCTCGTCTAGAAGTGCTACGGCGGCAGCGATCTGGGCGGGTTTGGCGGCGAGTTCTAAGGCGAGACGTTGTTCTATGGATGGCAGCATGGTTCGATTTTCTGAATTTGATCAGCCTCTGCAATGCGAGGCCGAAGGGTAGTTTTGTGGAGTGAAGAATTATGCCAAGACTGATAAGAAGCTCATGGTCTGATTACCTAATTTAATTAGTCACGTGTTCAGTTAAGTGTCATTAAATCCAGTTGGGCATGACGCGTTTCATATATTCATCAAACAAAGGAACGGTAAAACTATTGTCACCATGCGACGGGCTGTAAACCATGCCTTTTTTGATGAGGGTTGCTCTGGTGGGGGCGACGGTTTGTACCTCTTTATTTAATAGGTGCGCTATATCACCTGAGCGATGTGGCCCCGCTCCTAGCTGTGCCATGGCGCGGAGATATTTTTTTTCAGACGGTGTCAATCTGTCGAAGCGCACACGAAAAAAGCTGGCATCTAATTCAGATATAGCGAGGTCGTTAGCAGAGATAGTGTCGTCAAGTGTAATGGGGGACGTCGTCGCGCACTGCCAACTATGTTTTCCCCACTCTTGGAGAAAATAAGGATATGACTGTGTTTGATGTAATATTTGCTCCAGTGCCTGGGGTTCGAATGTCACCCCCAATTTTTCAGCTGGTACTACAAGTGCCTTTTTTGCTTCTTCTGCGCTGAGCGGTCCAATCTCTGGGTATTCAAATAGTCTCTCGGCATACGACTTCGCACGCCCCGCCTGTCCAACGAGTTGTGGCAGTCCAGCACCTATAAGCGCGACTGGCAGTTGTTCTTGTGCACATTTATGTAATGCGGTGATAAGTGATGCAAACTGTTCCTCAACTACATATTGCAGTTCGTCAATAAAAAACACTACCGCAGTATTTTTTTGTTTGGCCGCTTTGCCAACCATGACAAACAAATCAATTAGGTCATGTTCTAAATCACCCGAATCAGCAATGCCATGTTCGCTTCCAAGATCAACGCCGAATTCTATATCTTCGTATTTGACTCTCATTGCACCGACAAACCCCCCTAAAACTTTAAGGGCTCGCTTGGCTAAATCGCCAGCTGCAGCTAATCGGTCCAATTGAAGTAATGCGGTTCGCAATGAAGGTATCAGTAATGCCGGTAAGGAGCGTTTTTCCGGGGCTTCAATTTCTACAACAATAAAGCCTCTCGCCTCGGTATCTTTTGCGATTCTCGTCAGCAGTACTGTCTTTCCGACCCCGCGTAACCCCACTAACAGCAAGCTGCGTGCAGACAAGCCACTGCGAAAGCGATCAAGTGCAACGGCTGCCTTCTCAATGATTTCATCACGGCCTGCCAGCTCGGGAGGTAAAGTACCTGCACCAGGGGCATAAGGGTTTGTTCTTGGGTCCATATATATAAATATTATGCAAGGTTATATTAAATTACTAACCGATAGTAACTTTGCTATATCTGTCGAGTCAATGAAAATCGTTACTTATAGATTGGCAAGCGCTACGTGGTAGCAGTTGCCAGTTCCTTCAAGTCATTTTGATCAACGTCTATCGCGCTGTGATGCCAGGTGCTCTTTGCAGGGAGGGGACAATTTATCTTCTTGCTGTTTGAGGCATCGCAGGACTCTGCCTTGTCCGGGTTGGGTGTCCTTGCACAGCCTGGCTGCATCAGCCTTGCACGCCTCGGCGACATCCCTGACCTTCTTCTGTTTCAGCTTTACGATGTTCTCCTTGCAGCCGGGCGACAGTTCATTCTCGTGCTCCTTCATGCATCGCGCCACACGACCCTCTCCCGGCTTTACACTTTTACACAGCCTTTCCGCACCTGCAGCGCAGGGCTTGTCCACTGGTTCTGCCGAGACACCCGTTGCCATGCATAATAAGAACGCTGCTGCAACCGGCGCGAGCCAATTCATTTGATCAATGGAAAACACGGTTCTGTTTTTCATATACCATGTTCCTTGAGGTTGGTTAGAGACAACAGCCGAACTTATGATGAGTCGCAATCAACTCTTTATGCGATGAACCCTTGCGCAATCTAACAGCAAAGGCAATCATTTTCTGCCGTGATGCAATGAAAAAGGGCGACCAGTCGGCCGCCCTTTTTCGTCTGCTACTGCAATATTTGCCTAGTCTTTTTCGCCGCTGAATGCCATGAGCAAACTCAACAGATTGACGAAGATGTTGTAGATATCCAGGTAAAGCGTCAGCGTCGCCATCACGTAGTTGGTTTCACCGCCGTGGATGATCTGGCTGATGTCGAACAGGATGTAGGCCGAGAAGATCAGGATCGCGACGGCGGAGATGACCAGCGACATTACCGGAACCTGGAAGAAGGCATTGGCCAGTGATGCGATGACCAGCATGATCAGACCGATGAACAGGAATTTGCTCATGAAGCTGAAATCTTTTTTGGTCACAGTGGCGAAGCTCGCCAGACTTAGAAAGATCACGCCTGTGCCACCTGCCGCCATGCCTATCAGTTGCGCGCCATTCTTCAGGTGCAACGCGACTTGCAGGATAGGGCCGAGGAATACGCCTGCGACGAAAGTGAATCCTAGCAATGCAACGATGCCACCCACGCTATTGCGCAGTTTGGTAACGGCGAACAACAAACCCATCATCACCGCGAACATCAGCAATGAGCCGATGAAAGGGTGCAGTGCCATGAAGGAGAAATTGACGGACATGCCGATGAACGCACCGATGACCGTGGGGATCATGGTCAGCCCCAGCATCATGTAAGTGTTGCGCAGGACTTTGTTCTGTTCGGTTGCGAGTGAGCCGATGACGGCCTGGTTTTGGTATTGCATCTGGAACCTCCTGTTGGGATTAATCGACGACGCGAGTGAGACTACCGAATGACGGTTAAAGTTTCAATCCGATAACGCTGAAAGTTGCAAACTACTTTAATTGGCGGAGTGGACGGGACTCGAACCCGCGACCCCCGGCGTGACAGGCCGGTATTCTAACCAACTGAACTACCACTCCAGATTGATAGGGGAATTGCTGGCGGAGCTGTGTCAGTCGAACACTAACTGACAAGCCGCACTGATACTGTGTTCCAAAAAATCAGCTCAGCATTGTACCAGCAAATATACCAACAGCCGATTTGTTTGTTATAAATTTTCAGTAGTGTCCGGTTAAAAGTCGAACAAATTTAGTTGGTTATAGAAATCAGCCTGATCTGCGAACTGCCCACTGCCTGCGAAGGCTTGAGATAGCTGG
>JABEVG010000022.1 GCA_013044075.1 Gallionella sp.
AAAAGTGTTCACGTTCGAGCAGAATCGGTGTTCACGTTCCTTCAGAATGACTGTTCACGTTCGCCCAGAATGGGTGTTCACGTTGCCCCAGAATATGCAGTTTGCTTGCGTCCGCATGGCGCATGGGTGACGTGTTTGAGGTGTCCTACAATCCGCTCTACCTACTGGCAGTGCGCGGTGTTAAGGATGTCAATCCGCACGAACCTGCATGATGCGCAACATGGTTTTTCCCTGACTATTCTCCAGCGGGAAATAGACGCGATGGGTCACAGGATCCACGGCCACGACGTGAGCTTTGGATGCCAGCCGTGCCTCGGCTAGGGGGCGCACCGTGTTACCCCGAACTTCAAAGAGCGATACGACACCCGCTTCACTGGCAACATAGACCCAGCCACGTTGCTCATCGGCGGCCAGCACGTCAGGGTCGGCACCGACATCGAAGGTATCCACGACACGGCGGCTCTCCAGACTAAAAACCTGCAGCTTGTGGTTACCCTGGCAGGCGATGAACGCCAGCCGTTGCCCGGGCATGATCAGCAGACCGTGATTTTCCAGCGCACCGGGAATGTCAATACGATCAACCACCGTGTTGGTGACCGGATCAATCTCCACCAGCTGTCCGCGTGTCTGGACATTAACGAAGATATGCCGCGATACCGGGTCGTATTGCGTATTGCCCACTTCTCCACCCAACGGGATCGTCGCTACAACTTGATTCGCATCCACATCGATGACCGTATCCGTACCACCGTGCTCATCAGAAACGTACAGCCGCCGAACTTCCGGGGCATAGGCCATACCATCAGGATAGACACCTGCGGGAACACGGGTGACCACCTTGAGCGAGTCTTCGTCGATCACCGCGATTTCGTTCGTCCCGGTCGCCGAGGCGTAGACCCGTCCCAGCTCTGGAACGACGAGGACGCCATGCACCTTGCCGATGCCGGGGATACGCGTCACGACCCGTTGTTTTTGGGTGTCGAACACGATCAGCGCACTATCGCCCAGATGGGCGATGAAAAGCAGGTGTCGCTGCGAATCATAGCTTTCATAATCCAGGCGGGTCGGCCGTCCACCCAGCGGTTCATCGGTCACCAGCGTGAGCGGCAAGGTATCGGGCACATGCTTTTTTGATCCGACTCCGGCATCTGCCGCTCCTGCGAGACCTTGCAGGCCAAACAGCAAACACAGTGCCACGACAGGCAATCTGACCGCCTGAAAAAACACGGGGAAATCTTTATTCATTGGGATATCTCTCGAAGGTTATCTGCTGCCCCGTTAAGGAAGTGCCGATTGATTCGGCTTCATCTTTCCCGCGCAGGCGTGCATCCAGTTATAACGAAGGCAATGAGCCCCGCTTTCGCGGGGATGACAAATAAATCGGCACGTCATTAGTCAGGATTCTTTCCTTCCGGCGCGTTTTCCAACACTTCGCCAGTTTTGGCATCCACCCCGACTTCCTGTGTCACCTTGTCGTGCCGGATGTCAAAGGAGTAGCGCAGGCCGCTGCCGCCTTTCTCCTGCTCCAACTCCTCATCGATAATTTTTCCGGAATGGGCTTTGAGAGCGATCGTCCGAGCCTGCTCCAAGCTGATTTTGGCTGCTCCGGCCAATTCCTGTCCGGTGTAGGCAGATGCCTGGCCAGCAAAAGCCAGCATGGTGGCAGCCAGCAGTCCGATTACGTTTTGTTTATGGGCGTGATTGAAAAATATATTGGTTTTCATTTTGGTTAGCCTCTTAAAGTTCATTGAGATCCGGCAAGCACATCAGCTCACCGTGACTAGAACTCTACGCTGCCAAAATTAGAGCTGGATTAGCGAGCTAAAATAAACCGCGCGCGCTCAACAAGCCGCCGGTCGAGCAATGCGTTGATGGATCAGACTTTCTTGAACGCCAGTTTGCTTTCAAACACACTGAACAACACCGGCATCACCACCAGCACCAGCGGTAGCTGCACCATCAGCCCGGCGATGATGGCAACGGCCAGCGGTTGCTGCATCGCGGAGCCCTGCCCGATCGCCAGTGCCAGTGGCAATAAAGTCAGGATGGCGGCCAGGGTGGTCATGATGATGGGACGCATCCGATTTTTCCCCGCCAAGACCAATACTTCGGTTCGGTCATGTTCGGGCGGCAGGCTGAAGTACTCGGAAAAGAAAAATATCGCGACCTCGGTGACGATGCCGACGATCATCGTCATGCCCATCATGGCCGAGATATTCAGCTCGATGCCAGTCACCCACAAACCCATAAACACCGCCGACAAGGACAACAACGGCATCAGCAAAATAGCCAGCGCGACCTGGAATCGCTCGTAAATAAACAGCAACAACAGAAACACCAATGCGACGGCGGCAGCGAATACCAGCATCATGCCCTTGAAGGCGATCTGCTGCTGTTTGTAGAGCCCGCCGAGCTCGTAGTAAACACCCTGCGGCAATAGATTGGGCGCGTCCATCAGCTGTTTCACATCGCGTATCACCGAACCCATATCGCGCCCGCTGATGCGCGCCGTCACCGCCACCATGCGCTTGAAATTCTCCCGGCTGATCTGCGCTTGCCCGGATACCGCGCTGAGTGTCGCCACGCGTTTCAACGGAAAGAAATGACCATCCGGCGCGCGCAGGCGCAATAGCCCCAGATCGTTTGCGCTGCCGCGCAGTGTTTCGGGCAACCACACGCGCACACCGACCATCTTGATGCCCACACGGATCTGCGTGGTGACTTGTCCGGCCAGCGCATCTTGCACCATGCGCGTGACCGCTTCGGGATCAACGCCCTCCAGCGAGGCTTTCACGCGATCCACTTCGATGTTCAAGGCATCCCCGGACGGGTTGATACCATTGCGGATTTCCACCACGCCATGGATCTTGGCGAGACTTTCCGCCGTTTTTTCCGCCAGCGATTTGAGTACCGACACGTCGTCTGAAAATATTTTGATCTCGATGGGCTGCGGCACGGCGGTCAGATCCCCGATCATGTCTTCCATCAACTGCGCCATTTCAATGTCCAGCCCCGGCACCTGGAGGGCGACTTGATTGCGCACTTCGTCCATCACCACCTCGATATCGGCGCGCGGCTGGGGCTTGAGGCGAATAAAGAAATCGCCCTGATTGGCCTCGGTCAATCCCCCGCCGAGCTGCGCGCCGGTACGCCGCGAATACGTATCCACATTGGGGTTGGCGCGAATAATCGTTTCGACCTGACGCAGCAGCCGGTCGGTTTCAGTCAGCGACGTGCCCGGTGCGGAACGGTAATCCAAGGTAAAGCCGCCTTCGTCCATCGAAGGCATGAATCCCGACCCGACTTGCTGGAAGGCGATCCAGCCCAGCACCAGCATCGGCACGACCCCGATCAGCGTCAGCCACGGTCGCGCCAACAGGCGGCGCATCAACGCGTCGTATCTGACGTGCAGCCATTCGCTAAAACGCCCCCCCTCTTTTTGGTTGGCATCTTTTTCATTGAGCAGATGATCCGCAAGAATCGGCACCGCCAGCCAAGTCACCAGAAACGAAATGATCAAGCCAGCCGCCATCGTCAACGACAAGGCGCGGAAGAACGCGCCCGTCACCCCGTCCAGAAAAGCCAAGGGAACGAAGATGATCACCGTGGATGCGGATGATGCGGTCAACGGACGCAGGAATTCCCGTGCCGCTGCCATGACCTGTCCGTGATGCTCAAGGGGGGAGCCGCGCAAGCGGCGCACGATGTGCTCGATCATCACGATCGCGTCATCGATAATCAAACCCACTGCTGCCGCCATGCCGCCCAAGGTCATGATGTTGAAACTCATCCCGAATACATCCAGCAACACCACCGTGGCCGCCAGCACGGTGGGCACGACGACAATGGCGATCAGCATGATCTTGAGGTTGCGCAAAAAGGCCAGCAATACCAGTGCCGCCAGTCCCACACCGATCAGAATGGCATCCCGCACACTGGCGGCAGAGTCCACCACCAGTCGGCTTTGGTCATACCAGTTGGCCAGCTTCACACCCGGAGGCAACTGCGCGCGATAAGCTTCCAGCTTGGCCTTGATGCTGTCGGCGATCTGCACGCTGTTACTGCCGGGTTGCTGGTACACCTGGATCAGCACCGCATCATGTCCGTCCGCATTCACCCGCATCCACTGCGGCACGGTGCTGCGCTTGACTTCTGCCACGTCTTCCAGCCGAACCAAACCGTTCGTGCCACTTCTGAGCACGGTCTGTTGCAGGTCTTCGACATTCTTCAACTGGGTATCGGCAATGCCCAGATAAAGTTTGTAGTGGTCTTCCAGTCGTCCCACTGCCGTCACCACATTCGCGGCAGCCAAGGCTCTGGCCACGTCGGACATCGCCAGCGCGTAAGCCTGCAAGCGCGCCGGATCGACCATGACCTGAAACTCTTCCTGCGCACCGCCCATGACCTGGATGCGCGCCACGCCCTCGACACCGGATAACAACGGGCGCAATTGGTATTGTCCGAGGTCGTACAGTTGGGTGAGCGACAAGGTATCCGAAGTCAGGCTATAGGCGAGGATAGGGAACACGGTGGGATCCATGCGCCTGACCGACATCTGTGTACCTACCGGCAATTGCGGCAGAAGCTGCGCGACCGCCTGGCTGATCTGCGCGGTCGCCAGCGGCATGTCGCTGCCCCAGGCGAAATTGACCGACATTTCGGCCGAACCCCGGCTGGTGGTCGAACGCACGTTCTGTACGCCGGGCACTCGCCGTATCGCCTCTTCCGCCAGCATGGTGACCTGGATCTCCATCTGCTCGGCGGGCCGGTCGCCGGCATCCAGGGTGACGACGGCGCGCGGAAAATCAACATTGGGGAACAGCGTCACCGGCAATTTGAACGCGGCGAACAATCCTGCCACGGCGAGCATCAACACAAAGAACAGAATGGAACGGCGATGCGTCTGCATCCAATCGGACGCGCTCATGGTTGGTTCTCGCGCACCAGCATGCCATCCTGCAATTCATAGTTGCCGGACACCACCACTTTGAGCGAACTATCGAGTGTGCCGCTCACCGCCACGCGACTGCCACTTTCTATCGCCACCGTCACCGGTATCCGTTGCGCATGTCCATCGCGGACTTGAAACAAGAGCTCGCCTTGCGCGTCGCGCAGCACGGCGGAACGCGGCACAACCCAGGACTCCTTACTATCCAGTTCGATTGTTCCGCGCACCTGCATACCGGGCAGCAACCCGCCTGCACCCTGTAATTCAATATCCACATCCACCAAACGCGTGAGCGGGTTAATCACGCCATGTATCTGCAACACTTGCGCCGCCACCGCCGGTTGGTTGCCGAACACCGAAAAAATCCGTGTCGGCATGCCAACGCGCAAGCACGCGATGTCTTCCGGCTCGACACCCAGCGTGGCGCGCAGCTTGCCGCCTTTGGACAACTGCAAGACCGGCGCACCGGATAGCACGCGATCACCCTGTTGCACCGGGAGCAACGACACCACGCCGTCAAACGCAGCTTTGATCTGTTGCGCTGCCATGCCTCCGCCGATATTTCTTTGCGCGGCAAGATTCGCCTGCGCATCTTGCAGTGCCTTGCGTGCAGCGGCCAATTGCGATTGCGTGGCGAGTTGGCGCGCAACCAAATCTTCGACGCGCTTGAGTTCGCTGCGCGCGAAGACCTCCGTCGTTTCGGCCTGGTGGTAGAGTGCCGCCGCATTGGGGTCGGTGGAAAATTCAAGCAGGACTTGACCGCGTTTGACCATTTGCCCGGCCACCACCAACAAGCGGGTAATCTGCCCGGCACGCGGGAAACTGATGTTTTCAGTCGCACCGGTAGCAGGTGTCACACTGCCGTAAGCCGTCAGGGTCTCCGTCAACGACTGTTTGCGCAATGGCTCGGACTTAATCAACACACTGGGGACATTGGCTTCGGGCGCGGCAACGGCAGTGGACAGCAGACCGATGGCCAATAGTGCGAATAGTGTTTTGATCGGCATCTTCATTCCTTTTTATTTTGTTCCTGCCGGTGCGATTTCCGGCAATTCACCGCCCAGCAGGGTTAGCAGTGCGACACGCTGCTCCAATAGGTTTTGCCTGATGAGAATGGCTTCGGCCTGTTTCGCCAGACTGGCAGTACGCAGATTGTTGTATGCCAGACTGTCGATGCTGCCGGAGTCAAAAGCCGCCTGGGCATTGTTTGCCGCCAAGTCCAGTGCGGTCACGCCGACTTCCGCATTGTGCAATTGCTGCTCCAGCAACTGCTGATCCTGCAGGATGCGCGCGATCTCGGAGACCGCCGTATTGATGCGCAATTGATATTCGTCGTGCAACTTCTGGCGCGTGGCCTGCTCGATCGCAACATTGCCGCGATTACCATTAAAAACAGGCAAGCTCATGCTGATACCGATGCCCTGTGTGTAGGTCGCAAAGTTATCTCTGGCACGATTAAATCCAATGTTGAGTGCCGGAAATTGCGCCAGTACCGATTGGCGAAAGCGTTGCTCCTGACTTTCGTAGCCGAATTCCAGTGCCCGCAAGTCCGGTCTGCGTTGCGCCAGTTGCGCAATGTCTGCCGCCACTTTGGCCTCATCCAACGGTGCGATATCCGCATCGCCCACCAGCTGCAATGGCGCGTCGGGAGTCAAACCCAGAAGGTCGTTTAAGTCATGCTGATTGGTGTTGATCTGACGCGACAATGAATTGATTGCCGTTTCCAGATTTTGTAGCAACGTCAAATCCAGATTAGCCGCATCGGCTGTCACCTCGCCCAATCCGATTGCTTGCCGGGTGTTTTCGTAACGCGCGGCAAGCATGCCGCGCTGTTGCTGTAACAGGCTCATCAGCTTTTGCTGCGCCACGTTGCGCACAAATAACACCCGTGCCTGGCTGACTACTTGCCACTCCTGCCACAATAAATTGAGATCGGTTTGTCGCTCGGCAGCCTGTCCCGCCGCCTTGGCGGAAGACCGTGTCAGCAGTGTATTCACCGCATAACTAATGCTCACACTAAACGCGCTGGTGGTCCCGAGGGAACTATTACCGGCGAGATAATCGTTAGTCATACCCAACTGCGGGTCTGGTAATAAGCCGGCTGCAAAAGCCTGCGCATGACTGATACCCAAACCATCCCTGGCAATTTTAAGTTGCGGATTATTCGCCACGGCCAGCATCGCCACCTCGGTCATGTCCAGTCCGTCACTCGGGTCAAACCGGTGCGTGGACAATTCAGGCAACGGCATATCCGCCGCATGCACAACAATGTGCGACACATCGCCGGACGCATCCGAATGTGTACCGAGCGGTAAAGGATGGTAAGCGGTGCACCCCCCGATAACGAAACCGGAGAAAATGATAAGTGGATATTTTTTCATTTGCCAGACACGGGAAACATCGTTATTTCAAATGCAGAAAGTCGCCAGCCGGATCTCGATCGGGGCGTTATGCACGTAACGATAACGAATAACAATTAGCTGAATATTAGGCCGTGTAAAATTGACCGGTCACGAATTTATGTTCAAACATCGGATCCGACAACGTGATGCGGAATGTTGATAGATATTTACACGACATGAAAATGCAAAAAGCCGGGAGAACCCGGCTTCATGTTTGTTAACGCACCATTACAACTTACTCGGCATCGACGGCTGTCGCATCCGCTGGTCTGTCCATCAATTCGATCAGTGCCATCGGTGCGTTGTCGCCCTGACGGAAGCCAAACTTAAGCACGCGCAAATATCCGCCGTTACGTGTCGCGTAGCGTGGACCCAGCTCATCGAACAGCTTGGTCACCATTTCACGATCACGCAAACGCGCAAATGCCAAACGACGATTAGCCAAACTGGGAGTCTTGCCAAGAGTCAGGATAGGTTCTGCGACACGGCGCAGCTCCTTGGCCTTAGGCAAAGTTGTTTTGATCAACTCGTGACGCAACAGGGAAACGGTCATGTTGCGAAACATAGCCAGACGATGGCTGCTGGTACGGTTGAGTTTTCTTAAACCTGAACGGTGACGCATGATTTGCCTTTCTTACTTCTTAAGTTGCTTGCCCGCAGTGTTTAAACCGCAGCGACAGGCCAATTTTCCAGCTTCATGCCGAGCGACAAATTGTGCTCTGCAAGAACCTGCTTGATTTCGTTAAGCGATTTGCGGCCCAAATTGGGTGTGCGCAACAGATCGTTTTCGGTGTACTGAATCAGATCGCCGATGTAATGGATGCTTTGCGCTTTGAGGCAGTTCGAGGAACGCGGGGTCAACTCCAAATCATCAACCGGGCGAAGCAGGATAGGATCAACTTTGGGAGCTTGAACTTTTTCTACCACAGGCTCAGTGCCTTCCAAGGCGGCGAACACGGAGAACTGATCGACCAGGATACGCGCCGCATTACGGATCGCTTGTTCCGGATCGATCGCGCCATTGGTCTCGATATGCATCACCAACTTGTCCAAGTCGGTACGCTGCTCGACACGTGCACTTTCAACCGCATAACTCACACGGCTCACCGGGCTGAACGAAGCGTCCAGCGCGATATGACCCACTGCGCGAGTTTCATTCGGTGCCTGACGCGAAATCGCCGACACATAACCACGGCCTTGTTCGACCTTGATCTGCATGTCCAATTTTCCACCGGCGGTCAAATGCGCGATGATGTGATCGGGATTGACGACTTCAACATCGGCGTTGCCGCTGATGTCAGCAGCAGTGACTACGCCCTGTCCTTCTTTTTTCAAGGTCAGAACAACTTCCCTGGTATTGTGCAAACGCAACACCACACCCTTCAAATTCAACAACAGGTCGACCACGTCTTCTTGCACGCCGTCAATTGTTGCGTATTCATGCAACACGCCCGCCATCTTCACTTCGGTGGGTGCGGCACCCGCCATGGAAGACAACAGGATGCGACGCAATGCATTGCCCAATGTGTGGCCGTAACCGCGTTCAAAGGGCTCCATCACCACTTTAGCCTGGGTGTCGGAAATTCTTTGCACATCGATGATGCGCGGCTTCAAAAATTCGTTCTTAAGCATAAGCTACCCCGCGTGGATTACTTGGAATACAACTCAACCACGAGATGCTCGTTGATGGTTGCAGGCAATTCGGAACGCTGTGGCTTTGCTTTGAATATGCCCTTGAAAGCCTTGGTGTCCATTTCCAGCCATTCCGGGAAACCGCGCTGTTCTGCCGCAGCCAGAGCCGCCTTGATGCGCAATTGAGCCTTGGACTTTTCGGTCACTTCAACCACATCACCCGGACGCACTTGGTACGAAGGAATGTTCACACGCTTGCCGTTGACCAACAACGAATTGTGACGCACCACTTGACGCGCTTCGGAGCGGGACGCACCAAAACCCATACGGTAAGTCACATTATCCAGACGCGACTCAAGGATCTGCAACAGACTCTCACCGGTGATACCGCGCTGAGTGGCCGCTTGTTTATATGTCAAACGGAATTGCTTTTCCAGCACGCCGTAGATGCGGCGAACTTTTTGTTTTTCACGCAACTGTGTGCCGTACTCTGACAGACGGTTATTCTTCTTTTGTCCGTGTTGACCGGGCGGGTAAGCGCGACGCTCGATCGAACATTTATCGGTAAAACACTTTTCGCCCTTCAGAAACAGCTTCTCACCTTCACGGCGGCACTGACGGCATTTTGGATCAAGATTTCTAGCCAAGATTGACTCCCAATAAATTAGATACGACGCTTTTTAGGCGGACGGCAACCGTTATGCGGCACCGGCGTGATATCGGAAATGCTGGTGATCTTAAAACCAGCAGCGTTCAATGCGCGCACTGCGGACTCACGGCCTGGGCCCGGTCCCTTGATGCGCACTTCAAGATTTTTAACACCGCACTCGACAGCGGACTTACCCACCACTTCGGCAGCGACCTGGGCAGCGAAAGGCGTACTCTTGCGAGAACCCTTAAAACCCTGCGCACCACTTGTGGACCAAGCCAGTGTATTCCCCTGACGGTCGGTGATGGTGACGATGGTGTTGTTAAAAGATGCGTGAACGTGTGCGATACCTTCAGCAACATTCTTTTTAACTTTTTTGCGCACTTTCGTGCTTGGCTTAGCCATATCTATTCCTCTAGAGCGTTATAGCGAATTACTTCTTAGCACCGGCGATCGCCTTGCGCGGACCTTTACGAGTACGTGCATTGGTGCGGGTGCGCTGGCCACGGCATGGCAAACCACGACGATGGCGTTGACCGCGATAACAACCCAAGTCCATCAATCGCTTGATGTTCATGGTGGTTTCACGACGCAAGTCACCTTCAACAGTGAACTTGGCAACTTCATCGCGCAGTTTTTCAACTTCTGCGTCGGTCAAGTCTTTCATCTTGGTGGTGGTCTTCACACCAGCCGCAACACAAATGTGCTGTGAGCGAGTGCGTCCGATACCGTAGATTGCGGTTAAAGCAATTACAGCGTGTTGATGGTTGGGGATATTCACCCCTGCAATACGTGCCATGCAGCTACCCTATATTTGAAAAACGGAAATTATAACATCCAAAGCCGGATTTACTCAATCAGCCTTGACGTTGCTTATGGCGAGGCTCTGTGCAAATTACACGAACGACACGCTTACGAATAACAATCTTGCAGTTACGGCAGATTTTTTTTACTGATGCTTGAACTCTCATTTTCTTCCCCTTACTCGCTTAACTATTTGGCACGAAACACGATACGCGCTCTGCTCAAATCATATGGTGTCAACTCAACCGTTACTTTGTCACCCGGCAAAATCCTGATGTAGTGCATACGCATCTTGCCGGAGATATGTCCCAATACCACATGACCGTTTTCCAACTTGATCCGGAACGTCGCATTTGGCAACGCTTCCTCGATCTCGCCCTGCATTTGAATCACATCTTCTTTGGACATTAGCGTGTAATCCCGGCTTTAAAATTCGCCTTTTTTAACAGATTCTCATATTGATGCGTCATCAAGTAGGACTGAACCTGTGCCATGAAGTCCATGGTGACCACCACCAGAATCAACAGTGACGTACCACCAAAATAAAACGGAACATTCCATTTCACCACCAAAAACTCTGGAAGCAAACAAACCAAAGCAATGTATATCGCACCCACCAAGGTCAACCGCAACATGATTTTTTCAACATAACGCGCGGTCTGTTCCCCCGGGCGGATACCAGGCAAGAACGCCCCGCTCTTCTTCAGGTTGTCTGCTGTTTCTTTCGGGCTAAACACCAATGCCGTGTAAAAGAAACAAAAGAACAAAATAGCACCCGCATAGACCAGCACATAAATGGGTTGGCCCGGCGACAGCTTTTCGCTGATGTCTTTCAACCAGCTCATCCCGTGACCGGCCCCGAACCAACCGGCGATGGTGGCAGGAAACAGGATGATGCTGGAAGCAAAGATAGGGGGAATCACACCCGCCATATTTAACTTCAAAGGCAGATGCGAACTCTGTCCGCCGTAAATCTTGTTACCCACCTGACGCTTGGCGTAATTCACCAATATCTTGCGTTGCCCGCGCTCGACAAACACGACCAGAGCGGTGACACCAAAAGCAACAACCATCAGCAACAACACCAAAGGTATCGAAAACGCGCCAGTCCTGGCCAACTCCAATGTGCTGAATATCGCATTGGGCAAACCGGCTGCAATACCCGCGAAGATGATCAACGAAATTCCGTTACCCAATCCGCGTTCTGTAATCTGTTCGCCCAACCACATCAAAAACATCGTTCCCGTGACCAAGGTAATGACTGTGGTCAGCTGAAACATCGAACCGGGATTGGGTACTAATCCCGGTTGCGCTTGTAACGCCACCGAAATTCCAAAAGCCTGAAACAATGCCAACCCCAACGTTCCATAACGGGTGTACTGGGTGATCTTGCGACGACCTGCTTCGCCTTCCTTTTTGATCTGCTCCAAATGAGGAACGGCAATCGCAGCCAATTGCATGATGATCGATGCCGAGATGTAAGGCATGATACCCAACGCGAATATCGTAAACCGGGATAACGCGCCACCGGAGAACATGTTGAACATGCCCAGGATGCCATTCTTCTGCGACTTGAACAGATCGGCCAGAACAATCGGGTCGATGCCCGGCACCGGGATATGCGCTCCGATGCGATACACCACCAGCGCGCCCAGCAAGAACCAAAGACGCTTGCTCAGATCGCCGTACTTGCTTTTATTTGCTGCCTTACCGATAGCACTCACGTTGCAGCCTTACTCAGCAAGGCTACCGCCGGCAGCTTGAACCGCCGCAAGCGCACCCTTAGTCAGCAACAAACCCTGCAATTTGACCGCACGAGTAATCTCACCGCAAAGAATCACTTTTGCAGACAACGCATTCGCATGAACCACACCGGCTTGCTTGAGTGCCAACAGATCGATGGTATCGACCGGCAACTTCTGCAAATCGGACAAACGCACTTGAGCGGTGTCGTTACGTGTCAGCGAGACGAAACCACGCTTGGGTAAACGCCGTTGCAAAGGCATCTGACCGCCTTCGAAACCCACTTTATGGAACCCACCAGCACGTGACTTCTGACCTTTATGGCCGCGACCGCAGGTCTTGCCCAAACCGGAACCGATACCGCGACCAACGCGACGCTTGGCGTGCTTTGCACCTTGTGCAGGTTGAATATTATTGAGATTCATCTGTTACGCCTCACACTTAACCAAGTAAAACACTTTGTTGATCATGCCGCGCACGCAAGGAGTATCTTCCAGTTGCACGGTATGGTTGATGCGACGCAGACCCAGACCGCGCATGGTATCGCGGTGAGACTGCTTGGTTCCGATCAGACTTTTGATCTGGGTGACTTTGATTGTTTTGGCTTGTGTCATTTCTTACCCCAAGATCTCATCAAGTTGCTTGCCGCGTTTAGCAGCAATTTCAGATGGCGCATTCAGAGCCTTCAAGCCGTTCAGTGTCGCGCGAACCACGTTGTACGGGTTGCTGGAACCGATACACTTGGCCAACACATCCTTCACACCGACCGCCTCGAACACCGCACGCATCGCGCCACCGGCGATAATCCCGGTACCTTCTGAAGCCGGCTGCATCAGCACTTTAGCCGCGCCATGCTTACCAATCACGGTGTGATGCAATGTGCCGTTTCTCAGGTTGATTTTGACCAGATTACGACGCGCCTCTTCCATCGCTTTTTGCACGGCAACCGGTACTTCTTTGGATTTTCCCTTGCCCATCGCAATGCGACCATCACCATCACCAACCACGGTCAATGCGGCGAAACCCATGATGCGACCACCCTTAACAACCTTGGTGACGCGATTCACGGAGATCATTTTTTCGATCATGCCGTCGTCGCGCTCTTCCTGTTGCTGATTCTTTCCTTGCGGCTTAGCCATTATTCAACTCCAATTAGAACTGCAAGCCATGTTCGCGCGCGGCATCAGCCAACGCTTTGATGCGACCATGATAACGATTACCGGAACGGTCAAAAGCCACTTGAGAAATCCCCGCAACTTTTGCTTTTTCAGCGATACGCTTACCAACGACAGCTGCAGCAGCAGAATTCCCACCGTTCGCCAGATCTTTACGCACATCCGCTTCAACACTCGAAGCACTCGCCAAGACCTTGCTACCGCAAGCAGAAATGATTTGCGCGTAAATATGCAAATTGGTTCTGCTGATTGCCAAACGTATGGTTTTCTTTTCAGCAATGCGTGCACGGGTTTTGCGTGCTCTGCGCTGACGCGCTTCTTTTTTGTTCAACATATCCGCCTCAATTATTTCTTC
>JABEVG010000023.1 GCA_013044075.1 Gallionella sp.
CACCGCCGCCGCCACCGCCACCGCCACCGCATGCCGTCATCAGTGCGGCGACCATGACCGCCGCCAGCATCCGCGCCGAGACGAGACAAGAGGATAGGGTTTGATCAGCAAACATTGTGTGGTGGCAGGACGGTGTATAAGTTGCTCAATGCAGTATGTTCAGGATATTACCCAAAAACTGACGGGCTAAGCGTACCTGACAAACGCTGGCTTGCGACACTATCGAGAAAAATCGCCTGCGTGTTGCACTGCGCGGTCAGCCTCAGAAGGTGTATACCCCGCCAATCGATGTCATGGAAGTGCTGATTCTCACGCCCGAACCGGGACCGATTTGGTTGTGACCGAAGCTTTCACTTTGTACCCGGAGCGCGAACTTGCGGTTGATGTTGTACTGCACACCGATGCCGGTCAGGAGGCTGGTACTTGATCCGACCCCGGCGACACTGGCACCGTAGTTCGACGTCATCGTGTAGTCGGTTCGGTTATTCGCTAGCCCCAGTTTCGCAAATAGAGAAAACGCCTCACTGACCGGAAGTATTCCGACGGCAGCCACTTGTAGCGAAGAGTTCTGACCAACTTCCGCACCGTTACCAATCCCCAGAACCGTGCTGTTGTATGTCGATTTCGCTGATTGGGCATAACCGACTTCCACAGCCCAGTTTTCGCTGAAGTTGTAACCTCCCGCCAGCCGGACAGTGCCAGGCGTCGGGCCCCAGGTAGAGCCATTGATCGCGGAGCTATTGTTCAACGCCGTGTAGCCCAAATCGATGGCACCGTAGAATTTTCCGGTGTTATCTACCGCCCAAGCCGGTGTGGCGACACAAGCTGACAGGAGTGCAACGATTGCGATTTTTTTCATGGTTCAGTTCCTTGGATTTTAAATTGAGAAACTGCATGGCAGCTGCCATGCAGAACGCACAGTCTGACAGCAGTTCACACGGCTCGTCGGCCGGGTATCACCGGGTGAACTCCAAATACTCGGCGATGGTGATAGAAACGGGTTTTGAGCTGATCTGTCGTGTCAGCACTTGAGCGGCATCCATCTGGGACGCTGACATTTTAGCGACCAACAGGTCTCTGTTGGCGATGGCGGTATTGTTGTCGGACGTATCCGTGGTCGCGGATAGATTGAAGAGTGCGTAGGCTATGACGTTATCCTGCGCCACACCCTGACCGTTGGCATACATGATCCCCAAGTTGTCCTGTGCTGCCGCATTACCCTGGTCTGCTGCCTTGCTGAGCCAGATGTCCGCCTGGTCGTAATCCTGCTCCACCCCTTGACCCCTGATGTACATGAGCCCCAGGTTGGCCTGCGCGGTCGCGTAACCTTGGTCTGCCGCTTTGCGATACCACAACACTGCCTGCGCATCATCCCGCTCCACGCCCTGACCGTTGGCGTACATGGCACCCAGGTTGGCTTGCGCGGCCGCAAATCCCTGGTCGGCCGCTTTGCGATACCACTGCGCCGCTTGATCGTCATCCTGTGCCACCCCTTGACCCTTCGCATACATGGCACCGAGGTTGGATTGTGCTTCGGCATACCCTTGGTTCGCAGCCCTGCTGATCCACTGATACGCTTGCGCGTAGTCCCGCGCGACGCCTTGACCGTTGGCGTACAGGGCACCCAGATTGGACTGCGCCTCTGCGAAACCCTGATCCGCTGCCTTGCGATACCACTGCTCTGCCTGGGCGTAGTCCTGTGCCACACCGCCCAAGCCGTTGGCGTACATGATCCCCAGGTTGTACTGAGCTTCCGCATACCACTGATCCGCTGCTCTGCTGATCCATTGCATTGCCAGCGTGTCATCTTTTGCCACACCTACACCTTTGGCGTACATGATCCCCAAATTGGATTGTGCCGCCGCATAACCCTGATCTGCCGACTTGCGATACCAGCTGGCCGCCTGCGCGGCATCCTGTGCCACCCCTTGACCGTTGGCGTACAGGGCACCCAGGTTGTACTGCGCCGCCGCATTGCCCTGATCCGCCGCCTTCTGATACCACTGCATCGCTAGCGGATAATTCTGTTCGACCCCTTTGCCGACGGTGTACATAAGACCCAACACGTATTGCGCGGGTGCATAACCCTGATCTGCCGCCTTGCGATACCACAGCACCGCTTGCGCGTCATCTTGCGTCATCCCCTGACCGTTGGCGTACATCTCGCCCAACGCACACTGTGCCTGCACATCACCGGCTTCCGCCGCCTGTATCAATTGCTTCGGATAAGCAGCCGGACCTTGATACGCTTGACTATCCGATTGACTGACCTGGGTCTCATCCACTGCCAGCGCGTGTGCGGAGAGCGAAACGAGCGCAGTGGCAGCAACGGCGAGTATTGAAAAGATTGTTTTGATATTCATGATCTGCTCCTGTGCGCGGTGGTCATTCCCGTGAAGCGGTAATCCGAAACGACCGACCACAATGTGACGAGGATGATTTAAGCACGACAGGTGTTGGCGAGTCGCATGAATAAAAATTCATTTTGTAAGCAATTGTGTTGATGCCGGTCAAATCTCGCCGCTTGTGGACAGCGTGCGGTGCTAATGTCTACCGCACGTGAGGGGGGGTTATTCCTGTGCCAGCCAGTCCTGCAAAAATCCCCATTGCTCCAACTCGCGTTCGGCCAGATGCGCGGGCAGGTCGAACAGGGATTTCCCCTCGAACGCGGCGTTCACGTACACCTGCGTCTCGCGCAGATAGGCCAGTATCGGCAGATCGAACGTGGTGAGGAAGTGTTCCAGGGCTTGCGCCGCCTTGGTTCGCGGACTCATGCGCATGCCGATGATGCCGATGTGGCAATGGTTCTTGCGCACCGCTTTTTCGCGGGCGAGTTCTTCGAGGAAGGTGCGGCTGGCATCCAGATCGAACAGCGATGGCGCGATGGGGACGATGATCTTGCCGGCGAGTTTGAGCGCGTGGGCGAGGTTCTTGCCATGCAGTCCGGCGGGGGAGTCGATCACCAGCCAGTCGTATCCGTCATCCGGTTTCTTGTCGCCCAGCAGGTCGATCAGCGGCAGCTGGATGTCGCGCATCCCCAGCCACAAGGCCGAGGATTGCTGCCTGTCCAGGTCCAGCATGGCGACGTGATCGCCGCGTTGGGCCAGAAATCCGGCGACATTGACGGATAGCGTGGACTTGCCGCTGCCGCCCTTGGGATTTGCAACCAATATGGTTTTCATGTCGTCCGCCTCGCGTAAAGAAACCAAATGTGCAACTAGCGTTTGCCGCCGAACAGCGAACCCATCACGCCGCGTATGATCTCACGTCCCACCGCCGAGCCGATGGAGCGCGCGGCACTTTTTACCATGGCTTCGCCGATGCCTTGTCGAGTGCTGCCACGCGTCGATGCGTTGCCCAGCGGGTGGTTGCCGAAGAGGCCACCCAGCATGCCGCCGATGCCGCCACCGCTGGAAGGCGCGGCGGGTTCGGCTGGCGTGGCCGGGGCATGTTGCCGTTCGGTGGTGCGTCCCTTGAGGATCTCGTAGGCGGATTCGCGGTCGATGACATTCTCGTAGTGTCCGGCGAGCAAGGAACGCTGCATGACTGCCTTGCGTTCCGCATCGGTGATCGGGCCGATCTGCGCTTGCGGCGGCACGACGAGCGCGCGCTCGACGATGCCGGGCGTGCCTTTCTCGTCCAGGCAGGACACCAGTGCTTCGCCCACGCCCAGCTCGGTGATGATGGTGGCTTCATCCAGCGCGGGATTGTCGCGCATGGTCTCGGCGGCGGCCTTCACCGCTTTTTGGTCGCGCGGCGAGAAGGCGCGCAAGGCGTGCTGCACACGGTTGCCGAGCTGGCCCAATACTTTTTCGGGTACGTCCGCCGGATTCTGCGTGATGAAGTAAACGCCCACGCCTTTGGATCGTATCAGACGCACCACTTGTTCGATCTTGCCCAGCAACACGGCGGGTGCGTCGTTGAACAGCAGATGCGCCTCGTCGAAGAAGAACACCAGCCTGGGTTTGTCCAGATCGCCCGCTTCCGGCAGGTTTTCGTACAACTCGGCGAGCAACCACAGCAGCATGGTCGAATAGACCTTGGGCGAGGTCATCAGCCGGTCGGCGGCGAGGATGTTGATCATGCCGTCGCCGTTGCTGTCGGTCTGCATCAGGTCCTCGATATTGAGCATGGGTTCGCCGAACAGCTTCTCGCCGCCCTGCATCTCGATCTGCAGCAGACCGCGCTGGATCGCGCCTATGCTGGCGGTGGAGATGTTGCCGTATTCGGTGGTGAAGTCGGCGGCGTTGTCGCCCACGCTCTGCACCATGGCGCGCAAGTCCTTCAGGTCGAGCAACAGCAGCCCGCAATCGTCGGCGATCTTGAACACCAGGGCCAGCACGCCTTGCTGCACTTCGTTCAGGTTCAGCATGCGGCCCAGCATCAGCGGCCCCATGTCGGAGATGGTGGCGCGCAGCGGATGACCCATCTCGCCGAACACGTCCCAGAAGGTCACCGGATAGGCGCGATAGGCATAGTCATCAAGCTTGAGTTGTGCCACGCGAGCGGCCACCTTGGCGTTACCGCCACCCGCCTTGGCCAAGCCGGACAGGTCGCCTTTGATGTCGGACATGAATACCGGCACGCCGATGCGGCTGAACGATTCCGCCAAAGTCTGCAACGTCACAGTCTTGCCGGTGCCGGTCGCACCCGTGATCAGACCGTGGCGGTTCGCCATCTGCGGTAACAGGAATAGCTCTTGTGCGTCGTTCTTGGCAAGCAGAATGGCTTCGGTCATGGTGATCGCGTGTTGGGTTAACAGGGCGGAAATGATACCATCGCGCCACTTTTTTCGGAGGTAGGCATGGCCGGGCATAGCAAGTGGGCAAACATCCAACATCGCAAGGGTAAACAGGACGCGAAACGCGGCAAGATATTCACGCGCCTGATCAAGGAGATCACCGTCGCGGCGCGCATGGGCGGCAGCGACCCGTCGGGTAATCCGCGCCTGCGTTTGGCGATGGACAAGGCCTATGCCAACAACATGCCCAAGGACAACGTCGAGCGCGCCATCAAGCGCGGCGCGGGCGAACTGGACGGCGTGGATTATCAGGAGTTGCGCTACGAAGGCTACGGCATCAACGGCGCGGCGGTGATGGTGGATTGCATGACCGACAACAAGACCCGCACCGTGGGCGATGTGCGTCACGCCTTCAGCAAGCACGGCGGCAACCTCGGTACCGATGGCTCGGTCGCGTTCATGTTCAAACATTGCGGGCAGATGATTTTCGCCCCCGGCACGGATGAGAACGGCTTGATGGAAGTGGCACTGGATGCGGGCGCGGAAGACATTGTCAACGACGAGGATGGCAGCATCGAAGTCATCACCAGTCCGCATGATTTCGTCAACGTGAAGCAGGCGTTGGAAGCGGCGGGCTACAAACCCGAATTCGCCGAAGTCATCATGAAACCCGATGCCGAAGTGCTGTTCACCGGCGACGATGCGGTGAAAATGCAAAAGCTGCTCGACGCGCTGGAAGACCTGGACGATGTGCAAGAGGTGTACACGACGGCGGTGTTCGGGGATGAGTAATAGGATGCGTGATTCAGGATTCAGGGTTCAGGGGTAAAGCACGCCGCGCCCTATGCCTTCCACAAACTCCTGTATCCCGAATCCCGTATCCCCGATCCGCATTCTAGGTATCGATCCGGGTTTGCGAGTGACGGGTTTTAGCTCCGACATAACTTGCATGCGCAAGTTAGTCTTCACTGAAACCCGTCACCAGCATTTCAACTCGAGGTGCGGATCATGACGATAAGGATATTGGGCATTGATCCGGGTCTCAGAGTGACGGGTTTTGGCGTAATAGATAAAGTCGGTCAGCAGCTGCATTACGTTGGCAGCGGTTGCATCAAGACGCCGGTGGGCGAATTGCCGGAGCGACTGAAAAGCATTCTGAATTCACTCACCGAGGTCATCGCGCAATATCAGCCGCAGCAGGTCGCGGTGGAAAAAGTGTTCGTCAACGTCAACCCGCAATCGACGTTGTTGCTGGGCCAGGCGCGCGGCGCGGCGATCTGTGCGGCGGTGCTGGCGGATCTGCCGGTGGGTGAATATACCGCGCTGCAAGTGAAACAAGCGGTGGTCGGCAACGGTCATGCCGATAAAGAACAAGTGCAGGCGATGGTGCAACGCTTGTTGAAATTGTCCGGCACACCCAGCCCCGATGCGGCCGACGCGCTGGCATGCGCCATCTGCCACGCGCACGGCGGCTTGGGATTGGGCGCGCTGGCAACCAAGGGTTTTCGAGTTAAAGGCGGGAGATTGATTTAATGATAGGCAGACTGAGCGGAACATTGCTGGAAAAAACCCCGCCGCAGATTCTGCTGGACGTGCAGGGTGTGGGCTATGAGATAGACGTGCCGATGAGCACCTTCTACAACCTGCCCGCGTTGCACGAAAAAGTCGTGCTGCACACGCAGTTTGTGGTGCGCGAAGACGCGCAATTGTTGTACGGATTCTTGACGGTTGAGGAGCGTGTCGCGTTCCGCCAGTTGCTCAAGATCAGCGGGGTCGGACCCAAGCTGGCCTTGTCGGTGTTGTCCGGTCTGAGCCTCAATGATCTGGCTGCCGCCGTCGTGCACAAGGATGCCGCACGATTGACCAAGATACCCGGCGTGGGCAAGAAGACCGCTGAGCGTTTGTTGCTGGAACTGCAAGGCAAGTTCGTTTCGACCTCTGTTGTTGGCGCATCCGGCGCGCCGTTTACATCTTGTAACGATGATGTCGTTAACGCTTTGCAGGCTTTGGGATATAACGAAAAGGAAGCCAGCTGGGCGGCCAAACAATTACCCAATGAGGCGAACGTGTCGGACGGTATCCGCCAAGCACTCAAGCTTCTATCCAAATCATGATACACAGCGACAATCTCACCACTGAACCGCGTTTGACTACGCCCGCTGTCGCATCCAAGCAGGAGGAGGCACTGGAGCGCGCGTTGCGGCCCAAGCAGCTCGACGAATATGTCGGACAGGAGAAGATACGCGGGCAGTTGGAGATATTCATCCAGGCGGCGAAGCAGCGCAAAGAGCCGCTCGATCATGTGCTGTTGTTCGGCCCGCCGGGGCTGGGTAAGACGACGCTGGCCCAGATCATCGCGCGCGAGATGGGGGTGAATCTGCGCCACACCTCCGGCCCGGTGCTGGAGCGTGCGGGCGATCTTGCGGCACTGCTGACCAATCTGGAACCGAACGATGTGTTGTTCATCGATGAAATCCATCGGCTCTCGCCAGTCGTTGAAGAGATCTTGTATCCCGCGCTGGAAGATTATCAGATCGACATTATGATAGGCGAAGGGCCGGCGGCGCGTTCGGTGAAACTCGATCTGCCCCCCTTCACGCTGGTGGGCGCGACCACGCGCGCGGGCATGTTGACCAACCCCCTGCGCGACCGCTTCGGCATCGTGGCACGCCTGGAGTTTTATACGCCGGAAGAGTTGCAGCGCATCGTCACCCGCTCCTCCGGCTTGCTGGAGATGCCGATCTCCCCCGATGGCGCGCTGGAGATCGCCAGGCGCGCGCGAGGCACGCCGCGTATCGCCAACCGCCTGCTGCGCCGGGTGCGCGACTACGCCGATGTCCGGGCCGATGGGCATGCCACGCGTGAGGTCGCGGATGCCGCGCTGATCATGCTGGATGTTGACTCCCAAGGACTCGATCTGATGGACAGGAAACTGTTGCTCACCGTCATCGAAAAATTTCTCGGGGGACCGGTGGGAGTGGACAATCTTGCTGCCGCAATCGGTGAGGAACGCGACACCATCGAAGATGTGCTGGAGCCGTATCTGATCCAGCAGGGCTATCTGCAACGCACGCCGCGCGGGCGCATGGCGACCGCGCACGCCTATCAACATTTTGGTTTGCAGGTGGTGAGTATGCCGGTGAACGGAGACTTGCTCGATGAATAAGCACCTGTTCTTTTCGCTGCCGGTACGCGTGTATTTTCAGGACACCGACGCGGGCGGGGTGGTGTATCACGGCAGTTACGTGAACTTCATGGAGCGCGCGCGCACCGAGTGGCTGCGGGAGGTGTGCGGCTTCAGCAACGGCGCGTTGATGAAGGAATTCGGCGTGGTGTTCGTGGTGCGTTCGATGAAGATCGATTACCTCATGCCAGCCCTGCTGGATGACCTGCTGGAAGTCAGCGCGCAGGTGCATGACATCGGGCGCAGCAGTGTCAAACTGGTTCAGACGGTGAAACGCGGCGAGACGTTGCTCACCGAAGGCGAAGTGCATCTGGTGTGCGTGTCTCTGGCGAGCTTCAAGCCGGTGAGCGTGCCGGAAGTGTTGCGCGAAAAATTGAAAAACTAATAGCTCAGCACACTACCGTTCGTGCTGAGCTTGTCGAAGCATGAATTATTTACGGCGATTCTCTTTTCGACCCTTCGACAAGCTCAGGGCGAACGGTTAAATTTATGTGTTGCTGAATAGAACGAAAGGGATGCAATGGAAGTGGTACAAGATTTATCGTTTATACATTTAATCGCCCACGCCAGCGTGCTGGTGCAACTGGTCATGTTGCTGTTGTTGTCTGTGTCCATACTGTCGTGGTGGTACATTTTCATGAAGATGTTCAGTATCCGCCGCGAGGCCAGATTGACGCGTGAGTTCGAAGAGGAGTTCTGGCGTAATCCCAATTTGAACGAGCTGTATAAGTTCTCCATCGCCAATGGACGTGATGATGTCGGTGCGCTGGAACGCATCTTCGCCGCCGGTTTCGTCGAATTCGTCAAACTCAAGAAACAACATGCGATGGACATGAGCGCGGTGATGGACGGCACGCGCCGCGCCATGCGCGCCACATATCAGCGCGAGATGGACAGGCTGGAAGCGCATCTGGCGTTTCTCGCCTCGGTCGGTTCGGTCAGCCCTTACGTGGGGCTGTTCGGCACGGTGTGGGGCATCATGAATGCGTTCCGTGGTCTGGCGAACGTGGGGCAGGCCACACTCGCGCATGTCGCCCCCGGCATCGCCGAGGCACTGGTGGCAACCGCGATGGGTCTGTTCGCCGCGATCCCGGCGGTGGTGGCATACAACCGCTACGCGCATGACATCGACAGGCTGGCGACGCGCTTCGAGAGTTTCAGCGAAGAGTTTTCCAACGTGCTTCAGCGTCAACCCTAGGAGCTGGTTCTAATGCGAACTAATCGCCGCTCCAAAAACCGCCTGATGAATGAGATCAACGTCGTGCCGTACATCGACGTGATGCTGGTGTTGCTGGTGATCTTCATGGTGACCGCGCCGATGATGAACCCCGGC
>JABEVG010000024.1 GCA_013044075.1 Gallionella sp.
CACTGGGGTTTCCATGGAAATCGGTTCTTTGGCGATCTTCAAGATTTTGTGGATCTTGTCTTCGGTCATTTCCATCTTGATCGCCAGGGTTGCCGCATCCGGCTCCAAGCCGGTCTCTTGCAAAATCTGGCGCGAGATACGATTCATTTTGTTGATGGTCTCGATCATGTGCACCGGAATACGAATGGTGCGTGCCTGATCCGCGATGGAACGCGTAATCGCCTGGCGTATCCACCAGGTCGCATAGGTCGAGAACTTGTAACCGCGACGGTATTCAAACTTATCCACGGCTTTCATCAGGCCGATGTTTCCTTCCTGAATCAGATCCAAAAATTGCAAACCCCGGTTGGTGTATTTTTTCGCAATGGAAATCACCAGGCGCAAGTTGGCCTCGATCATGTCGCGCTTGGCGCGGCGTGCTTTGGCTTCGCCGTTGGTCATCTGCTTGTTGATCTCTTTCAGATCCCGGATGGGGATACCAACGCGACGCTGCAGGTCGATCAGGTGTTGCTGCTGCTCGACGATCGCATACTCAAAGCGCGCCAGCGTCTCACCGTAAGGTTTTTTTGCCAACAACTCTTGTTTGACCCACTGTAAATTATCCTCATTCCCGGGAAAAACTTTGATGAAGTGCGGACGCGGCATTTTGGCTTTGTTTACGCACAACTCTTGAATGGCGCGCTCCGAACGGCGAACTTCCTCAACCAAGCCGCGCATGGTGTCGCACAAGGCATCCACCTGTTTTGCCGAGAAGCGGAAATTCATCAGCATTTCGGAAATGCCGGACTGGTATTTGTCGTACTGCTTGCTGCGGTAACCGTATTTTTCGTACGACTTGCCCATCTTGGTAAACAAATCGGCGATTACCGCAAAACGTTCCAGAGCATCGGCTTTGAGTTGCGCCAGATTCGCGGCCACCGCAGCAGCCGAAGCCGCCTCGTCTTCTTCCTCTTCTGCTTCGGTTTCGCCGTTCTCTGCTTCCGCGGCCTCTTGCTCGCTTGCGGCGGCCATCGAGGCAGCCGCCGCTTCGGCCTCGAGATCGACAAATCCGTCGATCAGGTCATCGACCTTGAACTCGTCTTTTTCGATCTTGCTCGCCAGTGCCAAAATTTCCGCGATGGTCGCGGGACACGCGGAAATCGCCTGAATCATGTGCTTCAGGCCTTCTTCGATACGCTTGGCGATCTCGATTTCTTTTTCGCGAGTAAGCAGATCCACCGTGCCCATTTCGCGCATGTACATCCGCACCGGATCGGTGGTACGGCCAAATTCGGAATCGACCGTGGTGAGTGCCGCTTCGGCTTCTTCCGCCGCATCATCATCAGCCACCGCCGGAGCGGCATCGGTCATGATCATGGCTTCCGCATCGGGCGCGACATCGCACACCTTAATCCCCATGTCATTGATCATGCTGGCCACGCCTTCGATCTGCTCCACTTCGAGCATATCCGGCAAATGGTCGTTGATTTCGGCGTAGGTCAGATAGCCGCGCTCTTTGCCCAAAACGATCAGGGCTTTGAGCCGTGTGCGGCGTGCCTCGAGATCCAGCTGCGGATCCACTATGGCTTCCGCAATTGCGATGAGCGGCTTTTTGTCTTGTTTCTTCTTATCTTTAGGCGTTGCCATATTTGATTCCTGTGCGTGTTTGGCGCGGAAAAGCGGCGGATTATACTTGAATTTGGTGGAGTTTTCCTAGACTTCCTCGTCTTGCAGCAATGCGATCTCCCCGATAGTTAAGGTATGGCTAGTCCAACAGACTTGGTTTACTGGCTGGCCGGATCACTTGCATATACTGCGTGCGTTCGGGTTCGCTCAGGTTCGTCCAGCCGACTTGGGCCAATCGTGCTTGCAAAGCCTGAAATTTTTGCGTACGCGAGGTGTCCTCCAATTTGCTCAACAGGCCCGCGAACTCACCCTCCACATCGAATGATTCACCCCATTGCAGCATTTCAGTTTGGGCAATAGTGAAGATTTTTTCGTGTGGTGTACCCTGAAATTGCTGTGTCAACACCGCGCTGCTGACGACAAAATCCGCTTCACGCAATACGGCCAATAATGCAGCCACGGCTTCTGCTTCGTTTCCTTCGGCTTGCCAAATATCAGGGATATCTCTGGCCAATTCGGGTTTAGCCAACAGGCATTGCAGCATGCGCTGTTGCGCCGAAGCACTCGGCGCACGACCGGCTTTCTGCATGGACGGACGTGGCGCGCGTGCCACCGGATTCACCTGATACAAAGCTTCCAATTCTGCTTGACTCACACCGGACAACGCCGCAACCTCTTTGCGCAACAACAAAGCGGTCGCGGGTGCGGTAATGGCGGTCAGCAATGGCTTGGCCTGTTGCAGCAATTGATTGCGCCCCTCTTGTGTGCGCAGATCCAAATCGGTGCCGACCTCGCGCAACAAATATGTCGACAGCGGCATCGCTTCATCCACGCGCTGCTCGAAAGCGTCACGCCCGAACTCTCTGATGAAACTGTCTGGATCATGTTCGACGGGTAAGAATAAGAAGCTGATGCGCTTGCCATCTTGCAAATATGGCAGCGCGTTCTCGAGTGCGCGCCACGCCGCTTTTTGCCCGGCTTTGTCACCATCAAAACTGAAGATGATGTGTTCGGCGAGCCGCAATAATTTTTGTACATGGTAAGGAGTCGTCGCCGTACCCAGTGTCGCCACCGCATATTCCACGCCATGTTGCGCCAATGCCACCACATCCATATAACCTTCGACGACCAGCACACGCTGCAGATTGCGTATCGATTTCTGCGCTTGAAATAGACCGTACAACTCATGGCCTTTTTCAAACAAAGCCGTCTCGGGCGAATTCAGATATTTAGGCTCGCCTTTGTCCAGCACCCGGCCACCGAAACCGATGCATTGACCGCGAACGTTGATGATAGGAAACATGATGCGATCACGAAACCGATCGTAACGCTTTTCGTCATCGTTGCTGATGACCAATCCAGTCTGCGTCAATGTCGCATCCTGGTAATTGGGAAACGCAGCCGCAAGATTTTGCCAGCCATCCGGCGAATAGCCGATGCCAAATTTTGCGGCAATCTCGCCACTCAATCCGCGCTGCTTGAGATAGGCAATCGCACGTGCCGATCCCTTGAGCTGCTCGCGGTAATAACGCGTGGCGACTTGCATCACCTCATAAAGATCCGGTGCAATTTTATGCGGCACTTCACCGCCGGTATTCCGCTCGTGCGGCACTTCCAATCCGATGTTGCGCGCCAATTCTTCTATCGCATCGACATAGCCAAGACCCGCGTATTCCATGACAAAACCGATGGCTGTTCCGTGCGCGCCACAGCCGAAGCAATGGTAGAACTGCTTGCTTTGACTGACCGTAAAGGAGGGGGATTTTTCGTTGTGGAACGGGCAGCAGGCGGCGTAATTCGCGCCGGCTTTTTTTAGCGGGACATAGCGTTCAATCACATCGACGATATCGAGACGATTAAGCAGATCCTGAATGAAACTTTTTGGAATCAAACCAACCCGCCCTTTCTTCACACTCGGCAAATTCAGCCGTGGGTACGGTTATGTAAAGACTACAATCCGGAGCTACTTAGAAAGCCGGGCTTTGATTAAAGCTGAGACCTTGCCCATGTCGGCGCGACCGGCCAACCGGGGTTTGACGACACCCATTACCTTGCCCATATCCTGCTGGCCAGCGGCTCCCGTCGCGACAATCGCTTCAGCCACTGCATTGGCGATCTCCGTTTCAGAAAGCTGTTGAGGCATATAGGTCGCCAGCACACTCATCTCGAATTTTTCCACATCAGCCAGGTCTTGACGGCCCGCTGCTTCATATTGAGCGATGGAATCGCGCCGCTGTTTGTTCATCTTCTCGATGATGGCAATCACGTCCGTATCCGACAGTTCGATACGTTCGTCCACCTCGCGCTGTTTCATCGCCGCCAGCAAAAGACGTACAGCCCCCAGACGCGCCGTTTCCTTGGCGCGCATGGCGGCTTTCATATCATCTGTGATCTGTTGCTTAAGCGTCATAGCTGCATCACCACACGCGCCGGTGATGAGTAGGTGAACGATCTTAGTACAGCTTGGGAGGCAGAGTCTGGCCCATGATGCGCTTGTAATGACGCTTCACGGCAGCAGCCAGCTTGCGCTTGCGCTCGGCAGTTGGCTTCTCGTAAAACTCACGTGCGCGCAGATCGGTCAACAGACCAGTCTTTTCCACGGAACGCTTGAAACGACGCATTGCGACTTCAAACGGCTCATTCTCTTTTACACGTACTGTTGTCATGAACAAACTACCTTCTACCAAAAAATTGAGGGCG
>JABEVG010000025.1 GCA_013044075.1 Gallionella sp.
CTTGGTGTATGTGGGCAATCTGGTGGACGCGCTGATCGCGTGTGCGACCCATCCCGATGCCGCCGGGCAAACTTATCTGGTCAGCGATGGGGCGGCGGTCTCGACGGCTGAGTTAGCGCGTGAGATCGCTCGCGCGCTGAAACGTCAGGATCGCTCTTTCTATTTTCCGCCAGCGATATTGCATGGCCTCGCAAGGCTGCTAGGCAAGACTGCTCAGGTGGATAGGCTGTTCGGCTCGCTGCGGGTGGATAGCAGCAAGCTAACTCAACAGTTGAACTGGACGCCGCCTTACAGCTTGCAACAGGGCTTGGCAGAAACCGCGCGCTGGTATCACGGCCTTCGTTCTTGACAAGATGATGCGGTAACATCATGATGCGGTTTCACCAAGGGGGGGCTATGCGGACGACAATTGATATTGAGGATGATGTGCTGGCTGCCACCAAGGAGTTGGCGCGTTTGCAGAATGTTTCTGCGGGTTACATCGTTTCAAAATTGGTGAGGGAGGCCTTGGCCGGTCATCAACAGGGGCGATCCGGAAAGAAACATGCCGCTGGATTCAGGCCATTCCCGGCACGCGGATCGTTGGTGACCAACGAGAAGATTAATGAATTGCGGGATCAGGAAGGTGCTTGATGCGCGCATTGCTGGATGTGAACGTGCTGATCGCCTTGTTGGATGCGGGGCACGTGCACCACAGCCTTGCGATGGCTTGGCTGGATAGCCAGATCCGACATGGTTGGGCATCCTGCCCTCTCACCCAGAACGGTTGCATACGCATCATGTCGCAACCCAAGTATCCCGGCAATTTGCCGGCGGCGCAGGTGGCCGACAGATTGGCGGAAGCGGCCAATAACCCCAAGCATGAATTCTGGCCGGCGGATGTCAACATGCTTGCCGACGGGGTGTTTGATTGGACCAAGGTGTTGGGGCATCGGCAAGTCACAGATATCTATCTGTTGTCGCTTGCGGTGCATCACGGCGGTCGCTTCGTCACCTTTGACCGGCGCATTGTGCCTGATGCGGTGAAAGGTGCTCGCGCCAAAAACTTGGTTGTTCTGATCTAGGGTCAAAAAATGCGCCTGACTGATTACCAAATTCAAGTCATACGTCAACTTGCCCATCAAATTGCAGGAAGCAAAGCTTGCGTGCGTGTTTTTGGCTCCAGGCTTGATGATGCAGCTCACGGAGGGGATATTGACCTCATGCTTGAATTAACAGAACCCGTGGAGAATCCTGCTCTCATGGCCGCGCAACTGTCTGCTCAGGTGTCCCGCGCCATGCACGGACGCAAAGTGGATGTGTTGCTCAGTGCGCCGAACTTGATGCGTTTGCCCATCCACGATGTTGCGTTCAAAGAAGGGCGATTGTTATGAAACCGGATTCCAATATTGTTCTGCGCCTGCAATTTCTGACGCGAGTCGTGCGTAAAGAATGCCAGCATCTTGCCACCACAGACCAGCGATTATTTGCCGGCATGTTTACCCTAACGCAAGCAGCACAGCTTGAAACGGACCCCGATTTGGCAGAGCGCGTGGAAGCTTTCGTGGGTAGGTTTGGCCGCCTGCAAGATACGGTGGGCGACAAATTGCTGCCCTTGCTTTTGACTGCCCTAGGTGAAAAAACATCTGCCGCGATCGATAATATCGATCGCGCAGAACGCTTGGGATTGTTCAAGTCGGCTGACGAATGGATGACCATACGCAGTCTCAGGAATCAGATGATTCACGAATACGTTGAAGACCCGGCGGTGCTCATCAACGCCTTGCAATCGGGACATGCTTTTGTGCCGACACTCATTGACGCAGCCAATCAGATGATTGGCGAAATCGAGCTGCGTGGATGGGCATGATGCCAACAGCATCCATGGCATTTTTAGATAGAGCATGTCAATTACATTTGGAGTGAATTTGTAAAGTGCGATTGACAGAATTCGAGGTCCAAGCAATCAAGCAGTCCGCGCAAGAGGTTTTCGGGGCAGGGGTTGAGGTTGCCCTGTTTGGTAGCCGCGTCGATGATGCAAAAAAGGGAGGGGATATCGATTTATACATCAAGGCTTCAATGGGCAACGATTTCACTCGAAAAATTAAATTTTTAATTTCCCTCGAACAGAAAATTGGCGAACAAAAAATCGACGTGGTGATGGCGATTGATAAAAATCGGCCAATCGAACAAGAGGCACTGAGAAACGGGATATGGTTATGATGCGCTTGAAATTGGAAAAGTTGTTTGCCGAATGCGACAAACACCTGGCTAGGATTAACCGCGCGTATACAAAAATGGCCGGGTTCATGCCCTTGGATGCCACTCAATATCAACAGTTAAGCGATGACGAAATCGAGCACATCGATCAGTTTTTATTCAGGTTCGCAAAGTTGCAGGATGCGATTGGCGAAAGGGTATTTGTGGTGCTGCTTGAATTTTTGCAGGAAGAAGGTATCAAGGCCAAGCCCTTTGTTGACATCTTGAACAGGCTTGAACAACTTGGATTGCTTGAGGATAAAAATGATTGGTTGGCGTTAAGAAAAATCAGGAACAACATTGCGCATCAATATGAAGACGAGCCGCAACTTGCGGCAGAGGCACTGAATGCAATTTATGCGGCCAAACCAGGTTTGGAAAAAATCTATGCAACGCTTAAAGCGCGCTATGTGCTTGTCCCTGAATAATCCGGTTTTAAACGTGCGCCAACTGTCACCAATTTTTCGATCACCTCTGCAACCGATGGCGAATTGTATTTGCCACCTAGATTGATCGCTCTCGCTCCCGCATAAAGTCCTGTCAATGCCGGATCGGTGGCGGTGTAGATACCGATGGTGGGTTTGTTCAGTGCGGCGGCGAGATGAGCGATACCGGTATCTACTCCGATGACCGCATGGGCGTTGCCCAGCAGCGCGGCGACTTCGTTGAGACTCAGCTTGGGCGGGCAGATCGCATCAGGAATCTGCCCGCTGAGTCTTTCGCTGCGTGATTTTTCCACCGCGCTGCCCCAGGGCAAAATGCTGCGGATGTCCTGTTGCCGGAAATGTTGGCCTAAGGCCACCCACTTGGCTTCGTCCCAAAGTTTGTCGTCGCGACTGGTGGCATGCAACAGCACAACATAAGCCCCCTCTGCAAGCCAGTTAGGGCGAAGCATTTTCGGGGTTTGAATCCCATAATCGGCGTGGCAGGACAACTCGTAGCCCAACGCGAGTGCCGCGAGTTGACGGTTACGTTCAACGGCATGTTGGTTGATTGCGACCGCGAAAGCCAGTTGGTAAAAATACGCGGCGAGGGGTTCACGCGCACTATCACGGTCAAAGCCACAATGCACGCCTTGTGCGTTAGACACGAGCAGTGCGCTTTTTAACAAGCCTTGCGTATCAATCACGATGTCATATTGTTGGGCAGCCAGATTGGCGCGAAATGCGAGAATTTCGCGCCAGGTCGAGGTTTGCAACAGGGTGCGCCGCCAGCGTCTCACCGCCACGGGAATCACTTTGCGCACGCTGCGGTGCAGCAAGGGCAGCGCAGCAAAACTCTCTTCGACCAGCCAGTCGATCTGCGCGGCGGGGAAGTGCCGGACGATGTCGTTGACCACGGGCAGGTTGTGGATGACATCACCCAGTGACGAGGTTTTGACCAGCAGGATGCGTGGGGCGGCGGGGATCGGCAAGATAGGCGGGCTAACTTTTTTCAAGGCACGCATCTTAAAGGATGAAGCGTGGCTAGTGGAAGCTGCTCAAGATTACGCGCGGCTAATGCTAAAATGCGCGACCTTCATTTTGTCCGGAGCCGCATGTCCCATTACCCCCCCATCGTTTCCGCTTTAGTCACGTTGATACTGACCTTGTTTCTGACGCTCAACAAAGACGGCACGATCAAAGACATTCCCAATGAACGCTCCTTGCACAGCGAGCCTGTGCCGCGTGTGGGCGGGCTCGGCATCATGACGGGTATTCTGGCCGGTTGGGCATTTCTGCTGCACGATCTGTACTGGTGGATCGTGCTTCCTATGCTGGGATTGTTCGCCATGTCCATCGTCGATGACATGCGCGGCCTGTCGCCCAAGACGCGTTTGATCGGGCACTTCATCGCGGCCACCGTGGTGGTGCTGGGGACCGCGCTGGCCTGGTACTGGTGGTTGCCGGTGTTGCTGTTCATCGTGTGGATGACGAATCTGTATAACTTCATGGACGGCTCGGATGGCCTGGCGGGCGGGATGGCGGTGTTTGGTTTCACCATGTACGGTTTTGCCGCGTTGAAAAGCGGCATGGTGGGCAGCGATGTGTTTGCGATGATGTGTTTTTCCATCGGTGCGGCGGCACTGGGGTTCTTGTATTACAACTTCTATCCGGCCAAGGTTTTCATGGGCGATGCGGGTTCGATCCCATTGGGCTTCCTCGCTGCAGCGATGGGGGTGTGGGGTTGGCGGCAAGACTACTGGCCGTTCTGGTTTCCGGCACTGGTGTTTTCACCATTCGTGGTCGATGCCACGGTCACACTTTTATTGCGCATGAGGCGTGGCGAGCAATTATCACAAGCACATCGCAGTCATTATTACCAGCGTCTGGTATTGAGCGGTTGGGGACATAAAAATACCGCCGTGCTGGAATACGTGTTGATGTTTCTGGCCGGTGCGTCAGCCGAGTGGGGCATCACCCAGGACGGTTCGGCGCAGGCAAATTTATTGGCCGGGTGGGGTGCGACCTATCTGGCTGTGTCGATGTGGATAGATAATCGCTGGCGCAAATATCAGGCGCAACCGGGAAATCAAGATGCTGGCTAAATCCAACACCCGAACCGCACTTGCGATACTGCACGATACCGTGGCGGCACTACTGGCATGGACATTCGCCTATCTGTTGCGCTTTAACTTTGAGTTGCCACCACATTTTTCGGCCGAGTTGCAGCACACCGTGCTGTGGGTGGTCGCCTTGCAACTGGTCGTTTTCTGGCGGTTCGGTTTGTATCGCGGCATTTGGCGCTACGCGAGTCTGCACGATCTGCGGCGCATTTTCTTGGCGGTATTGCTTGCAGCAGCGATCATTCCCTTCGTGCTGTGGATGCTGCGTACCCATCTGGTCGTGCCTCGCTCCGTGTTGATCATGAATCCTATGTTGCTGATCTTGTTCATGGGTGGCAGCCGCTTGTGGTACCGCATGTGGAAAGAGACACGCGGGCGTGCGCACTTGAAACTGGCATCCGAGCCGGTTCTGGTGCTGGGTGCGGGCGATGCGGCGGTGAGTCTGTCGAAGGATTTGGCAAAAAATCCGGCCTGGCAATTGGTAGGTTTTCTGGATGATGATGCCAACAAACAAAATTGCATACTGAATGGCGTGCAGGTGTTGGGCGATCTGGCGAGTCTCGCGCATTGGGTGGACCATTTCAGCGTCGAACAAGTCATTATTGCGATGCCTTCCAGCTCTCACCAGCAACGCCAGCGTGCCATCAAACTATGCCAGGCGGCGCGCGTTAAGGCATTGACCGTTCCTTCTTTTGACGACTTGATGAGTGGCAAGGTCGGCGTGTCGGAACTGCGTGCGATCGAGCTGGATGATCTGTTGGGGCGCGATCCGGTGCGTCTGGACAAGGCGGGTTTGCAGGAATTGCTCACCCATAAAACTGTCATGGTGACCGGAGCGGGAGGCTCCATCGGTTCAGAATTGTGCCGGCAAATCGCCCATTTTTTGCCTTTACAAATAGTGTTGTTCGAGCAGAGTGAATTTGCACTTTATACGTTGGAGCAAGAACTCAAACAAACTTTTCCAGAATTGAAATTCGTGTGTATCGTGGGCGATGTGCGGGATGCCGCTCGGGTGGACGAGGTGTTGCAGCAGTACCGTCCCGTCAGTATTTTCCATGCGGCAGCGTACAAGCATGTGCCCATGATGGAGCAGAACAATGCCTGGCAGGCGATACGCAATAACGTGCTGGGAACGTGGACGGTGGCGCATGCGGCGCAACGACATGGCGTGGCGAAATTCGTGCTGATCTCCACCGACAAGGCCGTCAATCCTACCAATGTGATGGGCGCATCCAAGCGGCTGGCGGAGCTGGTGTGTCAGGCCTTGCAATCATCGGCAACTCAGGCTGATTCGCTTCCGCATGGTAACCCCCTATCCAACTTTCCCCCGCAAGCGGTAGAAAGGGCAAACGAGAAAATCACCCCTAAACTTTCGACGCGTTTCGTGATGGTGCGCTTCGGCAACGTGCTGGGCAGTACCGGCAGCGTGATCCCCAAGTTCCGCGCGCAGATCGCACAAGGCGGCCCCATCACCGTCACGCACCCCGACATCACCCGTTATTTCATGTCCATCCCCGAAGCGGCGCAGCTGGTGTTGCAGGCCGGCTTGATGGGAAAGGGCGGCGAGATCTTTGTGCTGGACATGGGCGAGCCGGTGAAGATCGTCGATCTGGCCAAAGAGCTGATCCGTTTGTCGGGCTTGACCGACGACGACATCAAGATCGAATTCAGCGGGCTGCGTCCGGGTGAAAAGCTCTACGAAGAATTGCTCGCGGACGATGAGCACACTTTGCCCACGCCACATTCCAAACTGCGCATCGCTCAGGCAACCACGCCCGATTCGGCATGGTTGGCGCGTTTGCTGGACTGGACCGCCGCGACGGCAAAGCCGGATGCGCTGGTGCGTTCGGATCTGACAGGCTGGCTGCCTGAATATCAACCTTATTCAGAATCAGACTCAATAAAATGAGTACAACCGGTGCATCGCAGGGACGAGTCATGGCTGCGTTACGCATCTGTACCGCACTGATCGGTCTGGCCGTGCCCATCTCCACTGCGCTGGATAACTTGCTACTCGCGTTGATTATGCTGGGGTTGTTCTTCAATGCACCTCCGGTGTGGCGCATCGTCATGCACAACCCGGTCGCACGTGCAGCGAGTCTATTGTTTGGAATGCTGACGCTTGCCATGGCATATGGCGTGACACCGATGAGCGTAGCCCTGGGTGTTCTGGGCAAATATATCGATCTGGCGTTCGTCCCGCTGTTCATGCTGATGTTCGCACAGGCCAAGACCCGCGCCTGGGCGGAGCGTGCTTATATCGGAGCGATGGGTTTGACCCTGTTGTTGTCTTATCTGTTGGGTTTGCATGTGATTGGCGTGCAATCATGGATGAGTAATATGGCTACAACCGACAATCCGGTGATATTCCATAGTCATATCACGCAAAACAACATGATGGCTTATGCGGCATTCTTGGCAATGTTGAAATGCCGTGATGCAATGACGACCAAGTTGCGGTTGGCGTGGCTCGCGTTCGCCGCTCTTGCCACAATCAACGTGTTGTTCATGGTGCAAGGCCGTACCGGGTATATCATCCTGCTGGTGCTGCTGTGCTGGTTCGCATGGACAACTCTGGAACGATATTTTCTTCAGCGTGGACAAAGCTGGGGTTGGAAGCAAGGCGTGATGGTTTTGCTGGCCTCGATTTTTTTGGTGACTGGCGCATATTTGGCTTCGCCGCGATTGCATCAGCGGGTGAGTCTGGTAGCCGCAGAAATTCAAGCTTGGCAGCCCAACCAAGAGAATCAAAGTTCCTCGACGGGTACGCGTTTGAATTTCTATTACAACGCCATACAAATCATCACCAAACATCCGTTGCTGGGTGTGGGCACGGGTGGCTTTGAGGCGGCGTTCACCTCTCAGATCCAGGGCACGAATCTTTCGACCACACCCAATCCGCATAACGAATTCCTGCTGATTTCTGCCCAGACAGGTTTGATCGGTTTGGCGTTGATGGTTTATTTGTTTGCCACGCTGTGGCGCACCGCCCCACGCTTGGACACTGCCTACGGACAAGACGCAGCGCGTGGGTTGGTGCTGGCTTACGTGGTGAATTGTGCATTGAACTCGGCTTTACACGATCATGCCGACGGTTTGTTTTTTGCGTGGATGACCGCATTGCTTTTCAGTACTCTGCTGATTAAAAAACATGGCTGAGTTATCGGTCATCATCATCACCAAAAATGAAGCCGCCAATATGCGCGACTGCCTGGCCTCGGTGGCTTTTGCCGACGAGATCATTGTGGTGGATTCAGGCAGCAGCGATGGCACGGTAGAAATTTGCCGCGAGTCGGGAGCGAAGGTCTTTGTGCATTCTGACTGGCCGGGTTTTGGCCCGCAAAAGAATCGCGCGCTCAGTTACGCGAGCCATGACTGGGTGTTTTCCATCGATGCCGATGAGCGTGTGACACCGGAGCTGGAAGCCCAACTTAAGGCTGCAATGCGTGGGGAATACGATGGCTATTTTGTTCCGCGCCTATCGCAATTTTGCGGAACATTCATTCGTCACTGCGGCTGGTATCCCGACTATGTGTTGCGCCTGTTTCAGAAATCGCATGCGCGATTTTCCGATGATGCAGTGCATGAACAGGTAATCCTGAACGGTTCCAGCTCACGGCTTTCCAGACCTTTGTTGCACTACACCTACCTGAATCGTGCCGATGTAGAACGCAAGACCTTGCAATATGCGATGGCGGGCGCGCAACAGAGTTTTGCGCGCGGCAAGCGCGCCCATGTTTGGGACGCCCTGCCGCGCGGCGGCTGGGCGTTTGTGCGAACTTATTTGTTACGTGCCGGATTTTTGGATGGCGCAGCAGGTTTTAACATCGCGCGCATGAATGCCAGAACGACCTACCTGAAGTATCGGCAGCTCAAAGAACTTTGCTCAAATAAAACGCCGCTTTAATACGCTGCGGAATTTCTGCCAGCGCAGCGCGCCGCTATCTTCCGGCTCATCCAAAGTAGTGCTGGTCGCCACTCTGCCGCGTCGCAAGTAATAGCGGTCGAACACCGATTGGCGCATGCCCCATTTGTGCAGGAACATCTTGCCGCCGTCGTTCTTCTTCACCTTGCCGGTCGATTTGCATTGGAAGTGATACACCAGCGAGTCGCCCACGCCCAGGAACACGCGGCAGCCGGCCTGCCACAGCTTCATCGAAAAATCATTGTCACTGCTCATGCCGGGCGAGAACTCGCTGCTATAGCCGCCCACTTTGTGCCACCAGCGGCGGCTCACCAGCGTGGGCGGCCAGGTCGCGCCATCCCAATCGGCTTTGCGGTGTTGCGATAATTCTGAAAGTAGCCGTGCCTCATCGAATTGATCTGCATCCGTGCCGTAATTGCGCACGATCACACAGGGGTTGCCGGTGTCGCGCGGCTCTATCATGGTGCCGGAGAGCATGAACAGGTCGCTGTCCAATCCCTTCAGCTTGTCGATCAGTGCTGTGTCCCAGCCGGGGCAGCAATACATGTCGTCGTTCAAATACAGGATGTAATCCTGCGTGGCATGCATCGCCGATTCGTTGACCGCGAGGCAGATGCCGATGTTATCCGGCGACGCGCTGTGCGTGATGCCTTGCTCGCGCACCCAGGCCAGCGAGCCATCGCTGCCGTCATTCACATGGATGATGATCTGGTGCGGGTAAGCTGAATTCTCGCGGATGCTGCGCACGCACAGCTTGAGCAATGCCAGATTGTTCCAGGTGGGGATGATGATGGAGAACATGGTGTGTCCGTTAAAGTGAGAGTTTACGTGCCCGGATCAGAACATTTTGCCCGCTCTGGGGATGGGATTTTTGTGTGCGGTACTCATGCCATTCCTTGCGATAGCCCCAGAACAATAAGCCCAGTTCATCCGGCCAAGATAGTTTTCGCGCCCGTTGATTGGTACGGCTCACGCGGTACACCACCGCCGCACCCGCCGAATAGGTGCGCGCCTCGATGACCTCGAAACCCGCTTGCTGGGTGAGTCGTCGCAACGACTCCACCGAGAATAAATGTAAATGACGCGGGGCTTCCCAGCCGCGCCAGAATGCACCGAATTCATTTGCTCCCAAACTGTCCACGTTGGGTGTCGTCATGACCAGCAAGCCGCCCGGCTTCAGGATGCGCAGACATTCGTGCAGCGTGGCGGCGGGATCGTACAGGTGTTCGATGGTCTGGCTCATGGTGATGGCATCGAAACTGTTGGCTGGCAGCTGGCATTGCGGCAAATCGCCGACGTGGGTCCTGATACCGTAGCGCGCCGTTACTCTTTGGGTCGCCTGCGCATCGAAATCGGTCCCCTCGACTTGCCAGCCGCATTTCTTCATGCGCTTGAGCAAGCGTCCTCCGCCGCAACCCACATCCAGTAACTTCCCGGCGGGTTCGCTATTCAGTGTCATATAGCGCAGGTAGTCCGCCTCGCGTTTTAACCCGGTGCTGACCCACAGTGGTAACAAACCCAGTTTGATGAGCCGGTGCGCGAAGCTGAGTGTCGCTTTGGCGATGCGACTGCCCGGTTTGCGCGTGTGCGTGTGATAGGTGGCATAGGCTTTCCACAGTTCATCAGGCGGAGGGGCGGGATCTAGCCAGCACACCCCGCACCCGGGGTTGCTGCAACGCTGAAAACTCCACGTGCCGACAAGATTGCCATCGGGATCCGTGATGCCCGTTTGCACAACCTTTCCCACCGAACCACACAGATCACATGAAGGCCTGGGGTTGCTTGTTATAATCGCCATCCTGAGTGTCAGTCGCATCGTTGAATGCGCATATTCTAAACGCTCCCCCATTTATTTAAGAGACAGGATGAAAATAATTCACATCGTGAGGCGTTACGGACCGGTCGGCGGGATGGAGCGTTATGTATGGGAGCTCACTTTGCAATTGCGTGACATGGGCCATGCAGTGACGGTGCTGTGCCAGCGTTGTCATATGGAAAAGCCTGCCGGGATCGAAGTCGTGGAGTTGGGTGAGGTGGCGATACGGCCGCGCTGGATAGGCTCTCTGCGCTTTAGTCGCAGAGTCTCCTCATGGTTCACACACCACCCCCGGCCGGACGTGCTGGTACACAGCAATGAGCGCGTGAATGTGCAGCATGTGACGACCATACACGGCCCGCCGTTCGCCAGTGTGCGCGAGAAGCCTTGGTGGAAACGCGCTTCGATACGCGTCGTGATGCAATCATTTTTGGAACGACGCGAACTGCGCAACGCGCGCGTTATCATTCCCAATTCGCAAATCATCAAACAACAGCTGACGCATTACTACCCGGAATATGCCGACAAGCTGACTGATCCCATCTTGCCGGGTGTTGCAGCCGGAGCCGTGCGCGAGCCGCGTCTCGTGCCCAAGGATGGCGGGGTGATCGGTTTTGTCGGGCACGAGTGGAAGCGCAAGGGGCTGCCTTTTGCGGTGGAGATCGTTCAGCAATTGCGCCGCACCCGCCCCCACCTGAAATTCATCGTGATCGGCCCCGAAGCCGCCGCAATACAACATCTATTTGCCGACTGGGAAGATGGTTATGCGCTGTTGGGATGGAGCAGGCAAGCGCATTACGCGGAGTTCGACGTGCTGCTGCATCCCGCGCTGGCCGAGCCTTACGGCATGGTCATCTCGGAAGCGATGGCGGCGCGTGTGCCGGTAGTGATTTCCGATGTGTGCGGTGCCGCGCCGCAAGTGACGGGCGATGCGGGAGCGGTATTGTCGCTGGATGCCGGAGTGGAGGTGTGGGCCAGCGCGCTGGAGCAACAACTGGCGCGCATCAATGCCGTGCCGAAATTTGTGCGCAGCTGGCGCGAAGTCGCGGGGGAATATGAAATAATCTACCGCAATTATTTTGGCGAAATCAAACGATGAGTAATTTATCCCCACCGCTGATATCGGTCATCGTGCCGGTATACAAAGCCGAGAACTGTCTGGACGAGTTGTATCAGCGACTCAAGGCCGCGCTCGAGACCATCAGTCCGGCGTTCGAGATCATTCTGGTGGAAGACTGCGGCGGCGATGCGTCCTGGCAAGTCATCGAGCGGCTGACTACGGCCGATGCGCGGGTGCGCGGCATCCAGTTCAGCCGCAATTTCGGCCAGCACTACGGCATCACCGCCGGACTGGATTTTTGTCAGGGCGACTGGGCGGTGGTGATGGACTGCGATCTGCAGGACAGGCCGGAAGAGATTCCGCGTCTGTACGCCAAGGCACTGGAAGGTTACGACATCGTGCTGGCGCGGCGCGGGGAGCGTCAGGACAGATGGCTCAAACGCACAACATCGGGTGCGTTCTACCGCATGTTCAGTTATCTGGCCGACATCGAGTACGACGGCGAGGTCGGCAACTTCCGCATCATGTCGCGCCAGGTGGTGAACAGCTTCCAGCAGATGCGCGAGCAGTTGCGCTTCTTCGGCGGGCTGGTGCAATGGCTGGGTTTTCCCACCGCCAGCATCACGGTAGAGCATGCCGAACGCCATGAAGGACAATCCAGTTACACCTTCGCCAAGCTGTGGAAGCTGGCCTCCGAGACCATCATCGCGTACTCCGACAAGCCCTTGCGCATCGGTGTGCGCTTCGGCTTCGGCATGGCAGCATTGGCCTTCGGCTATGGCCTGTATATCCTGGGACACGCGCTGATCTACGGCTCGCCCATCCCCGGCTGGAACAGTCTGATCGTGTCGCTGTATTTCATCGGCGGCATCATCATCGCCATGCTGGGCATCATCGGTATCTATCTGGGCAAGGCTTTCGACGAGAGCAAGAAACGCCCGCTGTATATCGTGAGAAGAACTACCTTCGATGCACACACTGATTAGACCGACTCCCTGGGACACCATCCCGCTGGGCATGCCCACCTGGGAGTTGCTCAGCTATAGCGAGGCCGCGTTGCATCTGTGCATGCAGACACCCGGTCATCACACCATCAAGGTCGCGCCCTTGGAGAACAAGAAGTTGCTGCATGACTACGGCTTCTACTACTGCGACACGCTGATCGAACCCTATTCCGACGCGCGCAAGCTGCGCCCGGTCGCGCACCCGGATGCCAGCGTGTCCAAGGTATGCGATGCAGAGCAGGTGTTGGCGATGGGTCACGGCGTATTTGCACATGGTCGTTTTCAGCGTGACTTCAATCTGCCCAAAGCAGCGGCGGAGCAGCGTTACGATACCTGGCTCAAGCAGTTGCTGGACGAGGGCAATGTCTACGGCTTGTACTATCAGGGTGAGTTGGGCGGCTTCATCGGGCACAACAAAGACAGTCTGGTATTGCACGCAGTCGGCGACAACTGCCGTGGCAAAGGGCTGGCGAAATATTGGTGGAGCGCGGTGTGTGTGGAGCTGCTGCGCGAGTATGAGGAAGTGCACAGCTCCATCTCGGCAGGCAACCTCGCGGTGCTCAATCTCTACGCGGGCCTGGGCTTTTCGTTTCGCGCGGCGCAAGACATCTATCAACGCATCGTGCCATGAGCTCGATGCTGCAACTGGTACGCTATGGCGTGGTGGGTGTGGCGAGCAACGCGGCCATCTACGGCCTCTATCTGCTCATCACCTATCTGGGCATGGAAGCCAAGCTTGCGATGACCTTGGTCTATCTTGTCGGCGCGACCATAGGCTTCGTCGGCAACCGCAAGTGGACCTTCGAGCACAGTGGTGCGGCTAGCGGTGCCGCGCTACGCTACGTGCTGGCTCATACCTTCGGCTATCTGCTCAACCTCACCATCCTGTATGTCTTCGTTGACCGTTACGGCTATCCCCATCAGTGGGTGCAGGCCGCCGCGATCGTCGTGGTGGCAGGATGGCTGTTCGTTATCTTCAAGTTCTTGGTATTCAACGACAGCAAGTCACCTCGTGGGAAATAAAGGGTAATCGAAAGGACTTGGCAGTTTAGTTGCAAAATCGCTTTTGTAACCGCACCATCACCCGGTTTGGAATGGGAGTGCCGCGAAAGCAGGTAGCGGCGACAATTGACATAAATCGGCGCACAGCGGACTGGATGGAAGGGAGTCCAGTTGTTGGTCGCAGCCATTCGATCACCACGATCAAGTGGCTCAACAAATTTAAAACACAGAAGCGGGTAGGAACATCCTATCGTTTTGCCCTTGCAATGGGATAAAACCAAAGTGAGCATAGAATGCGATGGCCGCCTCATCTTTTGCATCAACGATGATTCCAGCTACGGCTAGCACAACGCTTGCTTTAGATACTTTTTGACAAGCGTTGGCAAGTAGAATCGAGCCTAATCCCTTGCCTTGAAATTTTGAATCCACAGCCAGCCGTCCAATAAGCGCAACAGGTATTGGGTAGCGGGGCAGTTTACGAGCCATCGTCGCAGGAAGACTTGAACAGGTTACGCTTCCTGCGCTGAGGGTAAAAAATCCAGCCAAGCGTTGGGGATCGTTTTCGGGGGTGGCAATAAAAACTCTGGCAACATTCCTGCGCACATCTTGCGATGCATAACGACGGATGTAGCCATCCAGCGGCTCGCTACCACATTGAAAGTTATCAGTATTGGCGGACGTGTCGAACGACCTGATCTGAAAAGTCATTACCGACGAACGTGATCGGCGTGGCGTTTGAATGCACGTTTTAATGCAGCATTCGGTTTTGCTGGTGTGTCTAGTGCAAGTAAGAATGCATCGAAATCCTTGGGCTTTAATGTGATGGATTCATGCGTCTGCACCACACGCTCTGCGGATGCTAATGCATGTGAAAGTACGAACTCGGAGATGCTGACGTGTGCGTACCCAGCGGCCTTGTCCAATAATTGACGTGTGTGCATGTCGCATCTTATGTTCAGACGACTTTGTTTAATTGCATTGGATTCCACTTTGAATTCCCCAAATAAGATTCGCCGAATTGTGCGCCATTTGTACTTACCTTGCAACTGCGGCACAAGTCTGATTTGGTGTGGACTAAGCCGATCCAAAAACATTATATGGGTCGATTTTTCGGCTCACAAAACAAAGAATATCAACCCGACTTACGTGCCACCAAGAATCGCGAACCTCCCGCTGGGAAGCGCACACCGATATTTGTAAGCACCATCTCTACACTCATCATCGCCTTGAGCGACAGGTTCATCAGCTTGCCTATACGCAGTTCGGACATCGCGTCGTGCTCGGTGTTGCTGTCGCGGTTGGCCATGCTGCGTGACAGCCACATCAGCGGCAGCAGCAGCGAGACGAAGGAGCCGCTGTCCAGTATCTCGAAACCTGCACCGCGTACTTTGCCTTCCAATTCTGCGGCGGTGTAGCGCCGCACGTGACAGGCCTTCTCGTCTTGTTTGCTCCACAGTGCGGGATGCTGCGGCACGGTCAGCAGCATGATGCCGCCGGGTTTGAGTGCCTTGTTGATTTGCGCCAGCACGGCTTCGTCTTCGTTGATATGCTCGATGACATCGAACGCGCCCAGCACATCGAAATGGCTATCGAACGGGATGTTGCGCGCATCCATCTGGATGAACTGCGCATTCGGCAAGCGGCGCGCTGCATGGCCCAGTCCGGTGCTGAATATCTCCGCGCCCGTCAGTTCGGCGGAGGGGTAGTTGGCGGCGATGTTGGAGAGCACGAAGCCGGTGCCGCAGCCTATCTCCATAAAGGAGGTCAGCGCGGGCGCGTGGCGACGCAGCAACATGAGGATGAGGTGGTTGCGCGACTGGAACCAGAAGTTGCCCCTTTCGAGTCCGGCCAGTTGGTCGAAGTATTCGGGGTTGAAGCCGTCGCCCGCTTGGGCGAGCGCGGGTGCGAGCGAGGGGAAGCCGTTTATCAGGGGAGGGGCAGAGCCGCAGTCGGGACAAGCCCATGTTGGATTGTCGTAGCGCGCGGCGCATTTTTGGCAGATCTTCATAAATGGTATCCGTGATTCTTGGGCGCGGCGACAGGGCGGATCATTCTAACGGCTTTCCCTGCTGACACGCAGTGCCGCGACACAGCAGATACATCTCGTCGCCGAGTAGCTGATATTTTTTCACGACTTTGCCCAGCGTCTCATCCGCACTCAGCGCGATCACATAGCCGTTTGCAAAGTCCTGCGGCGGCCAGATCAAGGCGGGCGCGGGGTAGCGGGCTTGGTCGATATAGGCGGTGACGTTCAAGCCGGTGGCGCGGGTGTCGGCAGAGTAGAGCTGCTGATCCTTGGCGATTTTTATGATCTCGCGCGCCGTGACCTGGTAGTTCTCGCCGCGATAATGGCTCTGGTAATAAGGGAATAACACCAGTAGCACGATGAAGTTTAATGCGATGGCGGCGGTGAGCCAGCGTGCCGCGGTACGTATCGCCACATCCCCCGCACGCCACACCAGCCGCGCCAGCACCAGCGCGAACAGCGGATAGATGGGGATGAGGTAACGCATGCCGCCGTGCGGTGCCAGCCAATATGGAAGGAAGTTGAGTCCCGCGATCATCAAGGCGGTGCGGAAATGTTGCGGCTGTTCGTCGGCATCGGCGTTGCGATGGCGCAGCCAGAAATACGTGCCTAGCGCGGTGCCGGGTAGCAGACCTATCCACACCTCAATGGGGAAGCTCACCAATCGTTGCAGATATTCCAAGATGCCGGGCAGGGCCAGCTTGGCGATGATCTCGTCCAGCATGCGGCCACTCTGCGCGCCACCGGCGGGCAGTAGTGAGAACCACCACAGCGGCATAGCGAGTATCAGCACATGCGCGAGCAGCGAGGTTTTGCCCAGCAGCATGCGCCGGTAGTCGCGCTGCAAGCCCAGCACCAGCACTGCTGCGAAATAGAACACATAGGCGGTGAAGGCCTTGCTTAGCAGCGCGGCACTGATGGAGAAAGCGGCAACGAAGAACAAGCCGCGACGCTGCTCTTTACAGCCTATCCACAGTGCGGCGATGGCGGCGAAGATGAATAGGGCGAACAGCGGGTCCACATAGGCCAGCCAGCCGTGGTACATCATCACGTCAGAGAAGGTCAGATAGAGCAGCGCGGTGAATACGGCGAAACGCGCTTCACCATACAGGCGCAGGCCTAGCCAACCCAGGATGGCGGCACTGCCCCAAGTCGCGGCGATGGTGATGCCGCGTGCCGCCCACTCCACATGCGCCCAGCCGACCAGATCGGCTACTGGGATGATCATCCAGTTGAACAGCGGGTTGTGGCGAACGTCCAGGCCGTACAGATGCTGGATCATCCACATGCCGTTCTGGCGCATCTCCAGCGAGGTGATGGGGAAGATGGCCTCTTCGCCTATGTAATAGAGATTGAGCGCGGGCAACATGCTGAGTGCGGCGAACAGCAGCAGCCACAGCAGGTCTTTAGTTTGTGAGCGGTTCATGGTTTGCAGCATGTTCAGCCTTTCCAGTTTGGGTAGGCGCGCCACAGCGCGGAGAATATCTTGCTATAGCAGCTGGCGACGGCGTGGTGTTCATCAAGGAACTCGTTGCTGTCACAGCCAAAACGTTCCGATTGCCCGGCATCGAACAGGAATAGCTTATGTTTCCCTGCCCAATCGTAAAGGCTGTGATGCGTGTTGCGAAGATAGGGGCCGAGTTCGGGATGACGCAAGAATTCCTGCTCCATGCCGGGTAATAGCGGTGGCATGAACAGCACGATCCTGACGCCCTTGGCCTGCGCACGTTCGGCAAGTCCGGCCAAGCGTTCCAGCAGCGCGGCGTCCGGTTTGCCATCGCGGGCGCGCAGGTTCAGAAAATATTTGGAGTTGCTGGCGGTGGCTGCAGCGATCAGCGCGTGCGCGTCGCTCACCCGCGAGGAGCTGGCGAACGTAGCACTGCCATCAAAACGGAAGCCGGTGCATGTACCTCGGTGCACGATGTCGTAATCCTTGGCCGGTGTGCCGTCGCTGCAACGATATTCTGCGCCGCCGTCATCACGGAAATAGCCGCTGAAGGTCTGTAGCGGATCGGGTGTGTGTGCCGAGTCTTTGAACATCTCTATCAGACCTGCCATACGCGGATAACTCAGCGCGTCGGCCGCACGGCTCAGCCAAGACAGTTGCTGCGGCGCACGCTGGGTGCTGTTGGCGGCACGTGACAGGTTCACTGGGTTGGGCGGCGCGTACTGGTAGATGAAGCCTATAGACCAATCCAGCGGGATGATCAGCGTCTTGATTTGCGGCGCATCGCGAATGAAGTAGTCCGCATCATCCAGTACCGAGCTCAGGCCGTGTCCGGTCTGCGCATAGTTGTAAGCGTGCAGACCGGGGAACATATCGGCGGTGATGCCTAGGGCCGTGGAAGAACCCATCACCACGGTGTCGATTTCGGGCAGCCGGTCATCCAGCCGCAGAGTCTTGAACAGATGCGTGTCGCTCAACGTGGGCGCATAGGTCACGCCTTGAGTCTGTTGTTGCCATGCGCTGGCCAGTGCGACTTTGTCGGTGTTGCCCAGCGTGGCGTTTACCAATGCCAGATTGAGCAGGAACATGGGCAACAGCGTCACCCCAAAGCACAGTGCGAGTATCAGCAGGAAGCGTCGATGAGCGGTGCGCATGGTCAGAACTGGAAGTACAAGAAAGCCGATTGCTGGCTGAGGTTGATGAGTGCGGTGAAAGCTATAGCCCACACCAGTAGTGCCGCGCGCAGGGTAGGTTGCCACAACAGTCGATTTGCGCCGCGACCGGCAGGCATGTCCAGCGCGGGGCGGTAAGCGGCCATGATCTGCTGGGTATTGGGTGCGAACCAGACGATGAGCAAGGTGATCCATATCCAGTTCACCGCGCCGCCCATGATGAGGTTGTTGGTCGCGCCGAACTGCACGCCGTGTGCCGCCAGCCACGCACCGCCGTTCCCCCATTTCGCCAACCAGGCATCCGGCAACACGATGCCGTTCCAGCCAGCCATGGCCTGCAACATCGCGCCAGCAGTCGCAATGTTCTCGGCGCGAAACAGTACCCAGCCCACTACCACTGCAATGAAGGTGAACAACACTGCCAAGGCATGTAGGGGTTTGGATAGCGGTGTCTTGGGGTCTTGCCCCATGCGGCGACGCAAGCCGTGCCAGGCGTGGTTGATGGTCAGATAAAAACCGTGTAAGCCGCCCCACAGCACGAAGGTCCAGCCCGCCCCGTGCCACAGGCCGCCCAGCAACATGGTCGTCATCAGATTCATATAGCGGTGTGCTTTACCCTTGCGGTTGCCGCCTAGCGGGATGTACAGATAGTCACGCAAAAAGCGCGACAGGGTCATATGCCAGTGCCGCCAGAACTCGATGATGTTCACCGATTTGTAGGGCGAGTGGAAGTTGAGCGGCAGGGTCACGCCGAACAAACGCGACAGGCCGATGGCCATGTCCGAGTAACCGGAGAAATCGAAATACAGTTGCAGGGTGTAGCACAGCGCGCCACCCCACGCGTCGATGAAGGACAGCTGCATGCCCGCGCCATGCGCGGCGAACACTGGGCCGACATACCCCGACAGACCATCGGCGAGGATGACCTTCTTGAACAGGCCGATGAAGAAGATTGTCAGGCCCACGGCCATGTTCTCGGGATTGAAACGGTAGGTCGTGGGCAGCGCGAACTGCGGCATCATCTCCTTGTGGTGCAGCACCGGCCCGGCAATCAGATGCGGGAAGTAGGTGACGAACAAGGTGTAGTGGATGAAGTTGAATTCCTTGACCTTGCCCTGATAGGTGTCGACCAGAAACGCGATCTGGGTGAAAGTGAAGAAGGAGATGCCCAGTGGCAGGACGATGCTGCCGATATGCCATTCGCTGCCGCTCACGGCGTTAAGACTATCGACGAAGAAGTTCGCGTATTTGTAATAGCCCAGCAACAGCAGGTTGGCGGTGACCGCTAGGGTCAACATCTGTTTTTTACTAATCCTGCGCCCCCCGCTTTTTAACCCTGAATCCTGAATCCTGAATCCTGCTTTTCCTATCCAAGTGCCGAAGCCGTAGTTGCAGACGATGGACGCCATCAACAGGCCGACATATACCGGATTCCAGTAACCATAGAAGAACAGCGAGGACAGTGCCAGCCAGGCTGCGGCCCAAGTCTGATGGATGCGGCCGAGCGCGAAGAAGCCCAGCAGTACCAGCGGCAGATACAGGAATATAAAGGCGTAGGAATTGAACAGCATCAGTGCACGAAAAAGCTTTCTATGGCGGCGCAGACACGCGCGATGTCATCTTGATTCATCTCGTAATACAGAGGCAGACGCAACAGACGTTCACTCAGGGTGTCGGTCTGGATCATGGTGCCGCAGACGCGCCCGTATTTCATGCCCGCCGGAGCGGAGTGCAGCGGCACGTAGTGAAACACCGGGTTGATGCCTTGAGCTTTGAGATACGCTATCAATGCAGTGCGGATGTCCAGACTGTCCAGCAGCAGGTAATACATGTGGCCGTTGCTGTCCTCGTCGAACTCGGGCAGACGCATGTGTCCGGCCTGCTGCAAGGGTGCGAGTCGGGCGGCATAGGCGGTACAGATGCTGCGGCGTTTGGCGATGATCTCGTCGGCGCGTTCCAGTTGCGCGTAGAGGAAGGCGCTCACCAACTCGCTGGGCAGATACGAAGATCCGATATCAACCCAGGTGTATTTGTCCACCGCGCCCCGGAAGAACTGGCTGCGGTTAGTGCCCTTCTCGCGGATGATCTCGGCGCGCTCCTCGAAGCGCGCATCGTTGATGAGCAGCGCGCCGCCCTCGCCACTGATGATGTTCTTGGTCTCGTGAAAACTCAGGCAGCCGAAGTGTCCTATCGTCCCGAGTGACTTGCCGTTGTAGTTCGACAGCATGGCTTGCGCGGCATCTTCGACCACCAGCAGATCGTGCTTCTTCGCGATGGCCATGATGCGCTCCATCTCGCACGGCACGCCCGCGTAATGCACCGGCACGATGGCGCGGGTCTTGGGCGTGATGGCGACTTCGATGAGGTTCTCGTCTATGTTCAGCGTGTCGGGACGAATGTCCACGAACACCGGCACAGCACCGCGCAGCACGAAGGCATTGGCGGTGGAGACAAAAGTATAAGAAGGCAGGATCACTTCATCGCCGGGTTGCAGATCGCACAGGATCGCAGCCATTTCCAGCGCGGCGGTACAGGAGTGCGTGAGCAAGGCTTTGCCGCAGCCCAGTTTCTGCTCGAACCAGCGGTTGCATTTCTTGGTATAAGCACCATCCCCTGACAGATGACCCTGCGCGACGGCATCGGCGATCAGCGACAACTCGCGGCCGATGATAAAAGGTTTGTTGAAGGGGATGGGTTTCATCTGGATTCCATTAAAATCTGCTACGCTATTTTACAGATAACACTTGGGAAACGTGATGGCTATCTACGCGATAGGCGATGTGCAGGGCTGCTATACCGAGTTGCTGCATTTGCTGGAGAAGATTTCTTTTGCTCCAGCCAGTGATGAGCTGTGGTTCGTCGGCGATCTGGTGAATCGCGGTGCGGAGTCGTTGGCGGTATTGCGCTTGGTGAAATCGCTGGGTGATAGTGCAATCACCGTGCTGGGCAATCACGACCTGCATCTGCTTGCCGTGGCGGGAGGCGCGACTGCGCGGCATCCCAGCGACACGCTGGATGAGATACTGGCCGCGCCCGACTGTGCCGAGTTGCTCGATTGGTTGCGCCAGCAGCGCATGCTGCATGTGGCGGGTGATCATGTGCTGGTCCACGCGGGGCTGCTGCCGGGCTGGACGGTCTCTCGGGCGATGCAATTGGCCGGTGAAGTGGAGCGCGAATTGCGCGGCGATGGCTATGCGAAATTCCTCACGCACATGTACGGCAATCAACCCAATGCATGGGATGAGGATTTGACGGGTTATAAACGGCTGCGGGTCATTACCAACGCGCTGACGCGCATGCGTATCTGCACACAGCAGGGCGAGATGGAGTTCAAGTTCAAAGGCGAGCAACACAAGATCCCTGCGGACTATGTGCCGTGGTTCGATGTGCCACAGCGCGCCAGTCAGGATGCGACGGTGATCTTCGGGCATTGGTCCGCGCTGGGTTTGGTGGTGCAGGATAATCTCATCGCCCTGGACACCGGGTGCTTGTGGGGCGGGCCGTTGACTGCGATACGTTTGGAAGACCGGAATATTTTTCAAGTACCGAGTGTCAATCCGGTTGCGGCAGATCATCATTGATCCTCATGCACATGAGACCAAGTGTTGCGTCATTACCGCGAAGGCGGGAATGACGAGCTAATGAATTTCCCGGGTTAAGCTGATTTGCAAATGTGAGAAGGTAAGCAAACAAATGAAGTGTGTGAAAAGTATCGCGGCGAGGTTTCTCTACACGCTGATGTTGTGTCTGCTGTTCCCGTTCATTTTCCTCAAGCTGCTGTGGCGCGCGCGTTTGCAACCGGAATATCTGCAGCATGTCGCCGAGCGTTTCGGTTTCTATAGGCCGCGCAGTGAGCAGCCCGTGATCTGGCTGCAC
>JABEVG010000026.1 GCA_013044075.1 Gallionella sp.
ATAATTTTGCGTAGGAGGGGATGCTTTTCCAGTCGGCGTAATAGTCTTGGAGCTTGCCCAGATATTCGCCGTCTTTGAGATTGAAATCAGTCATGGTGTATATCGCCTTCAGAACGAACGTTCTTTGAATGGTAAAGAACGTTCGTTCTGTTGTCAATTCTTTATGCAAACCTTTGCAAATCAGGAAAATCCAGCACCAGACACAACCGCGAATCAAAAATGCTGCGAACGGGTATGGATTCCGTATAATCGCGCCGGCCATTTGGCCGCGAGCCTTAGGCGTAATTAAAATTTTTGGAACGAAAAAATCAACATTTTTCTCAAGAAAAGGCTGATGCGTATCATCACCCAATCGGTTACGCGCTGGTTGGCTACGTTAATGGTCTGGCTGTCATTTGTTTTTTCTGCAAGTGCGGATGCCAATGAGTTGCAAATATTGCTGGTACTGAGCGATAACAGTCCTCCCTACCAGGAATTTTCATATGCCTTTACCAAGAATCTGCCCGCATCGACCAAAACCAAGGTCCTGCAAAACCCGAATGAGCTGGTAGGCAATCAGGCAGTGGCAGATCTGGTCGTTGCCGTGGGGATGAAAGCTACCGAAGCTGCTACGCTTCAGTTCGCGACTCCGGTACTGTCCGTCATGATCCCGCAAGGCGGTTACGAGGCTCTTATGGCCGGATTGTCCGCCCAAAAACGCACACAAAATTTTTCAGCGATATATCTCAACCAGCCTTGGGACAGACAGCTTGATTTTTTGTTTGCGATATTGACTGAGCGGCGCAAAGTGGGTGTGTTGTTTTCGTCGATCACCCAAAAGGATATTGGACGTTTAGGTGACGAGGTGACCGGACACGGGGGTACCTTGATTGCACGGGAGGTGTATTCGGAGGCCACCTTATTCGCTGATCTGGAAAAGGTTCTGCAAAGCAGTGATGTGTTGCTTGCTCTGCCCGACAGTGCTGTTTACAGCAGTGGCAACGTGCGCAATATCTTGCTGAGTACTTATCGCTTCCACCTGCCGCTGATAGGTTGGTCGAAGGGTTATGTGAATGCCGGTGCGGTCGCCGCACTGTTTTCTACCCCCGAACAACTTGCCGAACAAGCCGCTGCGACAGTGCTTGCCTTTTCACAGACGGGACGGTTGCCCGACTTCCAATACCCCGACACCTTCACTATCGCTGTCAATCAGCAGGTTGCACGCTCGTTAGGGATCGCTTTGAAATCTGAGGAAGAGATTCGCTCGCGCATGAAAAAATATCACAGGAGTGCCCGTGATTAGACGACACAATATCCAGCAACGAGTTGCTTTGTTGACGCTCATGCCCCTGTTGGTTTTGACGATCTTCCTGGAGGTCTTTCTTTTACACGGGCGTTTTTCCGACTTGGATAGAGGCTTGCTTGAACGCGGGAAACTGATTGCTCGGCAAATGGCTTCAAGCAGCGAATATGGTGTGTTCTCTAATAATCGGGATTTCTTGAGTGCGCTTGCCGATGGAGTGCTGCGCGAGCCCGATGTGCGCGGCCTGGTGATTTTAAATGCCGCTTCTGAGGTCTTGTTGAGTGCTGGAGAAGTCACCAAGGTCATGCAAAAGCAGGGTGTCGATGCCCGTTCCGCGCAATTCAGGCACGTCGGGCAGTTTGTCACGCAAGACGGTCAGGGCGTGAACCTGCAAACACCGGTCAAAACGGATAGCAGGAGTGTGTGGATTTATCAGCCTATCGTGCCGGCCCAGGTTTCTGTCGACGACCTTCTTGATTTCAGGCCGTCGGTGCACCAGATCGGCGCAGTAATCATCGAAATGAGCAAGGCCAACACGGAGCAATACAAGCGCGAAATGTTGATTTTCACGCTGGTCGGTACCGCATTGTTTTTACTGGTTTCCTTGTATCTGGTGTTTGTGGCGGGCCGCAGCATCACGATTCCGACCCGTCTATTAAGTGTCGCGGTGCAGCAGATTGCACAAGGCGATTTAAGCACACGGATATCTTTTACTACCCGGATTGCCGAGCTCGACACCTTGGCAAAAGGGCTGAATGAGATGGCGGTTCAGCTACAGGAAGACCGGGAGATTTTGCAGCAACGCATCACGCAAGCCACCCAGGCGTTACGTGAGAAGAAAGAAGAAGCCGAGCGCGTAAGCCACGACAAGAGCCGTTCGCTGGCAGTGGCCAGCCATGATCTTCGCCAGCCCTTGCATGCGCTGGGACTATATGTGGCCGAGCTGCGCCGCCAATTATCCTCGACACCCCAGCAGCATCTGGTCGAACAAGTCGAACAGTCGGTCGATGCCCTGGCCACTTTGTTGAATGCCTTGTTGGACCTCTCCAAACTGGATGCGGGCGTGGTGATTCCACAGAAACAATCGTGCAATATCGCCGCCATGGTCTCGCGTGTCGCGAGCGATTATCAGATGCTGGCGACGATCAAAAACATTCATCTGGTGGTGCGTCCCTGCAAAGGGAACGTGACCAGCGACCCCGTGTTACTGGAACGTATTTTGATGAACCTGGTGAGTAACGCGATCCGCTACAGTTATCCAAATGGCTGCGTGATGATTGCCTGCCGCAAGCGTGGCAACCAGATGCGTATCGAGGTACGAGATAACGGCATCGGTATTTCGCAGGCAGACCAAGCCAATATATTCCGTGAGTTTTTTCAAATATCCAAGCCGCAACTCGATAGCAGCAAAGGACAAGGCTTGGGCTTGGCGATCGTCGACAGACTGGTGAGACTATTGGGGCACAATATTGAATTGCGATCCGCGCCGAACAGAGGATCGCTCTTTGCTTTGCAAGTGCCCATCAACTTCGAACCGGAAAGATTTTCCGGTACCGACAAATATCACACGCTACCCACTTCTTCCACCGAAGCTTGGGAGGGTTTGCCGCTGGCGAAAAAAAACATACTGGTCGTTGATGATGATGAGCAGGTCTTGAGCGGCACCGCGACCATCATGAACGCCTGGGGTGGGAAAGTTTCTACTGCAAGGGGTCTGCAAGTCGTGCGTCAATTACTCTCGGGCGGGGAGCGGTGGGATTTGATCATCAGTGATTACCAATTGGGTATGAATGAAACAGGTTTCGATGTGATTGCAGAGGTGCGCGCGCGGCAGGGAATAGGCATCCCGGCAATCCTGATAAGTGGTGATACCAGTTCCGGGCTGCAACAATCAGCCAGTTCGGCGGGGCATCATTTGCTGTACAAGCCGGTCAAGCCTGCCAAGCTGCGGTCGTTATTGATCTTCTTGCTCAACGAGCCGGCGCGCAACTCATTTGACCGCCAGCATCAAGAATAGGCTGGGGTGCTTGTTAAGTGACGGCACGGCTGTGACTTTCCATTGCGCGACACTGAGCGTCTTGATGTCTTCACTGTCAAGAGTGATGTCTGTTGCGATGCATAATAAAGTCTGCGGCCGGCAGGTCGACAACAAAGCGGCAAACAGTCGGTCGTTGCGATAAGGTGTTTCAATAAACAACTGCGTTTGATTGCGTTTGGCGGATTCCATCTCCAGCGCGCTGATCGACTTCTTCCTTTCCGCATCTTCTATCGGCAAATACCCTTGGAACGCGAAGCACTGCCCGTTCAGACCGGAAGCCATCAAAGCCAGCAGAATAGAAGAAGGCCCGACCAGCGGAACCACGCGTATCCCTTTGCGGTGTGCGAGTCTGACCAAGTCGGCACCCGGATCGGCGATCCCCGGACAGCCCGCCTCCGAGATCACGCCCAAATCATGTCCGGCCAGTAACGGGGCTAGCAAGGACTCCAATTCATTCGTCGCCGTGTGTTGATTCAGACTGTTGAAGTGCAGCGTCTGTATGGGTTGCTCGGGTTTCAATGCGGCCAAGAACTGGCGAGCGGTCTTGGCTTGTTCGACGACGAAGTAGTTTAACCGGCGGGCGATATTGATAACGTATTGGGGCAGGACCCGCTCCGTTGGCGTATCGCCCAGGGTGCAGGGTATGAGGTACAGCGTGCCAGTTTTTTGGATGGGAGGGGTCATGTTCAAAATAGACGCACGTTTTCGCGGCGCAGCATGTCGACCAGCAAGATGAGCGGCAAGCCGACCAATGCGTTAGGGTCATCGCCTCGCATCGAACTCATGAGCCCGATACCCAGGCCTTCCGATTTCGCGCTGCCCGCGCAGTGGTAGGGTTGTTCTTTGCGCAAATAGGATTCGATCTCGGCATCGCACAGGTCGCGTAGCGTGACAAAGTTCTCGGCCACTTCGCTTTGCATATTGCCGGTACTGCTATTCAACAAAGTCAGTGCGGTGAAAAAACAGGTGGTTTTGCCGCGCATTTTGCTCAGTTGTACCACCGCGTTGTGGTGATCCAAGGGTTTACCCAATTGTTGCCCATCCAGTAAAGCGACCTGATCCGAGCCGATGATCAAGGCGTCGGGGTAAGCTTTGGCGACCACGACGGCTTTTTGTTGTGCCAAGCGCAGCGAAGTGGCGCGCGCAGATTCCCCGGGAAGTGGGGTTTCATCGACATTCGGTGCGGCGGTGACGAAGGGGATCTGTAGCCGTTTTAGTAATTCGCTGCGATAAACCGAGGTAGAGGCCAAGACGAGCAACTGGGAGTTCAAGAATATTCCTTAGGATTTTTGACATGAAGGGGCGAAAAATATATCATGCGCGCCTCATGCATGCACGGCCTTTCATAGATAGTCTGGATTTTGCCAGTAATGGCCAGCAAATTAGCAGTGAAGTGCTGGTTGCTGAGCTGTCGCGTTTGGACGATGTTCTAAGTAGTCCAGATGGTACGTTGAGTTATACGATACGCGGTGAAGTTAACAAGTACCACATCCCTTTGTTGGTGTTACACCTGAGTGGGAGCTGTCAGTTGACCTGTCAGCGGTGCATGCAAAGCATGAGTTATGAGCTTCGGGTGGACACGTCGGTGTTGTTGCGCGATCAGACTGGTTTGGATCGCCTGGACGATGCTGAAGTAGACGAAGAGTACGAAAGTATTTTGGCGGATACACACCTGGACGTGTGGCACTTGTTGGAAGATGAGATTTTGTTAAGCTTGCCTTTTGCACCCAAGCATGAATTGGGATCGTGCCGGTCGGCGAGTGGAGTCATGGCACAACAGAATGAGCCGCATCCTTTTGCGGCGTTGATGAAGTTAAAGAGTTAATTATCAGTTTTATCGAGGAGTATCAGCATGGCAGTTCAGCAAAATAAAAAGTCCCCATCCAAGCGCGGCATGCATCGCGCGCATGATTTTTTGACCAATCCACCGATTGCGATTGAGCCGACCACCGGTGAAACGCATCTGCGTCATCACATCAGCCCGACCGGTTTTTATCGCGGGAAAAAAGTAGTTAAGACTAAAGGCGAATAAGCCTTTTAACAACGCAGCCGATCGTCCAGATCGGCTGCGTTTTCTTTTCTATTTATTCTGCCTAGGGTCGCTTAGTGGACGTTACATTAGCTATAGATGCGATGGGTGGTGACCACGGTCCTTCCGTCACGATTCCTGCCGCGATTGAATATCTGAAGCATTTCCCCGGCGATACCGTCGTGTTGGTGGGAATTCCCGATGCGATTGAATCCGAGTTGCGCACCCTGGGGGCTAAGACCGGTGTGCATCTGCGTGTTCATCCTGCCAGCGAAGTCGTCGCCATGGATGAATCACCACAATCGGCTTTGCGTGGCAAAAAAGATTCCTCCATGCGTGTCGCGATCAATCTGGTCAAAAGTGGTGAAGCCTCGGCCTGCATCAGTGCAGGCAATACCGGTGCGCTGATGGCGACTGCGCGTTACGTGCTGAAGACCATCCCGGGCATCGATAGACCGGCGATCGCCTCATTCCTGCCCACCAACACCGGACAAGTCTGCATGTTGGATCTGGGTGCGAACACCGACTGTACCGCCGAACACCTGCTGCAATTTGCCTTGATGGGTTCTACCCTGGTCAACGCACTGGAACACAAAACTCGCCCTACGATAGGTCTGTTGAACATCGGCAGTGAAGACATCAAAGGCAACGAAGTAGTCAAGCAAGCATCGGAATTACTGCGAGCCAGCGATCTGAATTTCTACGGCAATGTGGAAGGTAACGATATTTTCCTAGGTGTCACCGATGTGGTGGTTTGCGATGGTTTTGTGGGTAATGTCGCGCTCAAGACTGCCGAGGGTGTGGCAAAAATGATGGGTGGATTCTTGCGCGAGGAATTTAGCCGGAATGTCTTTACCAAGATTGGTGCGCTGTTCTCCTTGCCCGCGCTCAAAGCCTTCAAACACAGATTGGATCATCGCCGTTACAATGGTGCCAGCTTCCTCGGTTTGAAAGGTATCGTGGTAAAAAGTCACGGCTCCGCCGATTCCTACGCGTTTCTTTGCGCGATTGAGCGTGCCGCCGAGGAAGCGCGCGGTGGTATGTTGCAACACATCAGCGAGCATGTCGAAAAGTGGCATCATCAGCGGCACAATCCCGGTCAAGGAGCGGCTTAATGTACTCACGCATTACAGGAACAGGTAGCTATCTGCCGACCAAAACGCTGAGCAATTACGACCTGGAAAAGATCGTCGAGACTTCCCATGACTGGATTGTGTCGCGCAGCGGCATCCATGAGCGGCACTTTGCCGCAGACCATGAATCGACCAGTGATCTGGCACTGCAAGCCAGCCTGAGAGCCATTGCAGCGGCGGGTATCGCGGCTGATGACATCGATCTCATCATCGTGGCTACGACCACACCCGATCAGATTTTCCCAAGCACAGCCTGCATTCTGCAAGACAAACTGGGCATCACCAATGGCGGTCCAGCCTTCGATATGCAGGCAGTGTGCGGTGGTTTTGTTTACGCCATGAATACCGCTGATATGTACATCCGTGCCGGGCAAGCCAGGACGGTATTGGTGGTGGGTGCGGAAGTTCTGTCGCGCATTCTGGATTGGCAGGATCGTACCACCTGTGTGTTATTTGGAGACGGCGCGGGTGCGGTGATCCTGCAGGCGAGTACAACACCCGGCATCATCGCGGCCAAACTGCATGCGGATGGCAGGCAGCGCGGCATGCTCAAAGCCGAGGGTAATATCCGTAACGGTGTGATTCAGGGAGACCCCTCCATTAAAATGGATGGACAGGCTGTTTTTAAGTTTGCAGTCAACATGTTAAGCAAGGTTGTTGAAGAGTTGCTTGAGGAAAATAAACTGTCCGAAACCCTCATCGATTGGCTGATTCCGCATCAAGCCAATATCCGTATCATGGAAGCGACTGCTAAAAAGCTTGGCTTGAGTATGGATAAAGTGGTGGTGACGGTGGGTCAGCATGGCAACACCTCGGCAGCCTCGATCCCGCTGGCCTTGGATGTCGCGGTACGCGACGGGCGCATCAAAAAAGATCAGCATATTTTGTTGGAAGCCATCGGTGGTGGATTCACTTGGGGCGCGCTGCTGATCAAGTGGTGATAATGCAAGCTGGTAGTCATAAGACGTAAGTTAGAAGTTACGTCTTAGACTTACGACTAATAACTTTCAACTGATTTTTTCCTATGACTCATTTCGCTTTCGTATTCCCCGGTCAAGGTTCGCAATCGCGAGGCATGATGAACGGCTACGCAGATTTCTCCGCTGTGCGCGACACGTTCACCGAAGCCTCCGATGTGCTCAAACAAGATCTATGGCTGCTGGTTGCAGAAGGCACGGATGCCGACCTTAACGCGACCATCAATACCCAGCCCGTTATGTTGACTGCGGGCGTGGCTGTGTATCGCGCCTGGCAATCCCGACATGGTGCGGTTCCAGCGATGATGGCGGGACACAGCCTGGGCGAATATACCGCGCTGGTTGCAGCAGGGGCGTTGAGCTTTACCGATGCGTTGCCGTTGGTGCGCTATCGTGCGCAATGTATGCAGACGGCCGTACCGGAAGGGGCGGGCGGCATCGCCGCCATCCTCGGGCTGGACGATGAAGTGGTGCGCGCAGTGTGTGTTGAAGGTGCACAAGGCGAGGTGCTGGAAGCGGTGAACTACAACTCACCCGGGCAAGTGGTGATCGCGGGTAACCGTGCTGCGGTGGAGCGTGGTATGGAGTTGGCGAAGGCGCGTGGCGCGAAGCGCGCCATCATATTGCCCATGAGTGTTCCGTCGCATTGCAGCTTGTTAAAAGGTGCAGCCGAACAATTGCGCACTTATTTAAATGATGTCGTTGTCAGCGCGCCAGCTGTTCCGGTATTGCATAACGCCGATGTCCAGTCTTATGGCGATGCTGCTTCAATCAAGGACGCACTGGTACGCCAGTTGTATTCGCCGGTGCGTTGGGTTGAAACGGTGCAGGCGTTCGGCAAACAAGGTATCACGCACAACGTGGAGTGCGCGCCGGGCAAGGTGCTGGCGGGTTTGAATAAACGCATAGACACTAATCAACAAGCCACGGCGATCAACGACGGCGCGGCATTGACGCTGGCTTTGACTACATTTGCTTAAGGAGCGGACATGACACTTCAAGGACAAATCGCACTGGTCACCGGTGCTACACGCGGCATCGGTCAGGCCATCGCTTTAGAGCTGGGCAAGCAGGGCGCGACGGTGATCGGTACCGCAACTTCCGACAAAGGCGCGCAGGCCATCAGCGACTATCTGGCGGCGGCTGGCATCAAAGGTGCGGGTTTTGCACTGAACGTGAACGACGCGGCGCAAACCGAAAATGTGCTGGGCGAGCTGCGCAAACAGTTCGGCGAAATTTCCATCCTGGTGAACAACGCCGGCATCACCCGCGACAATCTGCTGGCACGTATGACCGACGAAGAATGGGACGATGTCATGGTGACCAATCTAAAATCGGTGTTTCGTATGAGTCGTGCCGTGTTGCGCGCCATGATGAAGGCCAGAGGCGGGCGCATCATCAGCATCGCCTCGGTGGTGGGCAGCATGGGCAACGCGGGACAAAGCAATTATTCGGCATCCAAGGCCGGCATGATGGGTTTCACCAAGTCGCTGGCGCAAGAGATAGGCAGCCGCAACATCACCGTGAACTGTGTCGCACCCGGTTTCATCGACACCGACATGACCCATGCACTGGGCGAAGAACAGCGCGCCAAGCTGGTCGAACATGTGCCGTTGAAGCGTCTGGGCCAGCCCCGGGACATCGCGGCGGCAGTGGCATTTTTGGCAAGCCCAAGCGCAGCTTACATCACCGGTGTCACACTGCATGTGAACGGCGGCATGTACATGGAGTAGCCATACTCCGTTCGGAAAATCTACCTTGAAAAAAATCGTCATCTTTGGTGTGGGCCTGATCGGGGGCTCGTTCGCGCTGGCCTTGCGTAAGGCTGGCGCAGTCAAAGAAATAGTCGGTTTCGGACGCAGTACTGCAACGCTGGAACAGGCCAAACAATTCGGCATAATCGACCGCATCGGCGCGGACGTGGCACGGGAAGTCGCCGATGCCGACATGGTTTTGCTGGCGACCCCGGTGGGACAGATGGCCGACATCATGGCGTGCATCGCGCCGCATCTGGGCGCGCACACGCTGGTTACCGATGGTGGCAGCACCAAGAGCGATGTGGTGGCTGCGGCACGTGCGAACATGGGCGACAAGATCGCGCAATTCGTTCCCGCCCACCCCATAGCCGGTGCGGAAAAAAGCGGGGCGACATCTGCGTTGGCGGATTTGTATCAAGGCAAGAAAGTGGTACTTACGCCGCTACCGGAAAATTCACCAGAAGCGGTGTTAGGCGTGCGCAAAGCATGGGAAACATGCGGCGCGGTGGTGAGTGAACTGAGTGCGCAGCAACACGATAAGGTGTTCGCCGCCGTGAGCCATCTGCCGCATCTGCTGTCGTTCGCCTTGGTGCATGATCTGGCTCAACGCGACAACAAAGATCAATTACTCTCTTTTGCCGCCAGTGGCTTTCGTGATTTTACCCGTATTGCCGCCAGCAGCCCGGAGATGTGGCGCGACATCTGTCTTGCCAACCGCGAAGCACTGATGGGCGAGTTGCAGCAATATGCCGCCGAACTTTATGTCCTGCATCAAGCGGTGGAAAACAACGATGCCGCGAAACTGCAAGAGATCTTCAGTCTGGCACGCGAAGTACGCAGTGCATGGACGCAACAATAATCTAATCGACTGCAACGCATGACTTCGCACGAATTTATCGATATTCCTCCCTTGTTGAGCGCGCACGGAACCATCACGTTGCCCGGCTCGAAAAGCATCTCGAATCGTATCTTGCTGTTGGCGGCTTTAGCTCAGGGCACGACAGAAATACGCGATGTGTTGATTTCGGATGACACCGAACGCATGTTGGACGCGCTGCGCACTTTGGGTGTGAGCGTCGAACAGTTTTCAACCACCGGATTTCGCGTCACAGGTTGCTGCGGACAGTTTGCAAACAACGATGCGAACCTGCTCTTGGGCAACGCGGGTACGGCGTTCCGCCCGTTGACGGCAGCCTTGGCCTTGTCGGATGGGCATTACACCTTGTCCGGCGTACCGCGTATGCACGAGCGCCCGATAGGCGATCTGGTGGAAGCTTTGCGCGCGCTCGGTGCGAACATCGACTACACCGGAAATGAAGGCTATCCACCTCTGGAGATATTTCCCGCCACACTGACGGGGGTGGGGAAAGTCGCCGTGCGCGGTGATGTGTCGAGCCAGTTCCTCACCGCCTTGCTGATGGCTTTGCCCTTATTGAATAGCACGGTGACGGTAGAGGTCATCGGCGAGCTGATTTCTAAGCCTTACATCGAGATCACGCTGGCGATGATGGGACGATTCGGTGTGATCGTGCAACGCGAGGGCTGGTGCAGTTTCACCGTTGTTGCGGGCAGTCGTTATATGTCGCCGGGCGTGATGTATGTGGAAGGCGATGCGTCGTCTGCTTCTTATTTTCTTGCCGCCGGTGCGATAGGCGGCGGGCCGCTGCGCATCGAAGGGGTGGGTAGCGACAGCATCCAAGGCGACGTGCGCTTCGCCGATGCGCTGCGTCAGATGGGCGCACGTATCGTGCAAGGCGCGAACTGGATGGAAGTATGCGCGCCATTGTCGGGCAAGCTCAGAGCCATCGATATGGACTGCAACCACATCCCCGATGCGGCGATGACACTTGCCGTAGTCGCGCTATTCGCTGAAGGTACGACCACGCTGCGCAACATCGCCAGTTGGCGCGTCAAAGAAACGGATCGCATCGCCGCGATGGCGACCGAGTTGCGCAAAGTTGGTGCGACCGTAGAAGAGGGCAGTGATTTTATTAGAATCACAGGGTTCAGGATTCAGGATTCGGGATTCAGTAAAGGCGGGGGGAGCGGTTCTTCCCTGAATCCTGTATCCCGTATCCTGAATCCTGGCTCTGGCATCGACACTTACGACGATCACCGCATGGCAATGTGTTTTTCGCTGGCGGCATTCGGTGCGCAGGGCATGCGTATCAACGATCCGACGTGTGTCGCCAAGACTTTTCCCGAATATTTCGCCGTGTTTGCCAGAGTGACGCAGGCCGTGCCGGTGATCGCCATCGATGGTCCGTCGGCATCGGGTAAGGGTACGGTGGCACAGCGTGTGGCCGACACACTCGGATACCACTATCTAGACAGCGGAGCACTGTATCGCCTGCTGGCTCTTGCCGCGCAACGTTCTGGTGTGCTGCTGAGCGATGAATCTGCGCTGGCCAAGTTGGCTGCCAAGATTGAGATATGTTTTTCAGGCGAAGAAGTTTGGCTGGATGGCACGCAAGTAGGCAACGAGTTGCGTACCGAAGAAGCCGGTGCAGCAGCCTCAAAAATCGCGGCTTTGCCCAAAGTTAGAGACGCTTTGTTGAGCAAGCAACATGCTTTCCGCCGTGCGCCGGGATTGGTGGCGGACGGTCGGGACATGGCTTCGGTGGTATTTCCTGATTCGGTGTTGCAGGTGTTTTTGACCGCCAGTGCGCAGGCGCGCGCGGATCGCCGATATAAGCAGTTGAAACAAAAAGGGATGGATGCTAATATCGCCGCCCTTTTGCAGGATATAGAGGCGCGCGACTCTCGTGATACACAACGTAGCGTTGCGCCTTTGCAGCAGGCCACTGGCGCGATCTTGTTGGATACCACGGCTCTGAACATCGGGCAGGCGGTCGACTTCGTACTCGCTCAATATCAGTTGAAACGTCCAAAAAACTAGGCCCCATCCGACTCTCCGTCGTTCGGGAACTTTTAACTAACCGCCGTGCAAACGGTTTTACTCTTAGGTGTATTCACAATGAACACAACCGCAACAGCAGCATTAAATCCCGATAGTTTCGCAGCCATGTTTGAAGAAAGTCTGACGCGCAAAGAAATGCGTGCCGGCGAATTGATTACCGCGCAAGTTGTGCGTGTCGATCACAACGTCGTGGTGGTTAATGCGGGACTGAAATCCGAAAGTTTGATTGCAATCGAAGAATTCCTCGATGCCAAAGGCGAGCTGGAAGTCAAAGCAGGCGATTTCATCACCGTGGCTATCGAATCACTGGAAAACGGCTATGGTGAAACCAAGCTGTCCCGTGAAAAAGCCAAACGTCTGGCTGCATGGCACGATCTTGAGATTGCTATGGAAGAGGGCAAGATCGTTGAAGGTTTTGTCAGCGGTAAGGTCAAGGGTGGTCTGACCGCTATGGTCAACGGTATCCGCGCATTCTTGCCGGGCTCTTTGGTGGATATTCGTCCTGTCAAGGACACCACACCATACGAAAACAAGACCATGGAACTGAAGGTCATCAAGTTGGATCGCAAGCGCAACAACGTCGTGGTGTCACGCCGTGCGGTGCTGGAAACAACCATGGGTGCGGATCGTGAAGCCATCATGGAAAGCCTGAAAGAAGGCGCGATCGTCAAGGGCGTGGTCAAGAACATCACCGACTACGGCGCGTTCGTTGACCTGGGCGGTATCGACGGTCTGTTGCACATCACCGACCTGGCATGGCGTCGCGTGAAGCATCCTTCCGAAGTATTGACGGTTGGTGAAGAAGTCGAAGCCAAGATTCTGAAATTCGATCAAGAGAAGAATCGCGTTTCTCTGGGCATCAAGCAGATGGGCGACGATCCCTGGAATGGTCTGGCACGTCGTTACCCACAGGGCACACGCATGTTCGGTAAGGTAACCAACCTGACCGACTACGGTTCATTCGTCGAGATCGAGCAAGGTATCGAAGGTCTGGTACACGTTTCCGAAATGGATTGGACCAACAAGAACGTACATCCATCCAAGGTGGTTTCCTTGGGCGATGAAGTTGAAGTCATGATTTTGGAAATCGACGAAGCACGTCGCCGTATCTCATTGGGCATGAAGCAGTGCAAGTCGAACCCTTGGGACGACTTTGAGATCAATCACAAGAAGGGCGACAAAGTCCGTGGTCAGATCAAATCCATCACTGACTTTGGCGTGTTCATCGGTCTGGATGGCGGCATCGACGGCCTGATCCACTTGTCCGATCTGTCCTGGAATCAACCTGGCGAAGAGATGGTACGCAACTACAAGAAGGGTGACGAAGTCGAGGCTGTGGTTCTGGCTATCGATGTCGAGCGCGAGCGCATCTCCCTGGGCATCAAGCAAATGGACTCCGATCCATTCGGCGGTTTCGCATCGAGTAACGAAAAAGGTGCGGTAGTGACCGGCACGGTCAAGTCACTGGATGCGAAGGGTGCGGTGATCGCGTTGGCGGGTGATGTCGAAGCGTATCTGAAGGCATCTGAAGTTTCTGTGGATCGCGTTGAAGATATCCGCACTCACCTGAAAGAAGGCGACACCGTTACGGCCGTCATCATTAACGTGGACCGCAAAAATCGCGGCATCAACTTGTCGATCAAGGCACTCAATAAGGCAGAAGAATCGGCTGCCATGCAGAAATTCTCTGCTGAGAGCAGCACTAATGCCGGCACGACCAACTTGGGCGCGTTGCTGAAAGCGAAGATGAGTGGCAGCAAGACTGAAGCCTAAGCTGAGGGAAGTATGACTCGTTCTGATTTGATCGCAAAACTTGCCGAACTGCATCCCCAGCTATTGGCCAAGGATGCGGAGCTGGCCGTTAAAGTGATACTGGATAACCTGTCCGCCACATTGGCGCGCGGCGGGCGTATCGAGATTCGCGGTTTCGGTAGCTTCGGTTTGAATTATCGTCCACCCCGTCTCGGGCGCAATCCCAAGACCGGTGACAAGGTAAAGGTGCCGGCGAAATATGTGCCGCACTTCAAAGCTGGCAAGGAGTTGCGCGAACGGGTAAGCGAACCGCAATCCTGAGTAGTTGAATAAGTATGAAATGGCGGCGTATCGTGAGGTATGGCCGCCATTTTTTATGCTATCGTTGAACGACTTTTTATTACCTAGCGAATCTGTCCATGCGTTATTTTAATTGGCTGTGGCGTTTTATCACCTTCATCGTGCTGCTCGGTTTTGCCGTCAAGAATAATCAGCCGGTGACCCTGCGCTATTTTTTTGACACGGAATGGCATACTTCATTGGTCATGGTGGTCTTGCTGTTCTTTGCCGTTGGCGTGGCGGTGGGCGTGTTGGCCATGATGTTCAACTTGTTGCAACAACGCAGAGAGATCGCGAATTTGAAACGCGACATTCGAACCAAGAATCACTTGGCGGATATTGAGGGAACTCAATCTGTACAACCCACATAAAAGAATTAACTATGGAATTCCAACCCTGGATGCTACTGATCTTCCCGCTGTTCTTTGCCATGGGATGGTTGGCCGCACGTATCGACATCAAGGAAATCCTCTCGGAATCGAGTGCCTTGCCGGACTCTTATTTTCAGGGACTTAATTTCTTACTCAACGAGCAGCAGGATAAAGCCATAGAGGCGTTTATCGAAGTGGTCAAAGTCGATCCGCAGACCGTCGAGTTGCACTTTGCGCTGGGAAGCCTGTTCCGCCGCCGCGGCGAAGTGGATAGAGCGTTGCGTATGCACCACAACCTGGTGGATAGAGCAGATCTCGATGACGACAAGCGGCAGCAGGCAATCTTTGAGCTGGCGCAGGACTACCTCAAAGCCGGAATTCTGGACCGGGCAGAGAGCCTGTTTCGCGAGTTGGGAAAAACCAAATATGCGAAACAGGCACTGGAGTTCTTGCTGGCACTTTTTCAAAAGGAACATGACTGGCTCAAGGCGATCAAGATCGCGGAACATTTGACCGAGCAGACCGGCGAATCTTATGCCAAACAGATGGCGTTTTTTTATTGCGAGTTGGCGGCCGAAGAGGCCGCAGCGGATGATCTGGTCGTGGCGCGCGAACATTTGCAACAAGCGTTGCATGAGTATCCGCAGGCCGTACGGGCGACGATGATGCTGGGCGACCTGTTCGTCGGTGAAAATAAGCTTGCCGAGGCTATCGCAACCTGGAAGACCGTGGAGCAGCAAGATGAACAATATTTGCCGTTGGTTGCGGAACGTTTGCTGAACGCTTATCGCAGCCTCAATCAGGAAACCGACGGGGTCGCGTTGTTGCGCGATTATCTGAACAAATACCACTCACATGATTTGCTCAACGTGGTGTTTGCGGGCGTACTGAAGAACGAGGGTGCAACGGCAGCCTATCAACTGGTGCGTGATGAGCTCGAACGCAATCCCAGCTTGCTGGGCTTGGACAAACTGCTGGAAGCGCGGCTATTGGAAGTCAATCTGGATAAGCGTGCCGATCTGGAACTGGTGAAGAATCTGGTGCATAAACGCACGCGCAATCTGGCCATGTATCACTGCAAGGCATGCGGTTTCAATGCACGTCAATTCTACTGGCACTGCCCGGCCTGTCAGGCGTGGGATAGCTATTCACCGCGCCGTACCGAAGAAACAGGAAGCACCTTATGAGCGACCCAAAGATCATCATCGCGCTCGACTTCGCAGCCGCCGCACCTGCGCTGGCCTTGGCCGAGCGGCTCGATCCAGCCGCCTGCCGCTTGAAAGTGGGCAAGGAATTATTCACCGCCGCCGGTCCCGCCGTGCTGGAAAAACTGATGCGGCTCGGCTTCGAAATATTTCTGGATCTGAAATTCCACGACATTCCCAACACCACCGCGCAAGCCTGCAAAGCCGCAGCAGAATTGGGCGTATGGATGGTCAATGTGCATGCGCTGGGTGGACGCAAGATGCTGCATGCCGCCGCCGATGCGATTGCGAACACCGGAAAGCCGCCTAAGCTCATCGCGGTGACCCTGCTGACCAGCATGGCCCGGGAAGACCTCGCCGACATCGGCATTCAGGAAAAGCCCGCGCAAATGGTGCTGCGCCTGGCGACACTCGCGCGTGATTGCGGTCTGGATGGTGTGGTGTGTTCTGCACAGGAGGCAGGCTTGTTGCGCGGTAATCTGGGCAAGACATTCTGTCTGGTGACACCGGGCATCCGCCCCGCACAGGCGAGCCTCGATGACCAGTCGCGGGTGATGACCCCGCAAGCCGCGCTGCTGGCCGGTTCCAGCTATCTGGTCATCGGTCGCCCGATCACCCAGGCGGTTGATCCTTTGCAGGCCTTGCGCGCCATCAATTTAGAAATCGGCAATACAGAAATGGGAGTGAAAGCATGAGTGCGTTGCCGAAATTTAGCGGGGCAAAAGTATTAGTCGTGGGCGATGTGATGCTGGATCGCTATTGGTTCGGCGATGTGCATCGCATCTCGCCAGAAGCCCCCGTGCCGGTATTGAAAGTCGATCGGGTCGAAGAGCGTCCCGGTGGGGCGGCCAACGTGGCACGCAACATTGCGGCTTTGGGTGCACGCTCCACGCTGCTGTCGGTGCTGGGAGATGACGAGGCGGGTGACTGTCTGGCAAAGTTACTGGCGCAGCACAGCAACCTGACCGCCTTGCTGCATCGCGACAGCAGTATCTCGACCATCATCAAATTGCGCGCCATCGCGCGCCATCAGCAATTGCTGCGCATCGATTTTGAGACACCACCCAGCCACGAGGTTCTGAATGCCGCGCTGGAAGATTTTCGCGCGCAATTGAGCGGCGCGGATGTGGTGATTCTGTCCGATTACGGCAAAGGCGGATTGACGCATATCGCCGAGATGATCGAGCTGGCGCGCGCCGCAGGCAAGCCGGTATTGGTCGATCCAAAAGGCGATGACTACGCGCGTTATCGCGGCGCGACGCTGCTGACACCGAATCGCAGCGAGTTCAGGCTAGTGGCGGGCAATTGGCGAAACGAAGCCGAGTTGACTGCCAAAGCGGAAAAGCTGCGCGTCGAACTTGGACTGGACGCGCTGTTGGTCACCCGCAGTGAAGAAGGCATGAGCTTGTATCGCCAGGACAGTGTGCTGCATGAACCTACGCACACCCGCGAAGTGTTCGATGTGAGCGGCGCGGGTGACACCGTCATCGCGACGTTGGCGGTGATGCTGGCGAGTGGTGCGGCGTTGCCCGACGCGATGCGCGTCGCGAATCGTGCTGCCGGTATCGTGGTCGGGAAACTGGGTACGGCTGTGGTCAGCCGTGAAGAGATCCTTCGGGATATGGAACATTAGGATGCAGGATGCAGGATTCAGGAAAACCACTGCGCTGCTTTTAACTGAATCCTGCATCCCGATTTTAGAGGAGAAATACATGTACTACATCGTAACCGGCGCGGCCGGATTTATTGGTTCAAATCTGGTCAAGGCACTCAATGAGCGCGGTGAGCACAACATCATCGCGGTCGATAACATGAAGAGCGCGGACAAGTTCAAGAATCTGGTGGACTGCGATATCGCGGACTACCTCGACAAAGCCGATTTTCTGAAAAAACTGCAAGAAGGTTTTTTTGATGGCCTGCTAAGAGCGATGCTGCATCAGGGCGCGTGCTCAGACACCATGGAAAGCGATGGCCGCTACATGATGGAAAACAATTATCAATACACCTTGGAATTGTTGAACTACTGCCAGAACGAAGAGATCCCGTTCCTGTACGCGTCTTCGGCTTCGGTATATGGCGGCGGCAGCGTGTTCAAGGAAAGCCGCGAGTTCGAATCGCCGCTGAATGTGTATGCCTATTCCAAATTCCTGTTCGACCAGATTGTGCGCCGTCGCTGGCATAAGCGCGGCGCACAAGTGGTGGGACTGCGTTATTTCAACGTCTATGGCGCGCGCGAACAACATAAAGGCCGCATGGCTTCGGTCGCCTATCACTTCTTCAACCAATATCGCACAGAGGGCAAAGTGCGCTTGTTTGAAGGCTGCGACGGTTATGCGAACGGTGGTCAGTTGCGCGATTTCGTCTCTATCGAGGACGTGGTCAAGGTGAATATGTATTTTCTGGACAACC
>JABEVG010000027.1 GCA_013044075.1 Gallionella sp.
CAATCGCGTGATCGCGCAGGTGCTGCACCGGCTGGAGATCATGGAGCGCTGGGGCAGCGGCTATGAGCGGATTCGCGAAGCCTGCCGCGAAGGCGGTTATCCGGAGCCGGAATGGCAGGAAATGGGCATGTGTACGCGCGTCATCTTCCGTCCGCATCCTGATGTCGCAGCCAGTGAGCCTGCAAATGAGCCTGCAAATGAGCCTGCAAATGAGCCTGCAAATGAGCCTGCAAATGAACGGCAACGCTGGTTCATGGAGCAGCTCCAGCGCGGTGGGCAGGTAAAAGCCGAGGACATCGTGAGTCAATGGCGGGTCAGTCTGGCGACGGCTAAACGAGACATTGCATCGCTACGAGAAAAAGAACTAATCGAGTTCATTGGGGCTGCCAAGACGGGTAGCTATCGGCTGAAAATGTCAGGAAAGAATCGCTAACGATGTCGCCCGGTAACTACTCCGAAGACAGCCTCGTCGAACAACCCGCCATCCAGCTCTTTGCCGAGCTGGGCTGGGAGACGCTGTCCGCTTCGGATGAGGTGATGGGTAATACGCCCTCCCCTCTCCCGCACGCGGGCGAGGGGTGCTATTTAGGCCGCGAGACGAAATCCGAGGTGGTGCTGGCCGTGCGTTTGCGCAATGTGCTGACGCGGCTGAACTCATCGCTGCCACCTGAAGCAATTGCCGCCGCCGTGGATGAGTTATCGCGCGACCGTTCTGCGATGCTACCTACTGCCGCGAACCGCGAGCTTTGGGCATTGATGCGCGACGGGGTGAAGGTGTCTGTACCTGACTTGGTAAGGGGAGGGCAGAAGGACGAGCGCGTGCGGGTGGTGGATTGGGATAACCCCACTGCCAACGATTTTCTGCTGGTGAGCCAGATGACCATCGTCGGCCAGCTCTATACCTGCCGCCCTGATTTGATCGGTTTCGTGAATGGTCTGCCATGGGTGGTGATCGAGCTGAAGAAGCCTGGCGTGCCTGCCAAGCAAGCGTTCGATGGTAACCTCACCAGTTACAAGCACGCGCAGAACGGTGTTCCCGCGCTGTTCTGGTCGAATGCCTTGCTCATTGCCTCCAACGGTTCGGATAGTCGCGTCGGTTCGCTCACTGCCGACTGGGAACGGTTCTTCGAGTGGAAACGCATCGAGCGCGAAGACGAGCCGCGCCGCGTATCGCTGGAGGTGATGCTGCGCGGGCTGTGCGAACCATCTCGCTTATTAGACCTGGCAGAAAACTACACGCTGTTTTCCGAACACAAGAGCGGTCTGACCAAGATCATCGGGCAGAACCATCAGTTCATCGGCGTGAACAATGCCATCCGCGCCATGCTCAAGGCGCGCGAGGAAGGCCATGGTCGCGGCGGTGTGTTCTGGCAGACGCAGGGTTCCGGCAAGAGCTTTTCGATGGTGTTCTTCGCGCAAAAAGTGCTGCGCAAGATTCCCGGTAACTGGACGTTTGTGGTTGTTACCGACCGCGTGGAACTGGATGAGCAGATCGCTAAGACCTTCGCCGCCTGCGGTGCGGTGAGTGATGCGACTTCTTGTCATGCGCAGAGTGGTGCGCAGTTGCGTGAGTTGCTTTCTGGCAATAACCGCTATGTGTTCACGCTGATTCACAAGTTTCAGCCGCCAACGGCTGAAACTTCCCTCTCCCCCGGCCCCTCTCCCGCAGGCGGGCGAGGGGAGATGCCGGTGCTGTGCGACCGGCGCGATGTGATTGTCCTGACCGATGAAGCACACCGAAGTCAATACGACACGCTGGCGTTAAACATGCGAGCCGCATTGCCGAATGCGATGTTCGTCGCGTTCACTGGCACGCCACTGATCGCAGGCGAGGAGCGCACGCGCGAGGTGTTCGGCGATTACGTTTCTATTTACGACTTCCAGCAATCCGTTGAAGACGGCGCGACCGTGCCGCTGTTCTACGAGAACCGCACGCCGGAACTGCATCTCGATAATCCCGACCTGAACGATGACATCTACACGCTGATCGAGAACGCCGATCTTTCCGATGAGGCCGAGAAAAAGCTGGAGCGCGAGCTGGGGCGGCAGTATCACCTCATCACCCGCGACGACCGGCTGGATACGGTGGCGCAGGACATCGTGAAGCATTTCCTCGGGCGCGGATTCCAAGGCAAAGCGATGGTGGTATCCATCGATAAGGCGACCGCGCTGCGCATGTACGACAAGGTACGCAAGTATTGGCCGAAGGACGACCACACCGACATGGCGGTGGTAGTGTCCCCAGGGCAAAACGAGATTGAGCAGATGGCGACGCTGGGCATAGACATCGTGCCGCACCGCAAGCGCATCAATGACGAAAAGCTGGACGACAAATTCAAAGACCCCAACGATCCGCTGCGCTTGGTATTCGTGTGCGCGATGTGGCTGACCGGTTTCGATGCGCCGAGCTGTTCAACGATCTATCTCGACAAGCCGATGCGCAACCACACGCTGATGCAGACCATTGCCCGCGCTAACCGTGTGTACCCCGGAAAACACAGCGGCTTGATCGTGGACTATGCCAACGTGTTCGCGTCACTGGAAAAGGCACTGGCGATCTATGGGCAGGGTGGCGGTGGCGAAATGCCGGTGCGCGACAAGAAAG
>JABEVG010000028.1 GCA_013044075.1 Gallionella sp.
CCAGCTATCTCAAGCCTTCGCAGGCAGTGGGCAGTTCGCAGATCAGGCTGATTTCTATAACCAACTAAATTTGTTCGACTTTTAACCGGACACTACTGATGATACGCATAAATTTATTGCCGCATCGTGCGGAGAAAAGGCGTGCTCGCAAGGTTCAATTCATTGCGTTAAGTGTGATCAGTCTAATGGCGGGCATTTTGCTGATTGGATTCGTGCACGCCGTTATCAGTGCGAAGATATCGTATCAAGAGAGACGCAATACCTACTTAAAGCAAGAAATCGCGATTTTAGACAAGCAAATTGAGGAGATTAAAAAGTTACGCGAACAGACGCAATCATTGCTAGCGCGGAAAAATGTGGTGGAGGGTTTGCAAAGCACCCGTGCGGATGTTGTTCATTTGCTTGACCAGATGCTCCGGATTCTACCTGATGGTGTGTATATCAAAAGTCTGAAGCAGACTGGTAACGCCATAAACATGGCGGGTTACGCACAGTCGAATGCCAGAGTTTCCACTTTGATGCGTGCCATTGAGGATTCGCCTTGGCTGGATACCCCGGTACTGATTGAAGTTCACGCGGCCAGTGTTGGCGGGGCTAGGGTAAGTGAATTCACGTTGACGTTCAATCTGACCAAAGGACAGGTTGCGGGCAAAAATGACGCAAAACCCGCAGTTAAAAAGGGCTGAGAGCATGATTAACTTTGATGAGCTAAAAAATCTAAATCCGCAGGATCCCGGATCTTGGCCCTGGGCCGCGAAAATTCTCGCCTTTGCAGCGGTTTTCTTTGGGATCATTGTGTTAGGTGTGCTGTTTGATTCCAAGGATCAGTGGGATGGTTTGCAAGTTGCAAAAAATGAGGAGGAGTCACTTAAAGTGACGTACCTCGAAAAGAAAAAACAGGCCATAAATTTGGACCTAATAAAAAAGCAGTTAATAGAAACCCAAGAATCATTGGGAGCGTTACTGAAGCAATTACCAAACAAGTCCGAAATGGATGCGCTTTTGACGGATATAAACCAAGCCGGATTGGGTCGTGGATTGCAGTTTGATTTGTTTAAACCCGGTTCCGAATCGGTGATTAACGGCTCTTTTGTTGAGCAGCCGATCTCCATTAAAGTCAGTGGTAATTATGATGACCTGGGGCGGTTTGCCAGCGATATTTCAATGCTCCCTCGTATAGTGACGTTGAATGAGATAGCTATTTCACCTGCTGCGGGGGGTGGGTTGTCTATGGAGGCGGTAGCCAAGACTTATCGCTATTTAGATGAGAATGAAGTCGCGGCACAGAAGAAATCCACTAAAACCGGGGGGGCAAAATGAGACAAATTTTTGTTGCCCTGTTTGCCGTGTTTTTGGTTGGATGTAGTGGGGATGAGTTTCAGGACTTGCGCGATTTTGTAAAGAATGCTGGAGCCGATATGAGGGGTAAGATTCCTCCCGCTCCCGAAGTCAAACCCTACGAACCGTTCTCTTATGATAATGCAACCAATTTGCCCGATCCATTTAAGCCTCGCAAGCCCGATTTGCATTCAGGGGGCAAGGCGGGACTGAATCAGCCGGATTTAGATAGGCCTAAGGAAGCTTTGGAAGATTTTCCTTTGGAAGCATTGAAGATGGTGGGTTATCTGCAGCAAAAGAACGTGGGTTATGCAGTGGTGAGAGCACCGGACAATAAAATTTACCGGGTTAAAGCCGGGAATTACATGGGATTGAACTTCGGAAAAATATTGGATGTTTCCGAGAATGAAGTGAAGGTAAAGGAAATGGTACAGGATAGCTCCGGTGATTGGACCGAACGCATGAGCACCCTGCAATTAGTTGAGTGATTTAGGAGTTAAAACATGAGCCAGTTAAAAATCGGAATTAAGGCGTTAGTTGGATTGCTGACAATAGTGTTTGCGTTCGGGGCACTTAATGCGCACGCGCAGAGTGATGCTCAAAACAGCATCACCGGAGTTGCTGCTAGTAACGGGGGCAATGGAACGATAGTTTTGAAGGTGGATTTAGCCCAACCTTTGGCGAATGTACCCAACGGCTTTACCATCAACACCCCACCAAGAATAGCCTTCGATTTCACCAATGCAACCAACGGGTTGACTAAGAGTGCGCAAGATATTAACGAAGGTGATTTGCGCAGCGTAAATTTGATCCAAGCCGGAACCAGGACTCGCCTGGTCATCAATTTAAACCAGATGGTCACTTATGAAACGAAGGCCGAAGGGAGCAGCTTGTTAATCACGTTGCATCCAAAGTTGGCTGCCGCAGCTGAATCCGCAAGCGTATCGCGATTCGCTGCGGCTAACGCCAGTGAGCAAAAACACACCTTGCGGGACATCGATTTTCGCCGGGGAAAAAACGGCGAGGGTCGTGTGCAGATCGATCTGTCTGATGCCTCTACGGGTATCGATATACGCCAGCAAGGCAGCAAATTAATCGTGGATTATATTAAAACCAGTCTGCCGCATAATCTGCAACGCAGGTTGGATGTCACCGATTTTGCAACTCCCGTGCAGTCGGTTGATACGTTTGCCAAGGGTGATAATGTGCAAATGGTGATCGAGCCAAAAGGACTTTGGGAATATGCTGCCTATCAAACCGACAACAAATTTATTGTTGAAATAAAACCGGTCGTGGAAGATCCAAACAAGCTGGTAAAAAGTAGCCAGATTGGCTACGCAGGAGAAAAGCTGACCCTAGATTTTCAAAACATTGCCGTTCGTGAAGCCCTGAATGTCATTGCCGACTTTACTAACTTGAATGTTGTGATTAGCGATAGCGTGACTGGCAATTTAACCCTGAGGCTTAAGGACGTTCCCTGGGATCAGGCATTGGATATCATTTTGCAAAGTCGCGGTTTGGATATGCGCAAAAATGGCAATGTGATTCAAGTTGCTCCACGTGAGGAATTGGCTGCCAAAGAAAAAATTGAATTGACCGCGCGCCAAGAAATTTCGGAACTGGAGGATCTGAAGACCGAGACTTTTCAGTTGAATTACATCAAGGGTGATGCATTCAAAAAAATAGTGACCGATCCTCAGCAAAAACTTCTGTCGAAAAGAGGGAGTGCGGTTTGGGATGAGCGTACCAACCAGATATTCGTTCAAGATACCCCCAGTAAGCTGGACGAAGTGAGGAAGATTATTGCCAAGGTGGATGTTCCCGTTCGTCAAGTGATGATAGAAGCACGGGTGGTTGAGGCTTCGGATCAGTTTAGCCGCAATTTGGGCGTGAATATGACTTACACCAATACGAATATTCCCATCACCCCTGCCGCCCCTCCGGGTGTTATAGGTGCTGCTGGCGGGGCGGGGGTCGCCACGGCTGGTGTGGTCGCCCCCATAGGCGGACCGGCGGGAACAATTACCGCTATGCTTTTTAATGCTTCAAATACTAGGATGCTGAATCTGCAGTTGCAAGCACTGGATACCGATAGCAAGGGGAAGATTATTTCCAGTCCGCGCGTGGTGACAGCAGATAAGACAGAGGCCACGATAGAAACGGGTGTCCAAATCCCGTACCAGCAAGCCAGTAGCAGCGGTGCGACCAACGTGGCGTTCGTCACTGCCGCTTTGAGTTTGAAGGTCAAGCCGCAAATTACTCCGGACGACAATGTTCTGTTGGATGTCAAAGTCAATAAAGATTCGGTTGGAACGATTTATGCCGGCGTCCCCAGCATCAACACCAATAAGGTTAATACCCAGGTGCTGGTCGAAAATGGCGGCACGGTGGTGATAGGCGGGGTGTATACACAAACGAAAACAGACGCAGATAACAAAGTACCATTTTTGGGTGATATACCAGTATTGGGATATTTGTTTAAAAGCACGTCGGCCATCAATAACAAAGATGAGTTGTTGGTGTTCATCACGCCCAAAGTCATGAAAGATACTTTGAATTTAAAATAAGCTTGTCGCAAAAACACAAATGCCCGGCATCGTCCGGGCATTTTGTTTTTATGGTTTACAATAACCGCTATGGAAATTCAGCCAAAAGCTAATAGGAAATTTGCGTCGGGGAATCTGATTCTGGTCGGGATGATGGGCGCGGGAAAATCCACGATGGGGCGTGTTTTGGCGAAACATACGGGGAAGTTGTTTGTCGACAGTGACGTGGAGATTCAGGAACGAACAGGCGTGACCATCCCCCACATTTTCGACGTTGAAGGGGAAGATGGGTTTCGTCAACGCGAGTCTTCAGCGATACAGGCTATCCTGGACGGCAACAATGTCGTATTGGCAACGGGTGGCGGTGCGATATTGTCCGAGGGCAACCGCGCGCTATTGCAAGGTGGCGGGATCGTTATTTATCTCCAGGCGAATGTAAACGAGTTGTGGCAGCGCACCCGTCACGATAAAAATCGCCCCTTGTTACAGACAGAAAACCCCCATGCAAAATTGACCGAGTTGTTTGGGCAGCGTGACCCGCTCTACCGGGAGATTGCCGATGTGGTGATACAAACCGGAAGACAGAGTGTGCATAGCCTCATGCTGCAGCTCGTCGATAAGCTAGACATATTTAGGGACGAACAATTAAGGTTGGTGTGATGAGGCAAAAATTAACAGTGAGATTGCAAGAGCGTAGCTATGACATCCACATTGGCACCGATCTATTGGACCAGGCAGAATTACTACTCGCGCATGTACCGCGCAAACGTGTTGCGATCGTAACCAATACTACCGTGGCACCGTTGTACCTCGAACGGCTCGTTAATACGTTGCGGTCTGTGGGTATAAGTAGTCATGAGGTGGTTTTGCCAGACGGCGAGCGTTACAAAACGAGCAAAACACTGGACTTGATTTATGACGCATTGTTGCAGAGCCGCTGCGAACGTAGCACGCCACTGATTGCATTGGGCGGCGGGGTGGTTGGCGACATGACCGGATTTGCGGCTGCAACCTATTTGCGCGGTGTGCCCTTCATACAAATTCCAACTACATTACTTTCCCAGGTTGACTCATCGGTAGGAGGCAAGACGGGTATCAATCATCCATTGGGTAAAAACATGATAGGAGCGTTCTATCAGCCCCAACTGGTCATGGCCGACATCAGTACATTGAGCACGTTGCCTGACAAGGAGCTATCTGCCGGTTTGGCCGAAGTCATTAAATATGGACTGATTCGCGACCTGCAATTCCTCGAGTGGCTGGAGAAAAACATGCAGGCATTGCTGGCGCGAGATTCTGCTGCATTGCAATATGCGATTGCGCGCAGCTGTTCAAACAAGGCAGAAATCGTCGGCATCGATGAACGCGAAAGTGGCGAACGGGCCTTGCTCAATCTGGGTCACACCTTTGGTCATGCGATCGAGTCCGGCATGGGTTACGGTGTCTGGTTGCATGGCGAAGCAGTGGCTGCCGGTACTCTGATGGCCGCTGATTTATCGTGCCGGTTAGGATGGATCAGTTCACCAGATGTTGCACGAGTACGCGAGTTATTCAAGCGCGCCAGATTGCCTGTGGTCGCGCCCGATCTGGGTAGTGAAAAATACCTGGAACTGATGGGTATGGACAAGAAAGTGGAGGGTGGGAAATTACGCTTCGTCTTGCTCAAACAATTGGGACATGCCGTCGTCACGGTCGATGTGCCGTTGCCTCTTTTGCATGAAACATTAGAGACCTGTGTGCATGGATAAGCTGGCGGAGTTCGCGGTCACGGAGAAAAATTCACGGGGAAGAAGACTCGCGGAACCCGCACCGCAAGGACGAGGAGAATTCCAGCGTGACCGTGATCGCATCATTCATTCCGGCGCGTTTAGACGGCTTGAATATAAGACCCAGGTATTTGTGAACCATGAAGGCGATTTGTTTCGCACGCGGCTCACGCACAGCATAGAAGTGTCGCAAATTGCCAGATCCATCGCGCGCCGCCTGCGTTTGAACGAAGATCTTGCCGAAGCCATCTCGTTGGCGCACGACCTGGGACATACCCCGTTTGGTCATGCTGGTCAGGACGCGCTCAATGCGTGTATGAAAAGCTTTGGCGGCTTCGAGCACAATCTGCAATCCCTGCGCGTGGTCGATGTGTTGGAGGAGCGGTACGCTCGTTTTGACGGTTTGAATCTGTGCTTTGAGACTCGGGAAGGCATACTCAAGCATTGCTCGGCGGAAAATGCCGCCGCACTCGGGGATGTGGGTGAACGCTTCCTCAGGAATCAGCGACCCTCGCTGGAAGCCCAGATCGCCAATGTTGCGGATGAAATCGCCTATAACAATCACGATGTGGACGATGGTTTGCGCTCCGGACTCATTACCCTCGATCAACTGAGCGAAGTCCCGCTGGTCGCCGTGCATCTACAGCAGATCAGAGGTCAATACCCCGCTCTTTCCGAGCGTCGAATCGTGCATGAAACCATACGCCATATGATCAACACCCTAGTCGGCGATGTGATCCGCAGCAGCGAAGACAATATCCGAAAACACCGAATTACTTCACTGGCGGAGGTGCGCACCGCACCGCCTATCCTGGCCTTTAGCGAAGAGATGTTTAAACAGCAGCGCGTGCTCAAAAACTTTCTGCGTACCCATTTGTATAGGCATTACAAGGTGATGCGCATGAGTAGCAAAGCACAGCGGATTATCAGCGAGTTGTTTGCAGTATTTATGGAAGACTCGCGGTTGTTGCCGCCCCAGTTTCAGGCCCATGCGGATGCGGATCGCGCGCGCGCCGTGGCCGATTACATCGCCGGTATGACCGACCGATACGCCATCCGCGAGCATCGTAGGATTTTCGCTGTTGAAGAAGTTCCGCTGTCATTCTGAGCAGCATCGGTCGGAGACGGAACGGATGTTGTTGGTGTTGAACTTGCGGGTACGCAGTTTTATTAAGGGGGTCACATGTTGACGAAACGAACCTGCGGCAGTTTTTTGGCGGTGTGTTTGTTGGGAATGTCCATGACCGCGTTTGCGGCCAAACCTTGCGAGGAATTGAAGTCCGGGATCGACGCCAAATTCCAGGCCAAGGGTGTGCAATCCTATACATTGGAGATCGTGGCGAACGGTGCTGAAGATAACGGCAAGACGGTCGGCACTTGCGATGGCGGGACCAAGCACATCAGCTACAAACATAACAACGAGGTGCGCACAGCGGCTGCAAAAACTGGCGCATCTTCATCCGTCGCTAAACCCTGATCGCCACCTCTGCACGCGAGCCTGAGCCGGAAACGGTGCGGGTTCGTTTTGCGTTTGTACCGGGTCGTAATCCGGTCGGGTAAATCCATTACACTACACCTGCTTATCTTTCAGGAATGCCACCATGCAACAACTCACGCTGATTCGTCCCGATGACTGGCACTTGCATCTTCGCGATGGCGCGCTGATGGCCTCGGTCCTGCCCGATACCGCCAGACAATTTGCCCGCGCCATCGTCATGCCCAACCTGCGTCCGCCCGTCACCAGTACCGACATGGCCATCGCTTACCGCGAACGAATCCTAGCCGCCCTACCCACTGGCATGCAGTTCGAGCCGCTGATGACGCTGTACCTGACCAATAACACCAGCGCGGCAGAGATCAAAAAAGCCAAGGCCAGCGGCGTGGTGCATGCGGTGAAACTGTATCCGGCTGGGGCGACCACTAACTCCGATGAGGGCGTGACCGATCTGCGCCTGACCTATGCCGCACTGGAAGAGATGCAGCGTTGCGGGTTGCCACTGCTGGTGCATGGTGAAGTTACCGACATCGACATCGACGTGTTCGACCGCGAAGCGGTGTTTATCGAACGCGTCATGCAACCGCTGCTCAAGAAAATGCCCGAATTGCGTGTGGTGTTCGAGCACATCACCACCAAAGATGCCGCGCAATTCGTCGCCAGCGCGCCGGATACCATCGCCGCCACGCTCACTCCGCAACACCTGCTCTACAACCGCAACGCCATGCTGGTCGGCGGCATCCGCCCGCACTTCTATTGTCTGCCCATCCTAAAACGCGAGACGCACCGCGAAGCTTTGGTCAAAGCGGCGGTGAGCGGCAGCAAGAAATTCTTCCTCGGCACAGACAGCGCGCCGCACGCGCAGCACACCAAAGAGCATGCCTGCGGTTGTGCGGGTTGCTACTCCGCGCATAACGCCATCGAGCTATATGCCGAAGCATTCGAGGCAGCAGGCGCACTGGACAAACTGGAAGCCTTCTCCAGCTTCTACGGTGCTGACTACTACAGCCTGCCGCGCAACACCGGGATCATCACGCTGCGCCGTGAAGAGTGGCAAGTACCTGCATCGGTTGGATTTGGCGCGCATCGGTTGGTGCCGCTGCGGGCCGGGGAGCAGATGAAGTGGAAGCTGGTGGGGTGAATATGAGATTTCAAGTAACGGACGCATATACAATGCGGGTGAAGAATCGCTACCTAAACGGATCGAAATCGTAATTGGAAAAATGTTTGAGATGACAACAAACAGCCCGCAAGAAATCAAACGTGCCAAGTTAAATCTGGAAACTGCTCAAATGGCCTGGCGCGACATGCAGCGTTATTTCGCCAGCGGTGTCGCGCTGTATGTCTCGCCGGAATTGGATCTGGTGGACGCGGCGTGGCAAATGTCCGAGGACAATATCACGCAGATACGGGAGTGGATGGATAGCGGCCAGTTCGGTAAAGTCAACGACGAGCAAGCCGCACACTGGTTCAATGCCGATGCAAGATTATGGGCGGTGGTGGTCAGTCCGTGGGTGTTGGTTCAGCCGGTCAACAAGTAGTCCGCTGCTGATCACCACGCGCTGGTGGCGTTGAAATGCGCGGCACGGCTCTTTACAATTTCGCACGATCTTTTATCACACAGGCACTACATTATGACCCGCTGGAAAGCTTCTGCCATACATCTGGCCATTAGCGCGACGATCGCAATCATCGCATTGGCACTGATGCTGCTGCTCTGGTACGCCCCCCCTTTCTTCTCGTCTGCCGGGGGAAGGCAAGTCTTGCTGATCATGCTCGGGGTCGATGTCACACTAGGCCCGCTAATCACTTTGATCATTTTCAACACCAAAAAGACCCGCAAAACCCTTGTATTGGATTACCTCGTGATTGGCATCCTGCAATTTTCCGCGTTGTTGTATGGTGTCAACGTGATGTTCCATGGCCGCCCGGTGTTTGTGGTGTTTATCAAGAACTCCTTCGACATGGTGCTAGCCAATCAGCTGAATGACGAGGATATCCGCAGGGCAAAACCGGAATATCGTTCGCTGCCGCTCACCGGGCCGGTTTATGTGTATTCGGAATTACCCAAAGACATCAAAGAACGGAACGAGGTCGTGCTGGCCGCATTTTCGGGGAAAGACCTGCCGATGTTTCCCCAGTACTATCAGCTATATGCCGGTCATGAGCCGGCGGTGGGAGCCGCCGCGCAACCCATCGCCGATCTGAAAAAACTCAATCCGGGCCGTGTCACCGAGATCGACGACACGATACGGCGCAACGGATGGGTAGAGTCCGAAATCGGTTTTGTACCTTTGCGGTCCAAGTTCGAAGACATGACGGTGGTGGTCAACAGGCGCGATGGCAAGATACTCAGCATGTTGAAAATGCCGCCCTGGTAAGACTGGCTTGCATCCCATTCCCTATCAGCTGACTAGAGCACCTTGCCCGGGTTCATCAGCCCGTGCGGATCGAACGCGCGCTTGATGTCGCGCATCAGTTCCAACTCCAGCGCGCTTTTGTAATCGCGTATGGTGTCGCGCTTGAGTTGGCCCAGGCCATGTTCCGCGCTGATGCTGCCACCCAGTTCGCGCACCACCTCATAGACCAATTTGTTGACCGTATTTTCCTGCTCCGCAATGAACTGCTTATTCGCCGCACCGTCGGGCATGGAGACGTTGTAGTGGATGTTGCCATCACCCATGTGGCCGAACGCCAGGATACGCACATCCGGGTAGTTGTTTTGCAACACGCCGTCGGCATGCAGTAGAAACTGCGCGATCTGGCTGACGGGAACGGACACATCGTGTTTGATGCTTAACCCCTCGCGTTTTTGTGCCTCGCTGATGTTGCGCCGCAGCTTCCACCAGCGTTCGGCAGTCTCCGCATCGGCAGTAATCCGATAATCGAAATCCGGCGCGGTAAAGCTGGTGATCGTGTCCAGCAAAGTCTCTTGCAACGGGCTCTTCAGCACATCGGTGAGTTGTATCAGCAAATACCAGCGATGTTTTTTATCGAAAGGTTCGCTGGTTTCCGGGATGTGTTTGAACACCAGTTCCAGGCAATCACGTGAGATCAGCTCAAAACCACTCAGGGTATTGCCGCAGTTTTTGCGCACTGCTTCGAGCATTCTCGCTGCCGAAGTGGCATTCCCCAAAGCAACGATGGCGGTGACGGTGGCCTGGGGCTGGGGGAAGAGCTTCAATACGGCGGCGGTGACGATGCCCAGTGTGCCTTCCGCGCCGATGAACACATGCTTCAGGTCATATCCGGTATTGTCTTTGCGCAGACTGCGCAATCCGTTCCAAATGCGCCCGTCCGGCAGCACTACCTCCAGCCCCAGCACCAGATCGCGCATATTGCCGTAACGTAACACGCCAATCCCGCCCGCGTTGGTCGAGATGTTCCCGCCGATCTCGCAATGTTCGGCGATCGCGGTCAGTCCCAATGGAAACAGACATTCCACACTTTTCGCCGCCTCGCGCACCGTCGCCAAGGCGCAGCCCGCCTGCACCGTCATGGTGTGGTTGCCGGCATCGACCGAGATGATCCGGTTCATGCGCGACAGATTGATAACGACCTGTTGAACGTCGGGAACCGGCACACTCCCCCCGCAAAGACTGGTATTGCCGCCTTGCGGAACGATGGCGATATGGTGCGCCGCACACCATTTGACGACATCGGAGACCTGCTGCGTATCGCCTGGCAGCACCACCGCCAGAGCCTGCCCGGAATAGCGTCCGCGCCAATCGGTGCAATACGCGGAAGCGGCCTCCGCAGTCAGGACATGTTCCGTGCCGACGATGTCCTGTAGCAGTCTGATCATTTCAGCGGGATGAGTCATCAGGCAGGTCAGGCTTGTGGGCAACAAGAACGAAGTGCGTAGCGTTGTCATTGCGCAGCTGCGCGCAGTAGTGGCGGTGGAGGGGCATTGTCATTCCTTGGATGTGTATCGGTGCGGCACTCTAAAACTCCAGCGGGTCGATGTCCAGCGAGGAGCGCAGCTTAGATTGCGCCAATGCATCGAGATCAGGCTGCCAGGCGCGCAGAAAGTGTTGCAGCGCGCGGCGCGTGCCGGCCTGGATCAGTAATTGCGCGCGCAAGTGATTCGCCCGGCGTGCCAGCGCGGCAGGGACGACACCCAACACTTCGACATCGCATTGCAGCGCGACGGCGGCGGCGCGTGCCTGGTTGAGATACGCGTAGACCTCGCTCTCGGTCTTGCCTTCGGTGCGCAACATTGCCTGGTACACGAACGGCGGAAAGCCTGCCATCTGTCGCTCGGACAATTGCGCTGATGCGAAGCCGGTGAAGTCATGCGTCTGCAACGCCCGATACAGGGGATGGTCGGGGAAGGCGGTCTGGATGATGACGCTGCCCGCCTTGTCGGCGCGCCCGGCGCGTCCCGATACTTGCACCAATTGCGCGTACAGTTTTTCGGCGGCGCGAAAATCGCTGCTATACAGCGCGCTATCGGGATTGAGCACGCCGACCAGCGTCAGCTCGGGGAAGTCGTGCCCTTTGGCCAACATCTGCGTGCCGATCAGGATGTCCACCTCGTTCGCGTGGATCTGCGCGCGCATGGTTTGCCAGGCGCGTTTGTTGCGCGTGCTGTCCCGGTCGACACGCAGGATGCGCGCGTCGGGAAAACGTTCCTGCAATATCGCTTCGACGCGTTGCGTGCCGCTGCCCACCGGATGCAGATCGGCATTGCCGCAATCGGGGCAATGCTTGGGCACACGGAGCTGATAGCCGCAATGATGGCAACGCAGTCGCTGGTCATTGAGATGCAGCACCATCTTGCCCGCGCAATGTTTGCAATCCGATAACCAGCCACAACCGCCGCACATCAGCACCGGTGCGTAGCCGCGCCGATTGATGAACAACAGGCTTTGCTCACGGCGGGCTATACGCAACGCGATTTCGCGCAACAGGTTCTCGCTGATGCCCTGATGCATCGCCGTCTGATTGATGTTGATGCAGCGCACCTTGGGTAACTGCGCTGCTGCCGAAGCGCGTTGCGTGAGCGCGAGCATTTTGTATCGCCCGCTTTGCGCGTTGTGATAACTCTCCAGCGACGGCGTGGCCGAACCCAGCACGATGGGCACGCCGCGTTGACTGGCGCGGAATATCGCCACATCGCGCGCCGAATAGCGCAGCCCGTCCTGCTGTTTGAACGAGCTGTCGTGTTCTTCGTCAACGATGATGAGCCCCAGTCCGGGCAGTTCGGCGAACACTGACAGGCGTGTGCCCAGCACGATCCGCGCGCGCCCGCTTTGCGCCTGCTGCCAATTCGCCAGGCGTGCCGCATCGCCCAGCCCGCTATGCAGACTGATGATGTCCACATCGGGGAAGCGATTGCGGAAACACTGCTCCAGTTGCGGCGTGAGATTGATCTCCGGTACCAGCAACAACACTTGCCCGTCCTTTTGCAATGTCGCGTGCATGAGATGCACATACACTTCGGTCTTACCGCTGCCGGTGATGCCGTGCAACAAGAAACAGCCATAGCCGCCGGTCTGCGTGATCTCATCCACCGCCGCTTGCTGCTCGGATGTCAGCGTATGGGCGTTGTCAAAAACGTGCGTCCTGCCATTCTGGGGGACGGCGAGCGAGGAAGAAGGAAGTGCAACGCTTTCGACCCATCCGTCGGCGATCAAGGTCTTCAACGCTGCCCCTGCGGTCACCGCCACAGCCTTGAGTTCTGCCAGGGTGCATGCTGTTTCCGCCAACTTTTCGAGTACACGCCGCTGCACTACGTTACGTTTCGGGAAATCGGCCAGATTGAGTGCCACACCGCTCGCGCTCAAACGATAACTCAGCACGGGCTTGACGACGATAGGCTCATCGGAACGCAGTCGCGCCGGTAACGCCGACAGCACCGTCTGCCCGATGGGATAGCGATAATAGTCGCTGCAAAAACTCAGCAAGTGCAGCAATTCCGCCGACAGTGGCGCGGTGTCTTCCAGCACGCGCGTCACCGGCTTGATCCGATCCCTATCCAGCGTGGGGGCGGTGGCATACGCCATTACCACGCCGACCCTTTGTCGTTTGCCGAATGGCACGACCACCCGCTGTCCCACCCCGGCCTGCATACCCTCAGACACCGTGTAATCAAACAAGGTGGACAGCGGAATATCGAGGGCGATACGGGCGATGGTCATCTGCTGAAAAGAGGAAGAGCCGTGCGGCAAGGGACGTTGTCGGCGAATAGTACCGTGCTCATTCGCCCGATCCTGCCTTGAGCTGCAATGCGAGTTGATACAACTCGTTGCGCCCCTCGCCGCTGATCTGGGTGGCAAGTTGCACCGCCTGTTTGAGCGGCAATTCGGCGATCAGTAATTTCAACACGCGTTCGGTTTCACGGGACAAACCCTGCTGCGCTACGGCACCGGAAACCAGTACCACGAACTCGCCGCGCTGCTGATTGCTGTCCGACATGAGCCAGGTCCCGGCATCGCTCAAGCGGCAGGAATGAATGGTCTCGAACAGCTTGGTGATCTCGCGCGCCAGCACGATCTGCCGCTCACCACCTAAGACTGCGCACAAGTCGTTCACGCATTCGACGATGCGATGCGGGGCCTCATAAAACACCAGGGTGTACGGATGGTCTTGCAGGCCTTGCAAGACGGTGCGGCGTGCGGCGGACTTGTTCGGCAAAAATCCATAAAAAAGAAAATGCGCATCGTTCAGGCCGGCGGCAGAAAGCGCGGCAACCACGGCACTCGCACCGGGAATGGGGATCACGCGCAACCCTGCTGCCAGCACCGCTTGCACCAACAATGCGCCGGGGTCGCTGACCGCCGGGGTACCCGCATCGCTGACGAAGGCTACACTCTGCCCGGTTTGCAGCAGCGCGATGATCTTGTCTGCCGCGCCGCGCTCGTTATGTTGGTGCACGGCGATCAGTTGCTTGGCGCGGATCGCGTGATGACTCAACAAGTGCGCGGTGTTGCGCGTGTCCTCGGCGGCGACCACATCGGCGTTGGCTAGCACTTCCATCGCGCGCAAGGTGATGTCGCGCAGATTTCCTATCGGGGTGGCAACTACATATAATGCGGATTCTAATTTTTGCGGATGATCGTGATGCAACGCGTGCTCCTCTTACTGTCGATTTTGTTCGCACTATACGCCTGTAGCAGCACGCCGCCCGTGGCACATCGCATCGCGAAGCCCGCTCCTGTAACCGTTGCCCCGGTTCCGCTCACGCCCGAACCGATGCCTGTTGAAGCACCACTCGCCTCTCCTGAACCGAGCGTCACGCGGGCCATCGAGCCGCAACCCCAACTTGAAGAGCGCGCCATCGCGGCGAACGAAAACGCGGTTCCTCACATCGCGCTGCTGCTGCCGCTCGAAGACAAGAATTTTAGCGAAGCCGCGCAGGCGGTGCGCGAGGGATTTATGGCGGCAGCCAGTTTGAATCCGGACGGTCTGCCCGTGCAGGTGTACAGCAAATTCGATGAAAACCTTAATGTCGTCGCGGAATATCGCCAGGCTATCGCCAATGGTGCGCGGGCGGTCGTCGGGCCGCTGACACGCAAAGGCGTGGGCGCGCTCGCCGCCGAGCGCAACATCCCGGTGCCTACGCTGGCCCTTAACACCGTGGATGCTCATCTGGCAGAGCAGTTGTTTTGTTTTGGTTTGTCCGCCGAGGCCGAGGCGCGCACCGTTGCCGAGCTGGCCGCGCAACAAAATCTGCACAAGGCGATCGTGATTGACACCTCCTCGCCGCTGTCTCAGCGCATCGAATTTTCCTTCGAGGAGGCGTGGAGCAAGCTGGGGCTCAGCATCGTGCGCGAGATCGATTTCAAGGGCGATCCGTCGCTACTGAACGGCCTGTTCACCATCCCGAATCCCGCCGCTTCAAAAGTATCGAGCGCGCCCGATGAACCTCCCGTACCCGATGTGCTGGTCATACCCGACACCCTGGTATTCCTCGCCACGGATGCGGAGAACGCGCGCCGGATACGTCCTTATCTGCCGGGCAAACTGCCCACTTATGCCACCTCGCAGATCTTTGGCGGCAACGACGACACGCTGACCAATTACGATCTGAACGGCATACGGTTCGTTGATATGCCCTGGCTGTTGCAGCCCGATCACCCGGCGGTGATCGCTTATCCGCATTCCACCACGCCGCTCTCGGCGGACCGGGAGCGTTTGTACGCGCTGGGCATTGATGCCTACCGTCTGGTGCAATTGATGCTCGCGCACACGCTGCCATCCGCCCTGCCGTTGGATGGCGTGACCGGACAGATACAGCTCAGCAATCAGATTTTTCAGCGCACCGCCGTGGCGGGGGTGTTCAGCCAGGGACGCGCCCAATCGACCGCATCGGTCGCCGCACCCGCCGTCCAGATGTTCCCCGACCAGTTCAAGAGCCAGCCATGACCGGCAAAGGCGCGCAGGCCGAACAGCAGGCGGCCGGCTATTTGCAACGGCATGGCCTGAAATTGCTCGCGCAAAATTATCGTTGCCGCGCGGGTGAGATCGATCTGGTCATGCAGGATCGCGACACGCTGGTGTTCGTCGAAGTGCGGCTGCGCAGCAATCCTGCTTTCGGGGGCGCGGCGGCCAGCATAGATGGCCGCAAACAGCAGCGCATCATCCGCACCGCGCAGCATTATCTGACCACGCTGCCGCACATCCCGCCGTGCCGCTTCGATGCGGTGCTGTTGGAAGACCCTGAAGGCGTGAAGCTGGAATGGTTGAAGAATGCTTTCGAGGCTTGATTCGGTTACTATCCATCCCTGATTTTTTGGACCACTTTCATCATGGACATCAATAAACGCATCATCAAACATTTCAAGGACAGCGCCGATTTGAAGCTGCGCGTCATGGACAGGCTGTCCGCCCCGATTGCCGAAGGCGCGCAGGTGTTTTTCGACTGCGTCGCCAATGACGGCAAGATATTGGTCTGCGGCAACGGCGGTTCGGCGGCCGACGCGCAACACTTCGCCGCCGAGCTGATCAACCGTTTCGAGAAGGAGCGTCCCGGTTTGGCCTGCGTCGCGCTGACCACCGACAGCTCGGTGCTGACTTCCATCGCCAACGATTACGACTACAACCAGATATTCTCCAAGCAGGTGCGCGCACTGGGTCTGCCCGGCGATAGTTTGCTGGCCATCTCCACCAGCGGCAACTCGCCCAACGTGGTCGCCGCCATCCACGCCGCACATGAACGCGACATGCGCGTGGTGGCACTGACCGGGCGCGACGGGGGGGCGATGAAAGCGGCCTTGCATCCGACCGATGTGCTGATCTGCGTGGATGCGCAAAGCACCGCGCGTATCCAGGAAGTTCATCTGGTCAGCCTGCATTGCTTGTGCGATATCATCGACTACTTGTTGTTGGGCGAATAAACGCGCCTATTCCCATGTATCCCTTGCCTGATTTTGAAGCCAAATTGTGCGGTGCGGACGATCTCGTCGCGCGTCTGCCCACGCTGCCGCGTCCGCTGGTGTTCACCAACGGTTGTTTCGACGTGCTGCATCGCGGCCATGTCACCTACCTCGCGCAGGCTCGCGCGCTCGGCGCATCGCTGATCGTCGGCGTGAACAGCGATGCCTCGGTGAAACGCCAGGGCAAGGGAGACGACCGCCCCATCAATGCCGGCCAGGATCGCATGGCGGTGCTGGCCGCGCTGGAATCGGTCAGCCTGGTGGTGGAGTTCGATGAGGACACGCCGCTCAATTTGATCCTTGTTTGCCAGCCCGACGTGTTGGTGAAAGGCGGCGACTGGAAGCCCGAAGCCATCGTCGGCAGTACCGCAGTGCTGAACCGGGGCGGCACGGTGCATAGCATCCCTTTCCTGCATGAACGCTCGACCACCGCCTTGTTGAAGAAGATACGCTCGCTATGATACCCACAGCCATCACCCTGCACCAAAAATCCCGCGAGCTGGAGATCGCCTTCGACGATGGCGCGCGCTACCGTCTGCCATACGAATTCCTGCGTGTGTATTCGCCTTCCGCCGAAGTGCGCGGTCACGGTCCTGGACAAGAAGTGCTGCAAGTCGGCAAGCAGCATGTGCTCGTGAACGAAGTCGCTCCGGTCGGCAGCTATGCCCTGAAGATCACCTTTGACGACGGGCACGACAGCGGCTTGTACACCTGGGAATATCTGGGCAATCTGGGCAAGAACCAGCAAGCCTTGTGGCAAGACTATCTGCGGCAACTCAGTGAGGCGAACGAGAGCCGCGAACCCTATCAAAACGGCGGAGGCAGACATGACCAATAAGACCACGCACTTCGGTTTCGAGACCGTCAACGAAGCAGACAAAGCCAAGAAAGTCGCGGGCGTGTTTACCTCCGTCGCCAGTAAATACGATGTGATGAACGACCTGATGTCCGCCGGGCTGCACCGCATCTGGAAACGCTACGCGGTCAGCGTCAGCGGCGTGCGCGACGGACAAAAAGTTCTGGACGTGGCGGGCGGCTCGGCGGACTTGTCGCGCTTGTTTCTGAAAGCGGTCGGCAGCACTGGACAAGTCGTGCTTACTGACATCAACAACGCCATGTTGCGCGTGGGTCGCGACCGCCTGCTCGACGAAGGCATTGCCACGCCGACCACACAATGCGATGCCGAGCATTTGCCTTTCCCCGATAATTATTTCGACTGTGTGAGCATCGCTTTCGGCCTGCGCAACGTCACCCACAAAGAAGCCGCACTGCGCGAGATGCACCGCGTCATCAAACCCGGTGGCCGCGTCATCGTGCTGGAATTCTCCAAGGTCGCCAAGCCGCTGGAAAAAATCTACGATTTGTATTCGTTCAAGCTGCTGCCCAGGATGGGGCAGATGATCGCAGGCGACGCGGACAGCTACCGCTATCTCGCCGAATCGATACGCATGCACCCGGGACAGGAAGAGCTGAAACAGATGATGAGCGATGCCGGACTGGAGCGCGTCGAGTACTTCAACCTGACCGGCGGTGTGGTGGCGGTACATCGGGGATACAAACTTTGAGCGCAGCTTTTTTGTCGTCGACTTTACGTTAGCTCTTATGAGCATCGCTCCACTCGGTCTCATTGTTGAACTCATACGCTCTGAAAAACAATTCTCGCGTGAGGTTCCTGGTTTCGACCCACAGAACGGGAACGAAACGGCTCGCTTTCTGTTTGTGCTTGAATTGCCCGGCCCGAAGGCAGTGGCAAGCGGATTCATATCACTAGACAAGACGACGCGGACCAAACAGCGAAGAACTTCCGAACACAATTGGCAGATGCAGGTGTGAGACCGGCAGACATTGCAATTTGGAACGTGGTGCCTTGGTATCTCGGAAATGAGGAACTTTCCAAGATTCGCGGCGCAAAAAACACCGATGTCAAACAAGGGCTTCGATACCTGACGGCGGTGGTCGCGGCAATCGAAAATCTCCAGTGCATCGTCCTCGCTGGTGGCGCAGCGCGGCAAGCTCATATTCACCTGTCGCACAATACGACCGCTCGCATCCTCAGTTGCCATCACCCATCCCCCATCCCCGAGAAGGTTCAGAACACTGTCGCAGGAGCAAGAGAGGAGATCGTTTCTGTCTTTCGCTGCATGCTGGGTATTGCAAAACAATAGGTTGAGCAACGCGATACCCATCGTTGAGATTATCGGTATCGCTGTACTGCTTGCACCCCGCGCTCAATTGCGCGATGATGCGCATCACATTTGTAATGCACGAGGGATCCCATGAAAACCGCCACCATGCCTGCGCTGCGCGTTCAACCCGAACTGCGCCAAGCCGCCGAGGAGATTTTGCGTCCGGGCGAAACGCTTTCCGCGTTCGTCGAAGATTCGTTGCGCCGCAATGTGGCGTTTCGGCGGACACAACAGGAATTCATCGCGCGCGGGCTGGCTTCGCGGGATGAAGCAAAAAAAACCGGTGTGTATTTTTCATCTGACGAGGTGTTGGCAGAATTAGATGCCATCATCGTCAAAGCTGCGAAGAAAGTGCGTAAGTGAACTATAAGGTTCGCTACACTTTGGCGGCGAAAGAAGATTTGAAGCGATTGTTCACCTATCTGGCCGAACAAGACTTGCAAGCCGCAAAACATTCACGCAAGACTATCGCGGCAAGCATCCAACTGTTAGAACAATTTCCCTTTACTTGTCGCAAAGCGGCAAGTAAACAAGACAATCCATTGCTGCGTGAATTGATTATTCCGTTTGGTGGCGCAGGTTATGTCGCGCTGTTTGAAATTGAAGACAATGAAACGGTGACTGTCACTGCTGTGCGCCACCAGCGTGAAGATGATTACCACTAATCCTACCTTTTTGATTTTTACACTGGAGTTCTGTAATGACCGCTTTACCCAAATGTCCTAAATGCAGTTCGGAATTCACCTACGAAGACGGAAGCAACTATGTCTGCCCAGAGTGCGCGCACGAGTGGGCTAAAGATGCGCCCGTTGCAAACGGTGAACAGCAGCGCGTGTACAAGGATGCGTTTGGCAACGTGCTGGCCGATGGCGATTCGGTCACGGTGATCAAAGATCTGAAGATCAAGGGTTCGTCCTCGGTGGTCAAAGTGGGTACCAAGGTGAAGAACATCCGTCTGGTCGATGGCGACCATGATATCGACTGCAAGATCGACGGCATCGGCGCGATGCAGTTGAAGACCGAGTTCGTGAAGAAGGCTTGAACCGCTGGCCGGGCACGGTGGGCATGGTCTACCTACGCTATAATCCGCGCTCATTTTCAAGAGCTAAAACATGAGTCCGTTGAACATCGTCATACTCGCCGCCGGTAAAGGCACACGCATGTATTCCAACCAGCCCAAGGTGCTGCACGCGCTGGCAGGAAAGCCTATGCTGCAGCATGTGCTTGATTGCGCGAAGGCGTTGCAGGCCGAGCAGATTTGCGTGGTATACGGGCATGGCGGCGAGGCAGTGCCGCAGGCGATGGCGCAATACGAGGCCGAATTTGTCATCCAGGAACCGCAACTCGGCACGGGGCATGCGGTGCGGCAAGCTATGCCGCATCTGGACGACAACTCGCTCACGATGGTGTTGTACGGTGATGTCCCGCTGATACAGCTACAGACTTTGCAGCAGATGCGTGTAGCGGGTGACGGCCTGGTGTTGCTTACCGTGAATCTGACCCAGCCCACCGGTTACGGGCGCATCATGCGCGACGCAGATGGCCGCGTGCTGAGCATCGTGGAAGAAAAAGATGCCACGCCGGAGCAGCGCAAGATACAGGAAGTGAATACCGGCATTCTGCTTGCGCCGACACAAATGTTGCGCCACTGGCTGGCGCAGCTGAAAAATAATAACTCGCAAGGCGAGTACTACCTCACCGACATTGTAGCGATGGCCGTCGCGCAAGGCGTGGAGGTGCATACCGCGCAACCCGCGCACGCCTGGGAGGTCGAGGGCATCAACAGCAAAACGCAACTGGCGGTGCTGGAACGCACTTGGCAACGAGTGGAAGCGCAGCGTCTTTTGGCACACGGCGTGACGCTGGCCGATCCGGCGCGCCTTGATGTGCGCGGCACCCTGATTTGCGGGCGCGATGTCGCGATTGATGTCGGCTGTATATTTGAAGGCACGGTGAGTCTGGCGGACAACGTGCGCGTCGGTCCGTACAGCATCATCCGCAACGCCAACATCGCGCAAGGTACGCAGGTCGCCGCATACAGTCACATCGACTCAAGCTCTGTCGGCGCGAATTGTCACATTGGCCCGTACGCGCGCCTGCGTCCCGGCAGCCACTTGCACGACGATGCGCATGTCGGCAATTTCGTCGAAATTAAGAACAGCGAGGTCGGCGCGGGCAGCAAGGCCAATCACCTGAGCTACATCGGCGATGCCACCGTGGGTGCCCGCGTCAACATCGGCGCGGGCACCATCACCTGCAATTACGACGGCGCGAACAAATTCCGCACCATCATAGAGGACGACGCCTTCATCGGCTCCGATACGCAACTCGTCGCGCCAGTACGGGTAGGCAAGGGCGCAACCATAGGCGCGGGTTCGACCATTACCAAAGACGCACCCGATGGCGAATTGACGTTGTCGCGTAGCAAACAAATCACGATCAATGGCTGGAAGCGTCCGGTGAAACAGGCGAAGGACAAAAAGTGAATCCATTGGCCGTTCCTTCTTATCTCTTTTCGGGGCCTTAAATATGTGTGGAATCGTCGGTGCAGTTGCCCAAAGAAACGTGGTGCCTATCCTGCTGGAAGGCTTGCAACGTCTGGAATATCGCGGTTATGACTCGGCGGGTCTGGCCGTCATACACGATGGTCAGATCGAACGCCAGCGCAGCACCGGGCGCGTCGCCGAACTCACCATCAAGAGTGCCCGCACCAACGGTCAGGTCGGCATCGCCCATACCCGCTGGGCGACCCACGGCGTGCCTTCCGAGCGCAACGCGCATCCACATCTGAGCAAAGACAGGATCGCTGTGGTGCATAACGGCATCATCGAAAATTACGAGGTCTTGCGCACAGACCTGACGGCGGCGGGTTACGTGTTCACCTCCGATACCGATACTGAAGTCATCGCGCACTTGATTCACAGCCACTATGTGCAAGGCAA
>JABEVG010000029.1 GCA_013044075.1 Gallionella sp.
AAAAGTGTTCACGTTCGAGCAGAATCGGTGTTCACGTTCCTTCAGAATGACTGTTCACGTTCGCCCAGAATGGGTGTTCACGTTGCCCCAGAATATGCAACCTGCGTAAAAACGCCAGCCTTGCGGGTGTAATTCAATGGTAGAACGGCAGCTTCCCAAGCTCCTTTACCAGTTAACTATACCCGCTGTAAATCTCCTGCCTCCGCCGTTCCTCGACAATCTCCTATACAGTTTCATCGCTGTCATTTCATTGTGTCTCGACCGATACCGATACAATTCTGGACACAGTAAACACGGTTCCTCACCGTCACACTGTCCCCCGAACTGCCTTTCCGACCGAATAAATCGACAAAATCAGCCCAAGGATGTCAGATCATGTTTTGATGGCATAAAGTTTGCCCTTACCTGTCCGGTCAAAACAATCCCATAATGAAAACCTGACAATTAACGCTGGGGAGAAAATCATGTCACGCAATCTTCTGTGTATTGTTGTTTTGGTCACCATTGCAGGATGCACCACAAAACCGGTTGAGGTCGCAGATACCACACCGCTCCACCCCACTGCCGTCATAGAGCGACAGGTCATCAACAACGGGATCAAGGGCTTCTTCCCCTCAGAGAGCACTGACCGACATTATGTGCGCACGGATATGCGTCGCGACGAATCGATTTTCAAGGGTACGGGTACATTTTCCGGCTATCTGATCGGCACTCGGACCGAAACGAAAATATCCCGGATTGACCGCGATCTGCAATGGACGCTTAACCCGGACAAAGGCGAGTACACCGAATGTCCTTTGCGCGGGTGCGTAGAACCATCACAGCATCCATCCGCCAAACAGGGGGATGCCAAGCCGCCGGAAGCACAGCATGAATCCGGCTGCACCATGAGCATTGCGCGCACCAACTTCACGGTCAAAGCAACCGGCCAGAAGAAATCCATCAATGGCTTCGACACCGACGAATATCAAATCGCCTGGATAGTCACCCTGCGCGACAAAGCGGCGCGCAATACGACCAGCACCTTGGACATGGATATCTGGACTACGCCGATGACCCAGTCGATGCGTGAAACGTTGAGTATGGAAGAAAGTTATGCGCGCGCGTTGTCCGGTGCTGTTGCAGACACGAACAAACCGCAAATACTTCCGTCAGAGGCGACCAAACTGATCTCGGCTTATCTCGCCAACTCGCTGAGCGCGAGTGCCCGTAACGCATTCCTCGACGCGGGAAAACAAATGGAAAAGATTAAGGGATACCCCATTTCAACCCACCTTGCATGGAATATGGAAGGCAATGCCTGTGCGGCCAAGGACGCGAAGCCGACAGAGGGATCAACCAGCAGAAGTTCACCTCCCGACAGCTCGGGAGGCCTTGTCTCCGGCCTCGTCGGAATGTTCGCCAAGAAGAAAACGGATGAGGCGGTAAAAGAATCCGAGGGTGAGCCGCTGTTGTCGTTTACCCTCGAAGTCAAGTCGATCAGGATCGAACCGTTGCACGACAGTATATTTACCGTACCGAAAGATTACCGGCTGATATCGCGGCAATAGGCGAAATCAGCCGGGTTAAGTGGGTGTGATGCCCGTTCCTGCACACCCATGCCCCGGCAAACCTATACCCGCCGCACTTTGTGTTTATTCTATGGACGCATGGTGCGGCGAGGGCTTCCGTCTCATGGCATCGGGTGCATATGCATGTGACGCATCTTGTTGCGTAATTCCTTCAGGGTCGCAAGTTGCGCGGGAGTCAGAACGGCTTCGATGTTGTTTTGCGCATCCAGATAAGTTTCGATCATCTGGCGTTTCAAATCGAAAATTTTCTGGTATTCCTTGCCGATGGCGGCAGGGTCGCGTTTGTCGGCTTCATAAAGATCGCGCAGCTTCGCCGTTTCATCGTTGATCAAACCCTGCTTTGCCCAATTATCGTGCATCAGTTGATCGGAAAACTGCCTGATTCTGGACTGCTGTTCCGCACTCAGCGTAAGCGCGCTGAGCATGGTCACGTTAGGCTCCATCATCACTTCGGCCCCCTGTTCGCCCATCACACCATATCCTTTATGCGCGCCCATTCCCTGGTCGTCACCACAACTTTTCTTGTCGGCCATCATGCCGTGACCGGACTTATGGTGAGTCGGTGGCGCGGCAGGTGTTTTGTTGGCGGGAGCAGCTGAAACATCATCGGCAAACGATGGGGTCGCAAATGCCACGGAGAGTAATGCAACAGCAATGATTTTTTTCATGGTTCGGTTCCTCGAGATAAATTAGGCCAATTCACTTTTGTGCGGGGATGGGTTGTCGCTATCCAACCGCCAGAGGCCACCATGGCGCGACGACCCCCTCGACGGCGGAGATTACAACGTCCGGTATCTGCCCGCAATACCGCCTAGGCTCGGGTCTCTGAATATTGCCCACCGACAATCCGAACTTCGCGCTGCGGAAAGGGAATCTCGATTCCCGCTTCCTGGAATTTACGCCAGATCTCCAAGTTGATCTCCGAGCGCAAGCCAAGCTCCCCCGCTTCCGGGTCGCTGATCCAAATGCCCAGCTCCAAATCGATGCCGTTGTCGCCAAATGACTTGAGATAGGTTTTCGGTTCGGGGTCATGCAACACTCTGGGCCGGTTCATCGCCGCCTGCTTCATGATCTCCATCGCACGCTGAAGGTCGCTCTGGTAACCGACTTGCACGGCGATGCCGATGCGCACTTGGCGGTTGGTGTAGGAATGGTTGATGACGGTCGAGCTGACCAGTGTCTCGTTGGGAATGATCGCCTCGGTGCCATCGTTGCCTTGCAATACCAGGTAACGCGTGGTTAATTGCGCGACTTTGCCAAAGCGTCCATCCACCGTCAGCACATCGCCCGGATGGATGGAACGGTCGAGCAGGATGATGAACCCGCTGATGTAGTTGCTGGCGATCTTCTGTAAACCGAAGCCGATGCCCACCCCCAGTGCACCGCCGAATATAGACAGCACGGTGATATCTATCCCCGCCAAAGGTAGCGCGATTAAAACACCCAAGACAACGAGTGCCGCACGGATCAGTTTCGACAACACCACCCGCAGGTTCATGTCCAGATGTTCCGTGATCATCACCTTGCGCTCCAGTGTCTGCCCGATCCACATCACGACTAACATGGTAGCGAGGATGGAGACGATACCGCTCAGGACAATGAGGAGTGAGATACGCTGCTTTCCGATGTTAAAACTGAGGTAATCCATCGCTTCAAGCAGCTCGGGAAGCAACCCGGTAAGGTGCAGGGCAAACCCCGCCCAAATCGCCAGAACGATAAATCGTTCGGAACCGTGCAGCCAACGACTGGTGGCAAAGGTCTGGCGCAACGCATAGACGAGCAGGCGGATCAGCATCAGTGCAAACAGCAGCGGCACGACGATATTCAGCAGGTTGACAGAATGCCAGTTTTTGAGGATCGCCCGACCGATCAAAACCGCCAACAACGTCATGAGCGGAAAGGCCACCCGGGCCATGCCACCCCTGCCGACGTTTGACATGCCTTTCGAGCTGGGCAGCGTGCCCAGCATCAAGCGGCTTGCCAGCCCCCCGAACGCCAGACCCAATACCAGCACGGCAATCTGCCAAAGGATGGTGGTCTGTTCCAGATCGAAGAGAAAATTCGCGAGCAAGTTATGGGGTGCGCCGGGCATATACCGAAATCCGTGTCAGCAAAACAGGCCGGATTTTAACACCCGGTCACGGGGCGTTATTGCATAAATCAATTATGCAGCGAGCCTCTCGCAAAACTTATAGCAACACAACACCGGCGGATGTGCTGGTCCTTTTTGGCGTAACGGGCGATTTTGCCCACAAGATGATTGTTCCGGCACTCGACGCGTTGGCTGTTGGCGTAGCTCAAATCCGGCACTCTTTCGCGGCGCAACCCGACCAATTGCGCATCAGCATCCTGCGCACACTTCCATCGATGCCGTGCAGCGCACGCAGTCCGGTGATTACGCTACGTCTTGAGTGCGGTAACGAACAGACCTGCCGTTACGCAGCGGGTACTTTGACCCACACGCACACGACTCCTGGTGTGTTCGTGCATGTTTAGCGCACGCGACATTCGCACCATTAACCGATTGAGAATATCCGATGATCAACTACGAATTGCGACACGACGAAGGCATCCTCGTGCTGCACCCAGATGGGCCGCTTGAAACGGCAGACTTCACGACGCTGGCGGGGCAGATCGACGCTTATCTGGAGAGGCGTGGGAAGCTGCGTGGAGTATTGATACGGGCAAAGTGGCCAAATAATCCGGGTTTGCAATTCGCGCACCATGCATTCAAGCAGGCAATAGTCATGTCTGTCGAACTCGAACAGCAATGCATCAATACCGTTCGACTCCTGTCGGTGAACATGGTGCAAAAGGCCAACAGCGGGCATCCTGGGCTGCCGCTCGGTGCTGCGGCTATGAGCTACGTGCTATGGATGCGCTGGCTCAAGCACAACCCGAAAAATCCGCACTGGTTCAATCGCGCATTGCTGCGCGAATATGGTTTTACCGTCGACAATGTCTGCATGCGGGCCAAAGCTTTGTTGGTGAGTTCACTGGTTTCTGCGGACGCTCAATCATGACAAGCCCAAAGATTACCGTTGCCGAATACCTGTTGATCCGCCTGAAACAAATCGGAGTGGATCATCTGTTTGGCGTGCCGGGAGATTTTGTTCTCGGTTTCTTCAATCAGGTGCTGAACAGCGAAGTGAAATACGTCGGCACCTGCAACGAGCTCAACGCGGCCTATGCCGCTGACGGTTACGCGCGCATCCGGGGGATAGGTGCTTTTGCCACCACCTTCGGCGTCGGGGAGCTGAGTGCGATCAATGGCGTGGCGGGAGCATACGCAGAAAGAGTGCCGATCGTAGTGATAACCGGCTCGCCCGCGACGATCAATTTCCGCACTCGCCCCCTGTTGCACCACACCTTGGGCGATTACCAGATTCCACTGAGAATGTACGAGAAGATTACCGCTGCCTCCACTCAGCTCTCTTCGGGAGCAACTGCGCCTGATGAAATCGACCGAGTGTTGTCGACGTGCCTTTATTACCAGCTGCCGGTTTACATCAGCATTCCTTCTGACGTGGTAATAATGAAATGTAATCTGCCTGACGCTTTCCCTTTTCCAGTACACGCTCCCAGCGATCCAGGCGCTCTCGATGAGGCGATCAATGAAGCACTGGTCATGCTGGCTAAGGCGCAGAGGCCAGTGGTGATAGGTGGTGTGGAGTTGATACGCTTCAAGCTGCAAAATGAATTTGCCGAATTTCTTGATAAAACCGGTTTTCCCTACGTCACCATGATGCTGGGAAAGACCATCCTGTCGGAGCAACACCCGCAATTCATCGGTCTGTTTGAGGGTGATCGGAGTCGCGATTATGTGCGCGAGCGGGTTGAATCGGCAGACTGCATCCTGCAACTCGGTGAATTGATGACCGACTTTAATACGGGCGGTTTCACCACCAATCTTGACGACTCCAAAACGATTAGTGCCAACATCCGTACCGTCAAGATCAAACACCATTTTTTTGAGAACGTTTACTTGCGTGATTTTATTCTTGGACTGACCGCAAAGCTGATGCGGCGCGATCCTGCAACGCTGGAGATTCAACGCGCCATCGATGGCTGCGTACACCGGCATACCGAGCCGTACCGACCCGACGCACAGAAACTGCTGACCATCAAGCGCTTCTTCGACCGCATGAGTCATTTGGTCGAAAAAGATGCAATCGTCATCGCCGAAACAGGCGTGTCTTTGTTCAGTGCCGCAGAGATGCTCATGCCGGAAGGTGCGACCTTCATCGGACAGACGTTTTACGGGTCGATCGGCTATACGGTCGGTGCCACTCTGGGTGTTTGCATGGCCGCACAAGACCGCAGAGTCGTGTTGTTCGTGGGGGACGGTGCTTTTCAGGTGACCTGCCAGGACCTCTCGACCATGATCCGCTACGGCCTCAAGCCCACCATTTTTCTTCTCAACAATGACGGCTACACCATCGAACGGGTGATCGTTGACCGGCCCTACAACGACATCCAACCCTGGAACTATCACAAGCTGGCGGAGGTGTTCGGCGGCGGTCTGGGTCTTGATGTGCGCACGGAAGGGGAGCTTGAAGATGCGCTGGATCAAGCCGCCATGGCGGATGGTCTAGTGTTCATTGAGATTCATACGGGGCGGCTGGATTGTCCCGAGGCACTGCGCAGTGCGGGCCGGTCAATGGCAAAGACAAATCACCTTGTTTAATGCTGCGAATTGGAATGGAGACATGATGACAAGGATTGATAAAGGGAATTGCGAATCTCGCGTTAAGACCAACGCTGAGCAGGTCATCTTCGCCACAGTCGATGCTGCCGTCCGCGCCGCAACTCAAGCGCAGCAAGTTTTCCAAGATCACAGTCTAGAAGTGCGACGCACCGTCATCAAAGCCATACGCGAGACTTCCATCGTCAATGCGGAACGATGGGGGTGCATGGCGGTTGAAGAGACGAAGATGGGGCGTGCCGACGACAAGACGCAGAAGAATATTCTTTGCGCTACTCGTACACCCGGGGTGGAGGACATGCATTCGCGAGCCTACACCGGCGATGAAGGTCTGACCTTGGTGGAATATGCTCCCTTCGGTGTGGTGGCGGCGGTAACCCCCTCCAACAACCCCGCCGCGACCATCATATCCAACGCTATCGGCATACTGGCTGCAGGAAATTCCGTGGTCTTCGCCCCGCATCCTTCCGCAGTCAAGGTTTGTCAGGACGTGATGCGTACCCTGTCTTCGGCGATGGTCGCTGCCGGTGCTCCGGCGGGTTTGATCACCACGATTTCTCCGGTTACCCAAGAGATGACCAAGGCACTCCTGTCCCATCCTGGGATTAGCCTCAACTTGGTGACCGGAGGTTCCGCGATCGTGAAGGTGGCGATGAGCACGGGCAAGATATGTAAGACCATTGCAGCCGGACCCGGAAACCCGCCTGTGGTCGTCGATGAAACCGCCATTTTTCCCAAATGTGTCGAGGACATCATTTTCGGTGCGAGCTTCGACAACAACGTGCTGTGCATCGCGGAAAAAGAAGTCATCGTAGTCGAGGCGGCCAAGGCGCGTTTTCTGGAGTGCATGCGTGTGGATCCGCGAGCCTTTGAGCTAACTGACTCTCAAATGGACGCATTAGCCGAGCTTGTCATCAAGACAAACAAGGACGGCAAAGAACCGTTCATGAACCGCGACTATGTGGGGCGCGATGCGTCTGTCATTGCCAAAGGTATCGGCCTTGATGTTCCTTCTGCCACACGTCTGTTGTGGGGAGCCGTATCCAACGATCACCCTTTCATATGGGTCGAACAGCTCATGCCTATCCTGCCCGTCACCTTCGCGCAAGACGTGGACTCGGCCATCGAGTTGGCTTATCGCGCTGAAGCGGGCAACCATCATTCCGCCGCCATGTATTCGACACACGTCGGGAATCTGTCCCGCATGGGGCGACGCTTGCAGTGCTCTATTTTTGTCAAGAATGCTCCTACGCTTTATGGACTGGGCATGGGCGAGGGGTATGCATCCATGTCCATCGGAACTCCGACCGGAGATGGCCTCACCAAGCCTTCGAATTTTGTCAGGCCGTTGCATTGCTGCCTCGTCGGATATTTCAGAATTGCGTGAAAAAATGCAAAAGCTCTATTACCGGAATAAATTGCCATGAAAAAACCTGCTCACGACATCAATGCATCGGTCACGATGCAAGCACTGGTCTTCCACGGGGTGAATACCCTGGTGCTGGAGGAACGGCCCAAGCCAGTGATCAAAGAGGCAACGGACGCTATCGTGCGCATCACCACGACCACCATCTGCGGAACCGATCTGCACATACTCAAGGGCGATGTACCGACAATTTCAGACGGTCGTATTCTTGGCCATGAAGGCGTGGGGATTATCGAGGAAGCGGGGAAAGGTGTGCTGAATTATCACCGGGGAGACAAAGTGCTCATTTCCCTGATTACTTCCTGCGGCAGGTGCGGCTTCTGCAAGAAAGCAATGTATTCCCATTGCAGTCATGGCGGTTGGCTGCTGGGCAACAGCATTGACGGCACACAAGCCGAATACGTCAGAATTCCCTATGCCGATACCGGGCTGTACCGTCTATCCCCCGAAGTCGATGAAGAGGCTGCAGTCATGCTCAGTTGCATTCTGCCCACAGGCTTGGAATGCGGGACGTTGAACGGCCAGGTGAAGCCGGGAGACATCGTGGCGATCATCGGTGCCGGTCCGGTCGGTCTGGCAGCAATGCTGACCGCGCAGCTCTATTCCCCTGCCGAAATCATCATGATTGATCTGGACGATAACCGGTTGGAGGTGGCGCGCACATTCGGTGCGACACAGGTCGTAAACAGCGCGGATGGCAAGGCGGCGCAACGGGTCATGGCACTGACGCAGGATGCCGGTGTGGACGTGGCTATCGAAGCAGTCGGTACTGCGGTGACCTTCGACATCTGCCAGGCGATCATCGCCCCCGGCGGACGTATTGCCAACGTGGGCGTGCATGGCAAGCCGGTCGAACTGCACCTTGAGAAACTTTGGAGTTCCAATATCACGTTAACTACGCGTCTGGTCGATGCGGGCACAACAACCATGTTGCTCAACATGGTTGAGTCGGGACGACTTGATGCAAAAAAACTCGTGAGCCACCGCTTCAAATTATCGGAAATCCTGAAAGCGTATGACACGTTCGCCAATGCGGCGCAGCAACATGCGGTAAAAGTGGTGGTCACAATCGGTGATGACGCCAAGTGAAGCGCGTTCAGCAAAGCACGATCGGACAGATCGTTCTTTTGCGGCATGGGGAAAGCGTCTGGAACAAGGAGAATCTCTTTACCGGATGGACGGATGTTGATTTGTCCGAGCACGGCAAAACAGAAGCAATCGAGGCCGGACGGGTCATGCAAGCGCATGGGCTTGTCTTCGACATGGCGTTCACTTCCGTGTTGAAGCGCGCGATATGGACGCTGTGGCTGGTTCTGGACCAGATGGAACTGATGTGGATTCCCGTGCAGCGGGACTGGCGCTTGAACGAGCGGCATTATGGTGCGCTGCAGGGGCTGAACAAATCCGAGACGGTCAGAAAATTCGGTGAGGCACAGGTCAAGCTCTGGCGGCGCAGCTATGACACCCGTCCACCCGCCCTCGACAAGAACGATCCGCGACATCCACGGCATGATGCGCGTTACAGTGCGCTCAGCCAGAGTGAAATACCGGGTACGGAATGTTTGAAGGATACCCTGGAGCGTTTTTTGCCATGTTGGCAAGATCTCATCATGCCGGCAGTGCGTTCAGGAAAGCGCGTGTTGATCGTGGCTCATGGCAACAGCCTGCGTGCCTTGGTCAAGTATCTGGACGGTGTGTCGGATGCCGATATTGTCGAGATGAATATCCCCACCGGCATCCCGCTGGTGTATGAACTGGACGGGGAGACAAAACCGATTCGCCACTATTATCTCGGGGATGCCGAACGAGTGCGAACGGCGATGCAAACAAGTGCCGATCACGTTTCACTGACGCATCAGAGGTGGACGTGATTATGAACGAACAGGCGAGCACCATATATTTGAAGCACAGGTGTATCTCGACGACGTTGATCCTGAGGCGGTGCGGGTCGAACTTTATGCGGAGGGGGTCGCTCCGGAGCGGGTGGAAATGATGCGTGTGAGGCAATTAGTGGGCGCAATCAACGGCTACGTTTATCGCGCGGTCGTACCGGTGGATCGTCCGGCGACGGACTATACGGCGCGGCTTATTCCACACCGCAATGGCGTTTCCGTTCCGCTCGAAACCGTACATATTCTATGGCAACGGTGATTCGATTGGGACTTTAACCATTGCCTGGTTGTGTGCGTTGGTGCGGCACCGCACAGAAATAGCCGGCAATGTCGGGTAGTTTCGAAAACCGCAACCAAACACAGGGAATAACACCCATGAATCCAATCACGTCATTTCTGGTTTTCGTTCTTACCATCGCGGGCCTTGCTGCCGGCAACTGGGTGAGTTCTTATCTGGCACTCGCGTTTTTCGCAGCTGCAGCAATCATCTCGATGTCACTGAAAATGGCCAACACCTGGCAGAAGTTTGTCATCCTGAGGATGGGGAAGCTGCAAAGTGTCCAGGGAGCCGGCATGTTCGTCATCATCCCGATCATCGACAACGTGATTGCAGTCATCGATGAGCGCATACAGACCACGGGCTTCAACGCCGAACAGGCACTGACCAAGGACACGGTTCCGGTCAATGTCGATGCAATCATATTCTGGCACGTGCATGATGCTGAAAAAGCAGCGTTGGCCATCACCAATTATCGCGCAGCCATCGACCAGGTTGCACAAACCTCGCTGCGCGAGATGATAGGGTCTTCGATGCTGGCGGCATTGCTATCCGATCGCAAGGATGCCGACGAGCAGCTGAAAAACGAGATAGGCGCGAAGACTGCTCCATGGGGCATAACGGTGGGTTCGGTGGAGATTCGCGATGTCGCCCTCCCCGAAGCGTTGCAGGATGCCATGTCGCGCCAGGCCCAAGCCGAGCGCGAGAAGCAGGCACGGGTAATACTCGGGGCCGCCGAAGCTGCAATCGCGGGCAAGTTTGTCGAAGCTGCCGAAATTTATGCCGGCCATCCCGCCGCACTCCAACTCAGAGCCATGAACATTATTTACGAGACCACCAAGGAACGCGGAGCCACGATCCTGATCCCGAGTTCGATGGTCGACAGTCTGAATCCTTCGGTAACGAGTCTGGCACTTTCGCTCGCCACCAAAGAATTGGCTGTTCCAGAGGTCGTCCCACACAAAGTTGCAGCCGCAGAATAATCCAGGAGAAAAATGATGAGCGTTCTAACCGTAGACAAAAAAATCCTTAATCAATTCGGGCCATATACCTTGATCACTGGAATCCTGCTGATCGTGCTGGGTACGGGAGGTATTTTACTGCCGGGTGTAATGTCCCTGAGTACCGTGCTCTTTGTCGGCTGGCTATTGCTGGTCGGCGGAAGTTTATGGGCCATTCACACCTATAGATATAGCCCGAAGAGTGTCATGGGCTGGATCAAACCCGCCCTGCTGTTCATCATCGGTGGCCTGATGCTGTTCTATCCTGTATCAGGCGTGGAAGTGGTCGGGTTGTTGCTAGCCGTTTATCTGTTATTGGATGCGATGCACAGCTTCACCATCGCACAGTCTATCCATCCAGCCAAGGGCTGGGGTTGGATGGCATTCAATGGTGTTGTCTCGATCCTGTTGGCTTCGCTGTTTGTGCTCGGGTGGCCAGTCAATTCCCTGTGGCTCGTGGGTCTATATGTCAGCATCAGTCTGCTGCTTGATGGCTGGGCACTGATTGCTATCGGCTGGATGTTACGCAAAGGCAAGTCATCTTGACAAAGCATTGGCCCGCGCGGAGGCTTGCCGGACTGGGCAGAGACGAACAGAAGGCAACCTGCCTGTCTGTCCAATGAAGACGAACCGCGCGCGCTTTACCTGATGTTCGATTCCGGCAATGCTGGCTAGCCGCGTATTCCAGTTCGCCAACAGTTGGAAATATCATGACGAAGGCATCCATGAAATCCGCTAGTTCACGCATCCTGACCATCAACGGCGGCTCGTCAAGCATCAAGTTCGCGCTGTTCGAGGCCGGTGATTCCCTGCAGCGGATTCTGGAGGGCGGGATCGAGCGGATCGGTTTGCCGGGGGCGGGCTTGCGGGTGCGAGGCATTAATCCGGCGGACAATTTTTCGCAGTCTGTGGAAGCACCCGATCACACTGCGGCGGTGGAAGTGCTGATGGACTGGGTAGAGCAACGCAACAGCCATGAGGTTTTGACTGCGGTGGGACACCGCGTGGTGCATGGCGGGCCGAAGTTCAGCGAGCCGCAACGCATCACTGCGGAAATGATAGCGGAGCTGCACCGCCTCAGCCCATTCGATCCCGAACATCTGCCGGAGGAGATTCTGCTCACCGAGGCATTTCAGTGCCGCTTTCCCAATCTGAACCAGGTGGCGTGTTTCGACACGGCTTTCCATCATGACCTTCCCAGCGTCGCTCGGTTGTTGGCGATCCCGCGCCGCTACGAGGCGCAGGGCATAAGGCGGTACGGGTTTCACGGCTTGTCATATGAATTCCTGATGGCGGAACTCTCCCGCCTCGGCGATCCGGCTGCAGGCAAGGGACGCGTGATCCTCGCCCACCTTGGCAATGGCGCGAGCTTGGCGGCGGTGCACGACGGCAAGAGCATCGACACCAGCATGGGTTTCACCCCGACTGCCGGCCTGACCATGAGCACCCGCTCCGGCGACCTTGATCCGGGACTGGCCTGGTATCTGGCGCGCAGCGAAAACATGAGCGCGCAGCAATTCAATGAGATGGTCAATACCCAGTCCGGGTTGCTCGGACTGTCGGAGACCAGTTCCGACATGCGCGACCTGCTCGATAACGAGGCGCATGACGTGCGCGCGGCTGAAGCGGTGGAGCTGTTTTGCTACCAGGCCAAGAAGTGGATAGGCGGCTACGCGGCGGCACTGGGCGGACTAGACACGCTGGTGTTCACCGGCGGCATCGGCGAAAACGCGCCGGCGATTCGCGCCCGAATCTGCACAGGCCTGGAGTTTCTTGGCATAGAGATCGATGAAAAACACAACGCGGCGAACGATGGCCTGATTTCTGCGCCGGACGGACGGGTCTCGGTCCGTGTCATGCATGCCGACGAAGCGCAGATGATAGCCAAGGCGGTCTGCCGTGTTCTCAATCTTGACAAAAGAAGAAGGATAGAAAAATGAAAACTCTTTCCCCGGACCATCTGCACAAGATCGATGCCTACTGGCGCGCTGCGAACTATCTGTCGGTCGGCCAGATTTATCTGTACGACAATCCGCTGTTGAAGCGTCCGCTGACGCTCGCGGATGTGAAGAAGATGCTGCTGGGTCACTGGGGCACGACACCGGGACAGAACTTCATCTACGCGCACCTGAACCGGATCATCAAGAAATATGACCTCGACATGATCTACGTCTCCGGCCCCGGGCACGGCGGACCGGCCGTCGTGGCCAACACTTATCTCGAAGGCACCTACAGTGAGATCTATCCCGACATCAGCCAGGACGAGGCCGGGCTGCAGAAACTCTTCAAGCAGTTTTCGTTCCCAGGTGGCATTCCCAGCCACGCGTCGCCGGAGTGCCCGGGCTCGATCCACGAGGGCGGCGAGCTGGGCTATTCGCTCAGCCATTCCTTTGGCGCGGTGTTCGACAATCCCGATCTGATCGTCGCCTGCGTGGTCGGGGATGGCGAAGCGGAGACGGGGCCGCTGGCCACTGCCTGGCATTCCAACAAGTTCCTTGATCCGGTCAACGACGGCGCGGTGTTGCCTATCTTGCATCTCAACGGCTACAAGATTGCCAATCCGACCATTTTCGCGCGCATTGAACCGGAGGAACTGGAGCAGTTCCTGCGCGGCTGCGGCTGGATGCCTTATTTCGTCGAGGGCGATGAGCCGGCACTGATGCACGAGGCGATGGCGGCGACGCTCGACACGGTAGTGGAGCAGATCAGGAGCATCCAGCACGACGCCCGAATCAACGGCAACCTCACGCGTCCGCGCTGGCCGATGATAGTCCTCAAGTCGCCCAAGGGCTGGACGGGACCGAAGATGGTCGATGGCCTGCCAAATGAAGGCACTTTCCGCGCCCATCAGGTGCCGCTCGCCGTGGATGCCGAGCATCCCGAACATCTGGCCATGCTGGAAAACTGGATGAAGCACTACCGCCCGGAGGAACTTTTTGACGCACAGGGCCGCCTGCAACCTGAGCTGGCCGAACTGGCACCCAACGGCGAACGACGCATGGGTGCCAATCCGCACGCCAACGGCGGCATGCTGCTGCGCGACCTGGTCATGCCGGACTTTCGCAACTACGCGGTGAAGGTCCCGTCACCCGGTGCTGTGATGGCGGCCGACACGCACGAACTCGGCGTGTTCCTGCGCGATGTGGCAAAGCTCAACCGGGAACAACGCAATTTCCGCATCTTTGGTCCGGACGAAACACTTTCCAATCGTTTGAATGCCGTTTTTGAGGTTACCAACCGGCAGTGGGAAGCACGCACGCAGGTCAACGATGAATTCCTCGCCCTGGATGGGCGGGTCATGGAGATGCTGAGTGAGCATCAGTGCCAGGGCTGGCTCGAAGGTTATCTGCTTACCGGACGGCACGGGCTGTTCAACAGCTACGAGTCGTTCATCCACATCATTGATTCGATGTTCAACCAGCACGCCAAATGGCTGAAGGTCACGGCTGAACTGCCGTGGCGGCGGAAAATAGCATCGCTGAATTACCTGCTGGCCTCCCACGTCTGGCAGCAGATGCATAACGGCTTTACCCACCAGGACCCAGGCTTCATCGATCACGTGACCAACAAGAAGGCTTCCATCGTGCGCGTTTATCTGCCGCCGGATGCCAACTGTCTGCTCTCGGTCTGGGATCATTGCCTGCGCAGCCGCCATTATGTCAACGTGGTGATTGCAGGCAAGTATCGGGCACCTCAGTGGCTGACGATGGACGCCGCCGTCAAGCACTGCACAGAAGGTATCGGCATCTGGCAATGGGCCAGCAACGGCCAGTTGGTTGCACCCGACGTGGTGATGGCCTGCTGCGGCGACGTGCCCACGCTGGAGACGCTGGCCGCCGTATCTATCCTGCGTGAACATCTGTCCGAACTGAATATCCGCGTGATCAACGTCGTCGACCTGATGAAGCTGCAGCAGCAGATCGAGCACCCGCACGGTTTGAGCGACATGGACTTCGACGAGTTGTTTACCCGTGACAAGCCGGTAATTTTCGCCTTTCATGGCTACCCGTGGCTGATCCACCGTCTCACCTACCGCCGTACTAACCACGACAACTTCCACGTGCGCGGCTACAAGGAAGAGGGCACCATCACCACGCCGTTTGACATGACGGTGCTAAACGATCTGGACCGCTTCCATCTGGCGATGGATGCTATCGACCGTCTGCCGCAGACCGGCGACAAGGGCATCGTCCTGAAGCAGCAGCTCAAGGACAAACTCATCAAACACAAGCAGTACATCAACAAGCACGGCCAGGACATGCCGGAAATCCGCAATTGGAAATGGGGTGCGCCTAATGAATGCGCTTGAGATGGTAGACACCGCGAGGATACTGGTCGCCACCAACCAGGGACTGCTGGCGCGGCCTAATCGGACCCGGTACAACCGGGCGGGGAGCTTGGGAAAATACAGTGCGCGATGAAAAACACCTTAGCCTGACAACAAGAATTCCGCGATTCACAAAATTTTCAACGGCGTAAAAACGTAAGGAATATTCACCATGAAAATCAATGCCGACTCGACCCAGGCTCCTGAATCGAAGCCAGAAGCGAAACCCGATTCCGAGTCGGCGAGCACCTCTAACGATAACCGGACCAACGGACTGACGAGCGACGAGGCCCGCCGCCTGCTGGCGAAGTTCGGCCCCAACACGATGCCGGATACGAGCATGCACCCGCTGCGCATGGCACTGGAAAAATTCTGGGCACCGGTTCCGTGGATGCTCGAAGCCGCCGTTGTGCTGGAACTGGTACTCGGCAAATATGTCGAGGCCGCGATCATCGCCGGACTGCTGGTGTTCAACGCGGCACTCGGACTGCTCCAGGAAAGCCGCGCCCAAGCGACGCTCACCGCACTGAAGTCGCGGCTTGCGCTGAGTGCGTCCGCCCGGCGCGACGGCGCGTGGGAAACCGTACCCGCGGCCGAGCTGGTGCCGGGCGACGTGGTGAAGCTCTCGCTCGGCGGCGTGGTGGCCGCGGATGTGCACATCACTGGCGGTGACGTTTTGCTCGACCAATCTATGCTTACCGGAGAATCGGTACCCATCGAAGCCGGCGCGGGCGTGCAAACCTTTGCCGGTGCGCTGGTGCGTCGGGGCGAGGCGGTGGCGGAGGTCACGGCGACCGGCGTGCGCACCAAGTTCGGCCGTACCGCAGAGCTGGTCCGCACCGCTCACGTCGTCAGTTCCCAGCAGAAGGCGGTGCTGCGCGTGGTGCGCAATCTCTCCGCGTTCAACGGTGTCGTCATCGTGGTGCTCGTGGCCTATGCCTACGTTCTCAAGATGCCGATGGCGGAGATCATCCCCCTCATCCTGACGGCGGTGCTGGCGACAATACCGGTTGCACTGCCGGCCTCGTTCACCCTCGCGGCTGCACTCGGCGCGCGCGCCCTGGCAAAGCTGGGTGTCCTTCCGACCCGTCTGTCTGCGGTGGATGAGGCGGGAACGACGGATGTGTTGTGCGCCGACAAGACCGGCACGCTGACCCAAAATGCGCTGACAGTAACGACTGTTCATCCCATGCCCGGCTTCGACGAAGCCCATGTTTTGACGCTGGCCGCGCTGGCGAGCGCGGATGGCGGGCAGGACCCGGTGGATGCAGCCATACGCGCGGCCGCATCGAGCAAAGATGTCTCCGACGCGCCGACCTTGGTTAAGTTTGCGCCCTTCGATCCGGCGAAAAAGACATCCGAGGCGACCGCGACGGATGCGACCGGCGGCACGCAACGTATCGTGAAGGGTGCCTTTGCCGTGGTCATCGGCCTCGCACAACCGTCGCCGACCGCGACCGCCGCAGCGGACAAACTCGAGGCGCAGGGCTTCCGCGTTCTGGCAGTGGCGGTGGGGCCGCCGACGGCAATGAATCTGGCGGGACTCATTGCGCTGAGCGACCCGCCGCGTTCAGACTCGGCGGCACTCATTACCGAATTGCATGAGCTGGGCGTTCGCACCGTGATGGTGACGGGCGACGCGCCAGCGACTGCGGCTATCGTGGCTCGTGCGGTGGGCCTAGATGGTGCCGTCTGTCCGCCCGGTCCGATCCCCGACAACGTCCAGCCCGGGCAATTCGCGGTTTTCGCCGGTGTCCTCCCGGAGGACAAATACAATCTGGTCAAGGCATTCCAGAAGGAAAACCATACCGTCGGCATGTGCGGTGACGGTGCCAATGACGCGCCGGCACTGCGCCAGGCGCAAATCGGCATCGCGGTCTCGACGGCAACCGACGTCGCCAAATCGGCCGCCGGCATGGTGCTGACCGAGCCCGGACTCGCTGGCATCGTCGCCGCTGTCAAGGAAGGGCGAATAACGTTCCAGCGCATCCTCACCTACACGCTGAATACCATCGCCAAGAAGGTCGTGACGGTGCTGTTCCTGATCGTCGGCCTAATCATGACAGGTCACGCGATCCTGACGCCGCTGCTGATGGTCATTGTGATGATCACCGGCGACTTCCTCTCCATGTCATTGACGACGGATAACGTGCGGCCCTCGCCGATGCCGAATGTGTGGCGCATCGGCAGCCTGACGATAGCCGGCGTCACCATGGGTATCTGCCTGCTCGCCTTCTGCACCGGTGTCCTGACCATCGGAAAATTTGGCATGAATCTGGGAATAGAGCCGCTGCGAACCCTGGCCTTCGTCGTCGTCGTGTTCGGCAACCAGGCGATGCTCTATGCCATTCGCGAACGCCGGCACTTGTGGGGCACTCGTCCCAGCCTCTGGCTTGTTGTGTCGTCCGTTGCCGATATCGTAATCACTTCGACATTGGCCGTCGGCGGAATCGCCATGACACCCTTGCCACCCTTGATGGTGACGGGCACGCTGGCGGCGGCGGTGGTGTTCGCATTTGTTTTGGACTTGGTGAAGGTTCCGGTATTCATTCGTCTCGGGATCGCCGATCGCCCGCACGAGCACCCCTTGACTCGTGTCGGCATAGCAAAGACGGAAGGAATACCCACGATGGAAACCAATGCCGAGCAACCCAAGGCTTCCGACTCAAAGCCTGATGCCAACCAAGCATCATCCGATTTGACGACGCAGATTGCCAAGCGATCCTATGAACTTTACGAGGAGCGAGGTCGTCAGGACGGTCGAGCGGCTCAGGACTGGGAAAAGGCAGAACGGGAGATTCGGAAAGCCGAACCCGAGACCAAGCCCGAAGCCAAGGCACCGTCCGATTTGACGCCGGAACTCGTCAAGCGAGTGCATGAACTCTACGAGGCACTGGGGCGCAAAGACGTTCAAGCAGTCGAAGAACTGGAGAAGGCGGAGCGCGAGAGGCGGAAAGATGAACCCGGAAAATAAGCAGCGAAGGGGTTAGATGCTTTGGTTCGGCATAGTGTACCTGCTGTTTTCGAACATCGGGAACTGGGGAGACCGTTACCGTTCGCACCAGAAACATGACTCACGGTCACTGAAAACGGGGCTCGATATTCTCAACGAGAGAGATGCCCGAGGAGAGGTAAGCCGCGAGGAATACGGGCAAATGAAGTCCGATATGTCCGGAAAATAGTGGACATCGATTCGCTGGTTGCCGGGGAATCACCCTCCCGTCAGTGTCCCAAACGACAGTTGACCACCGTGGAGAAGGTGGGCGCAATCTATGCCTATTTATTTGCGGGCTGCAACAAGCTTGCAGCGACTCGACGCAGGGTTGAGTAATGTAGACAACCCACGTAAAATCGCGGCATTCGCGGCTGGGGTTCGACGGTAGAACGGCAGCTTGCCAGCCCGCATGCGGGGTTGATTTTTCGCATTTTTCCCGGAGTGTTTTTCCCCAACCGAGCATCCAACCCAAAGTGATTACCCTAAGTATCAATGGCGAGACTCGCCGATTCACCGCCCCGCTCAATGTCGCCGAACTGGTCGAACAATTGGCTTATACCGGCAAGCGCATCGCGCTCGAACGCAACGGTGAGATCGTGCCGCGCAGCACCTTCACCCACGTCCGACTGGCCGATGGCGATAAGATCGAAGTCGTGGTGGCGGTCGGTGGTGGCTGACATAACAACGCATCACTCAACTGGATTCCCGCCCTCGCAGTGATGAGGCCGATTTTGATCCAATAGGTAATTCATCATGAACGACAAATTAGTTATCGCAGGTAAAACCTACAGTTCGCGCCTCCTGGTCGGCACGGGAAAATACCAAGACTTCACCGAAACCCGCGCTGCACTGGATGCCAGCGGTGCCGAGATCGTCACGGTGGCGATACGCCGTACCAATCTCGGACAGAACCCGAACGAACCCAGTCTGCTCGATGCCGTGCCAATGTCGAAGTTCACTTATCTGCCCAACACAGCCGGTTGCTATACCGCTGACGATGCGGTACGCACCCTGCGTCTGGCGCGCGAATTATTGGATGGGCATGCGCTGGTCAAACTCGAGGTGCTGGGTGACCCGCAATCGTTGTATCCCAATGTTATCGAGACACTCGCCGCGGCGAAAACACTGGTTGCGGAAGGCTTTCAGGTGATGGTGTATACCTCGGACGATCCCATCATCGCCAGACAACTGGAAGACATCGGCTGCGTGGCGATCATGCCGCTGGCCTCGCTGATCGGTTCAGGCATGGGCATCTTGAACCCGTGGAATCTGCAACTCATCATGGACCGCGTGAGCGTTCCCGTCATCGTCGATGCGGGTGTGGGCACGGCATCCGATGCCGCCATCGCCATGGAACTCGGCTGCGCGGGCGTGTTGATGAACACCGCCATCGCGGGTGCCAAGAATCCTGTGCTGATGGCGAGAGCGATGAAGAAAGCGGTGGAAGCCGGACGCGATGCGTTCCTCGCGGGACGTATGCCGAAGAAGCTCTACAGCGGCAGCCCCAGCTCGCCGACAGCAGGCATCATCGCTTCGACACGCGGCTGATTTCTATCCAGCTGATACTTCGGCAGGCTTGGGGCGGACGACGATACAAAAATCTTCCCATTCGCTCCAAACCTGCCGAAGGAACGAACGAAAAACATTGCGCATATGACCGACACAACTGAACAACCTAATCGACACATCCGCAGCTTCGTGCGCCGTCAGGGACGCGTCTCGCCGGCGCAAAGCCGCGCGGTCGAAACGTTGTTGCCACGCTTCGGCATCCCTTATGCCGCGCAATCTTTAGACCTGGAGCAGGCGTTCGGTCGCAGCGCACCCAAGATGCTGGAGATCGGTTTCGGCATGGGCGACAGCACGGCGGTTATCGCACTGGCCCATCCCGGGAACGACTACCTGTGTCTGGAGGTGCACACCCCCGGCGTGGGCAATTTGCTCAAACTCATCGACGCGCAAAGCATTTCCAACATCCGCATCATCCAGCATGACGCGGTCGAGGTATTGCGTGACATGCTGGGGGACGACACGCTAAATGGCGTGCATATCTTTTTTCCAGACCCCTGGCACAAGGCGCGCCACAATAAACGCCGCCTGATCCAAGCCCCGTTCATCACCCGTCTGGTGCAAAAAATCAAACCGGGCGGGTATATCCATGTCGCCACCGATTGGCAGGACTATGCCGAGCAGGTGCTGCGTGTATTGAGCGAAGAACCGCTATTGCAAAACACCGCAGCCGATTACGCCCCGCGTCCGGCGTATCGCCCGCTCACCAAGTTCGAGAAACGCGGGCTCAATCTCGGACACGGCGTGTGGGATCTGGTATTCAAAAAGCTCGTATAGTGCTGCACTGACCGGGAGAAATTCGCCATGATCTACCAGGGAAGCTGTCACTGCGGACACATCGCGTTTGAAGTCGAAGGCGACCTGCACAGCGTGAAAGAATGCAATTGCTCGATCTGCCGCAGACTGGGTGCGTTGCGCTGGTTCGTGCCGCGCGCGCAAGTCCGCTTCACCACACCCGAGAGCAATCTCTCCACTTATCAATTCGGCAAGAGGCAGATCAAGCACCACTTCTGCGCGCTGTGCGGTTGTGCGCCGCTGGGGACGGGCGCACACAACGGGGTCGAGATGTTCAGTATCAACGTGCGCTGTCTGGAGGATGTGGATCTGTCCGCGCTCAAGATCAAGCCGGTGGACGGACGCAGCTGGTAATGAGTTGACTGCGTTGCCGGAACTGAATCGTTGCTTCCCTAAATAATATCTAGGCCGCCGCAATGCTTGAGTTGCGGTTTTTCGTGGTGCTAGACTGGGCCTCGTGTTTTTCTGAGGTCACGGTTATGAAATGTTCATGGTGGGTTCTGCAATGCCTGATTCTGTCTCTGTCGACTACGGCTTGGGCTGCCGCCGACAGCCAGAACTGCGAAGCCAAGTCCCAGCAAATCAAGGGCGAAGCCCGCAATCAGTTCTTGATTTCCTGTTTGGCGCGAGCCAGCTCGCCGGAAAATGTCAAAACCGTGGCGGCGCAGAAAAAACGCGCACTCTGCGAGCAAAATTCCAAAAACATGAGACTGGAAGGCGGCAAAAAATCCGGCTACATCAACGACTGCATGAACAAGGATGAGGCGGCCAGTGTGGCCAACAGGATCAACACCCGCGCACCCGCGCTGGTGCAGGCAAAACCCGCAATCCGTAATAACACGGTTGCGACCGGCAGTCACAGTACCGCTCCCAAAAAAGCTGTCACAAAACAAAATACGGCCGGCAACAAACAATCCTGTTCCAGTCAGGCCAAACAAAAAGGTCTGAAGGATGAAGCCCGCAAAAAATTCCTGCGCGACTGCCGTAAAACTTGATACGCATCGTTCCCGTGCGATCGTGCGGGTCATTGCCCCGTTATTTTTTGTCCGCCAGAAATATCTCCAGCAAATCATTCAAAAAGCGTTGCCCCATAGGCGTGGGCGCGATGCGTTGATAATCCCGGTATAGCAGCCCGCGCTGCTGCGCCTCATTCAATTCGCGCTGAATATCCAGCAGGGACAAACTGGTACGCTCGGCGAACAACGTCGCATCGAAACCCGCATTCAGGCGCAGCGCATTGAGCATGAATTCAAACGCCAACTCTTCCCGCGTCACCTGGATTTCGGTTTGTATCGCCGCGCCTTTGGCGACTTGCTGCATATAAGCCTGCGGCTGTTTATAGCGCACTTGGCGCAGGATCTTGTCGGGGAAACTCAGCTTGCTGTGTGCCCCCGCACCTATGCCCAGATAGTCGCCGAACTTCCAGTAATTGAGATTGTGTCGTGCTGCGCGGTTCGGCTGCGCGAAAGCGGAGGTCTCATAATGCTCATAGCCGTGCGAGGCCAGCAACTCCTCGATGTGCTGCTGCATCTCGCCGCTCGCGTCATCGTCCGGCAGGGGCGGCGGATCGCGGTGAAACAGCGTGTTAGGTTCAAGTGTGAGGTGATAGCAGGACAGGTGATCAGGGGCGAATGACAACGCGGTCCGCACATCCAGCAATGCCTCGTCCAGGGTTTGTTCGGGCAGCGCGTACATCAGGTCGAGATTGAAATTATCGAAATGCCGTTGCGCGACTTCGATAGCACGGCGCGCCTCATCCGCCGAATGGATACGCCCCAAGGCTCGCAGATGTGCATCGTTGAAACTCTGTATGCCCATCGACAGGCGGTTCACACCCGCATCGCGGAAAGCCGCGAATTTACCGGATTCCACCGTGCCCGGATTGGCCTCCAGCGTAATCTCCGCACCACCGCTCAACGGCAACAGCATGCGCACGTTGCGCAAGATCCCCGTGATCGCGTCGCCGCTCAACAGGCTGGGCGTCCCGCCGCCGAAGAACACCGTGTGCACCTTGCGTCCCCAGATTTGCGGCAAAGCCATTTCCAGGTCGCGCACCAGGGCGGCAACATATTCTTGCTCCGGGAAAGTACCGCGCGCCTCGTGCGAATTGAAATCGCAATACGGACATTTACGAACACACCAGGGGATGTGGATATACAGCGACAACGGCGGCAATGCCCTGAAATGCACAGCTTGCGATTTCGTGGCGACGGGTTGCAGGGGATGGATAATCATGTGTCTCTTGATACTGGGCAGATCGGAATGACGCTGTCGTCAGTCCGTACAAAATGTCGCGGGGTCGCACCCTACCAAGCCCGAACGCATCGGGCAAGCCCTTGCAGAAGCCGGACGTGAAAACGGGTCGGTTTTATTTGTTTACAAGATCGTGTGCGCCAGCAAATGTTGCTTGCCTTACAATACCCCGTCCGACGCCCGCGCCGGCGCGTCGCGGATACGCCATTCGAGATTAACCGCACGAAGGTAATGACATGACCAGCACTCCAGAGACGCTTAAAGTACTGCGATCGGCCTCCTTATTTCATGGGATACCCGATCATCTGCTCACGAGTTATTTGCGGCAGTCCAGACTGGAACATGTCACCTCCGGGCATACCCTGCTGACACCCGGCCAACCCAACGACACGATCTATCTGATTCTTTCCGGACGGCTGCGTATCCAGGCAAAAGAATTTTCAGTCGAACCGATCGCAATCCTCGGTGCGGGGGAATGCGTCGGTGAAATGTCGATGCTGGGGGGCGCGCCGGTTTCGGCGTATGCCATCGCCGCCACGGACTGCAAACTGCTTGCCATCAACCATACGACAATGTGGGAGTTGATCAACGATTCCCATGCGGCCGCACACAACATGTTGAACATCCTGACCAGCCGTATTCGCAGCACCAACCAGCTCGCCGCACTGAGTCTCGAACGGCAGCATGGATTTTCGGCGCGAGGCTTGGTTGACGAGCTGACCGGGCTGTACAGCCAGCACGGGATGCGCGAGAAAGTTGAACGCCATTTGCAGCGCAGTATCGCGGGGGGAGAGCCGGGGTGCCTGCTGCTGCTGGAAATAGACAGCCTCAGTGAATTCAGCGAGCAATACGGGCAGCTGGGTGGCGATCAGGCACTGCGCAACCTCACCTACCTCGTACTCTCCTGTCTGCGCCCGCATGACGAGGCGGGACGGAACAGCAGTGAAAGTTTTGCGGTCTTTATGCCAAACACCTCACTGCCTCATGCCGGCACTGCAGCAGAAAGACTGAAGGCTCGCATCGCCCAGTCTGCGGTCGTGCTGCCCAGTGGTGATGCCTTGCCGGCCATCACCATATCCATCGGTATCAGCCAGACGCGCCCCGCCGACACGCTGGAAAACTTGTTCGCGCGCGCCGGCGAATCGTTACAGCTGGCCAAGGACAGCGGCGGCAACTGCATCAGATCGATGCCGTAACCATCAGACGCCGCACACCCCTGCAGACTATTTGGCGCGCCCGTATCTGGCGGTGAAGGCAGCCTTGCCGATTGCATTGGCCCTGATCATAAAACCCGTCAGCGCGGCAGTCGCATCGGCGGGCACGTCAAGTTTTTCTGTCTTCAACGCGTAAACCGTAAAAATGTAGCGATGCGGTTTGTCACCTTTGGGGGGGCAGGTGCCACCCCAGGCTGCCATACCGTAATCGATACGGTTCTGCACCGCCCCGTTCGGCAGCATCGTACTGTTCAGATCGCCCGCACCCGCCGCCAACTCGCGCACGTCCGCCGGGATATTGATCACCATCCAATGCCACCAGCCCGAACCCGTGGGTGCGTCCGGGTCATACACCGTCACAGCGAAACTCTTGGTGGCTTGCGGCGCGCCGCTCCACTTGAGCGCGGGAGACCTGTTCAAACCGGAACACCCGAATCCGTTGAACTCAAAACTTTTGGGGATACTGCTATTGGCCTTGATTTCCGGGCTGGTGAGCTTGAAGCCGGAGGCAAATGTCGAGGCGGACACAGCGGCCAAAATCATCGTCAAAAAAATGCGCTTCATAAAAATTCTCCGTCGATAAAGGAATGGGATGGCGATTCTATAGCTGAAACCACAAGACTGTTTGAATTACGCAACGTCGGAATCGCGCTATACGTAATCAACGCATCCGCAATTTCTCCAGCAGCACCTTCATCGCGCGCCCCCGGTGGCTGATGGCTTGTTTCTCGTCGCGCGACAATTCCGCGCTGGTCTTGCCCAACTCCGGCAACCAGAACAGCGGGTCGTAACCGAAGCCGCCGCTGCCGCGCGGTTCGAGCGTGATCTCGCCGTGCCATTCACCTTCGGCGATCAGGGGTTGCGGGTCGCCCGCCGAACGCGTCAACAACAACACGCAGTAATAATGCGCTTTGCGGTTGGTGTGCGTTCTCATCGCGCCCAGCAAGGTTTGATTATTACGCGCATCAGAAAGCGGCAAGCCGGCGTAGCGCGCGGAAATCACGCCGGGCATACCGCCCAGCGCATCCACACAAATGCCGGAATCATCCGCCAGCGCGGGCAAGCCGCTTTGACGGCTGACATGACGCGCTTTCGCCAGGGCGTTCTCGATAAAAGTCAGATGCGGCTCTTCGGCTTCTTTGATACCGAGTTGCCCCTGGGTCACGACCTCGATGCCAAGCGGCGAGAGCAATATTTGGAATTCGGCGAGCTTGCCCGGATTGCTGGAGGCGATGACGAGTTTTTTCATGGATAGAAATTAAATGCAGCAGCAGTTGCTCCGCACACATTCCCTCACCCTCAATCCCTCTCCCGGCAGGAGAGGGAAGAAAAGCACCTCGCCCAACGGGAGAGGGGGTGGGGTGAGGGGGCGCAGGTTAATCATGCGCCAGCACTGCCTTCTGTATCGCGATCAGCTCGGCAATGCCGCTTTGCGCCAGCCCCAGCAGCTCATCCATCTCGGCACGGCTAAACGCGTGTCCCTCTGCCGTCCCCTGTACTTCGACGAAATGGCCGCTACCCAGCATCACCACGTTCATGTCGGTGTCGCAGGCGGAATCTTCGACATAGTCCAGATCCAGCACGGGTGTGCCCTGATAGATACCGACCGAGATCGCGGCAATGAAATCGTTGAGCGGCGTTTCCTTGACCAATCCTTTGCCGAGCAAGCCGCTCACCGCATCATGCAGCGCGACGAACGCGCCGGTGATGCTGGCGGTGCGCGTGCCGCCGTCGGCCTGTATCACATCGCAGTCGATCTGGATGGTGCGCTCGCCCAACTTCTTCAGGTCGACCACGGCGCGCAGGCTGCGCCCAATCAAACGCTGGATCTCCTGGGTGCGCCCGGACTGTTTGCCTTTGGCGGCTTCTCGGCCCATGCGCTCGCCGGTGGAACGCGGCAGCATGCCGTATTCCGCCGTGACCCAGCCTTCGCCGCTGCCTTTCTTGTGCTGCGGTACGCGCTCTTCCACGCTGGCGGTACAAATGACTTTGGTGTCACCGCACTCGATCAGCACCGAGCCTTCGGCGTGCTTGGTGTAATGGCGGGTGATATTGATGGGTCGAAGCTGATCGGGAAGTCTGGAACTGGGGCGCATGATGGAAGTATGAAAAGTGAAAACGGAAAGTGGAATGTCAGCCGATCTCTAGCGCGTGACTGACGGTATGTTCGGTGACGTGATCGTGCTCATCTTCGCCCCAAGCCACGGCAAGGCCGGTGATATTGTCGGCATGGCCAGATTCGCGCTCGTAGGCGCGCACCATCAAGTTGTCCAGCGACTTTGCCAAGGGCAGCAGCGCGAAGGATTCGGCGAGTTCCTGATCGCTGAACGGCCCCCACAAACCATCGCTGCCCAACAGCAGGATATCGCCTTGTCGCAGTTCGAGCGGGGTGGCAGATTCTACATAGAACATATCCTCGATGCCGCCGAGACAATTGGTGATCTGGTTGCGCCTGGGGTGGATACGCGCCTCTTCCTCGGAGATCACGCCCCAGTCGAACCACTGTTGCACCATGGAATGATCGCGGGTGCGGCTCAACACGGCCTGCTCGCGCAACACGTACAGGCGCGAATCCCCGGCGTGCGCGACGTAGACAGTTCCGTTCTGGATCAACGCTACCACGCAAGTCGTACCGGGAAAACCGACATCTTTGTCGTGTGGCAACTGCATAATGCGCTGGTGGGCGTGACGCATCGCGTCGGTCAAAAAAGCCTGCGGGTCGGCGAACGTCGCATCGAGATGCTGCACGAACAGTTCCATACAAGACTCGACCGCCATGGCGGCAGCCAACTCACCATGCAAATGCCCGCCCATCCCGTCCGCCAATACCAGCAACAGTGCATCATTGCTGTAAGCGTAGGCGACGCGGTCCTGGTTGTATTTGCGGTCGCCAATGAGGCTGGCTTGGTGAACGGAGAATTTCATGGGAACGGCCAAGTGTCACGTAGCAAATCGATTAAGGCCGCAATCGTAATATAATGCGCGCCCGCCGCCCAGCCCTTTATTCTCGCGTCACGATTTTGGAGCCCCCTATGATTCTCAGCATGACAGGCTATGCCAACACCAGCGCGGACTTCGCCAGCGGCTCACTGAACCTGGAATTGCGCGCGGTGAATCACCGCTATCTGGACATACAGATGCGTATGCCAGACGAGTTGCGCGGCTTTGAAGGCGCGCTGCGCGAGACAATCAGCGCGCAACTGCAACGCGGGAAAGTGGAGTGCCGCATCAATTATGCGGCGCGCAATCCGCAAAATCGCACCCAACTGAACCACTCTCTGTTATTGCAACTGGCGGCGTGGAACCGGCAGGTACAGACCACCATACCCGGTTCCGCCAGCTTGAGCGTGGCCGATGTGTTGCGCTGGAACGGTGTGCTGGAAACACCGGACGATGCGGGCGATGAATTGCGCACGACGTTGTTCGACCTGCTAAAGCAGGCCTTGCAAGACTTCTCCGCCAGTCGCGCCAGAGAGGGCGAGAAACTCAAAGCGTTTTTGCTGCAACGCGTGGAAAAGATCGAGGCACTGCGCATCGCCGTCATACCCCACGTCCCCGCCGCCATCGCCGCTTATGAGCAGAAGCTCATCATGCGTTTGCGCGATGCCCTGCAGAACACCGCGTCGCAGGATATATGGGATGAGCGGGTGCGCCAGGAGATCGTGCTGTACGCCAGCAAGATCGACGTGGACGAAGAACTGTCCAGGCTGTCCAGCCATCTGGTCGAGATGCGCCGTATCCTCACCCTGGGCGGTGCGGCGGGAAAACGGTTGGACTTTTTGATGCAGGAGTTGAACCGCGAAGCCAACACACTGGGCTCGAAATCAGTGGACGCGGAAGTCTCGCGCAGCGCGATGGAAATGAAAATACTCATCGAGCAGATGCGAGAACAGATCCAGAACTTGGAATAACCCCCTCCCTTGATGAAACCCTACAACCTGTCCGCCTGGGCACTCAAACATCGGACGATACTGCTGTACGCGCTGTGCGCGCTGCTGCTGGCCGGATGGTTCTCGTACAGCCAGCTGGGGCAAAAAGAAGATCCCGATTTTACCTTCAAAGTAATGACCGTCACGCTGCGCTGGCCTGGTGCATCGGCCAGCGAGATCGAACAGCAGGTGGTCGACCGTATCGAGCGCAAGCTGCAGGAAACACCCTGGCTGGATAATGTAAGCAGTTATTCCAAAGCGGGTGAGGCGGCGATCTTTGTCACGCTCAAGGACGGCATGCCGCCCGCCGAGCTGGATCGCTCCTGGTATCGCGTGCGCAAAATCCTCGCGGATTTGCGCGGCACGCTGCCCGACGGCGTGTCAGATCCCGTCATCGATGACGATGTCGGCAATACCGCTGCGGCAATCTACGCCTTCACTTCGGACTCTCTGGATTACGCCGGCCTGGCCGCGCATGTGGTGAACGCTCGCGAGGCCTTGCTCAGGGTCGCCAATGTCAGCAAAGTGGCCATGCTGGGCGCACAACCGGAAAAGATCTATATCGAATTCTCCAGCCGGAAACTGGCTGCACTGAACATCGATCCGCTGCGCGTGGCTGCTGCTCTCAAGGCGCAGAATGCCATGGAACCCGCCGGCGCAGTGCTATCGCATGACGACATTACCCGGCTGCGCGTGAGCGGGGATTTCACCTCGCTCAAAAGTATCCAGGACATCGGCATCCGAACGGGCGACCGTATACATCGGCTGGGCGACATCTGCCATGTCTATCGCGGCTATGCCGACCCAGCCTCGTTCAAGATCCATAGCATGGGCAAAGAGGCCATCGTACTGGCGGTGTCGATGTCCGAACAGGGCAATGTGACGCAACTGGGCAAAGATCTGGCACACCAGATCGCGCACATCAAAACCCTGTTACCCCCCGGCATCAGCATTCGCCAAGTGTCCGACCAATCGGCGGTGGTACAGAAATCCATATCCGAATTCATGCGCGCGCTGCTGGAAGCCTTGGCCATCGTGCTGGCAGTGAGCTTTCTCAGTCTGGGGCTGCGCGCGGGCTTGGTGGTCGGCTTGTCGATCCCGCTGGTATTGGCCGGCACGTTTTTGATGATGAATGTGTTCGGCATCGCGCTGCATCGCGTGTCGCTGGGCGCGCTCATCATCGCGCTGGGTTTGCTGGTCGACGACGCAATGATCGCGGTCGAAATGATGCAGGTCAAACTTGCGCAGGGCTGGAGCAAATTGAAAGCCGCCTCGTTCGCTTACTCCAGCACGGCCTTCCCAATGCTCACCGGCACGCTGGTCACGGCAGCGGCGTTTCTGCCGGTGGGCTTGGCCAAGTCGGCCGCGGGTGAATACACTTTTTCGATCTGCGCCGTGGTCACTATCGCGCTGGTGGTATCGTGGCTGGTGGCGGTGATTTTTACCCCTTTTCTGGGGCATCGCTTGCTGCACGACAGCAACCGGGAGCTGGCTGACGACCATTATCAGCAAGGTTTCTATAAGCACTTCCGCACTCTGGTGCGCGGGTGTCTGTACCGCAAAAAAAGCGTGGTCGGCCTGACGCTGGCGGTATTTCTAGTGGCTCTGGCGGGCTTTGCCAAAGTGGACCAGGAGTTCTTCCCGCCTTCCGAACGTCCCGAGTTATTGATGGATGTCTGGCTACCCGAGGGCAGCACTTTCGCTGCCACCGAAGAGCTGGCCACTGCTCTGGAAAAGAAACTGGGCGGTTATCCCGGCATCGTCAATTACACCAGCTACATCGGCGGCAGCACACCGCGCTTTTATCTGCCGTTGGACCTGAACCTGCCCACGCCAAATTACGCGCAACTGGTGATCACCACCCGCGACATGGTGGCGCGCGAGGCCGTTTTGCAAAGCGTGCGCAAGATGCTGGATGACGATTTCCCAAATCGGGGCATACGCGTCTCCCGTTTGGAGAACGGTCCGCCGGTTGGATATCCGGTGCAATTCCGCATATTTGGTGCGGATCCTGAAACATTGCGCGGCATCGCCGAAGTGGTCGCGGCGCACGTCAGACAGAATCCGCACACGCAAAACGTCAGCCTGGATTCCAACGAAAAAGTTCGCGTGTTCAACATCACGGTCGACCAGGAAAAAGCCCGGTCATTGGGCTTATCCTCGCAGATCATCTCGAGGAATCTGCAATCGCTATTGTCGGGGCTGACCGTGTCGAATTTGCGTGAAGGCGGGAAGCGCGTCGAGATCATCGCCAGAACCGATGCGGCGGACCGCAACAACCCCGATACCCTGGCACGCCTGAACATCTACACCGCGAACGGGAAGTCCGTTCCGCTGGGTGAGATCGCCACCATCAAACCGTCACTGGAGGACAGCATCATCTGGCGCATGAATTGCCTGCCGGTGGTCACAGTTCGTGCCGATGTTCCCGATGACATCAGTGCGCCCGATGTCGGTCTCGCCATTGATCGCCAGCTTGCCGCTTTGCGCGCCACTCTGCCCGCCGGTTATCGCATCGAGGCGGGCGGCGCGATGGAAGGCAACGATCAGGCAACCGATTCCATCATCGCGGTGTTGCCACTGATGGGCTTTATCATCGTCACCCTGCTGATGCTGCAACTGCACCGCTTCAGCCTGGTGACTATGGCCCTGCTCACCGCCCCGCTGGGCATCATCGGCGTGACGGCATCTTTGCTGCTGTTCCGTGTGCCGTTCGGTTTTGTGGCGATGCTGGGCATGATTTCGCTGAGCGGGATGATCATGCGCAACTCGGTCGTCCTGCTCGACCAGATCAATCAGGACATGGCGGCGGGCATGAGCCGCCACGATGCCATCGTCGAATCCACGGTGCGACGCTTCCGCCCCATCATGCTCACCGCCGCCGCCGCGATTCTGGCGATGATCCCGCTCACGCGCAGTGTGTTCTGGGGGCCGCTGGCCATCGTCATCATGGGCGGATTACTGGTGGCGACCTTTTTGACTTTGCTGTATTTGCCCGCGCTGTATGCCTTATGGTACAAGGTGAAACAGCCGCAAGCCACACCGCCGTCGGCAACCATTATTTAATCTTTTATTCGGGGTTTTATGTCGGGAAATCTGTTCATCATCAGCGCGCCTTCCGGCGCGGGCAAGACCAGTTTGGTACATGCCCTGCTCAACATCAACCCGCAGATCGACCTGTCGGTTTCCTACACCACCCGCGCGCCGCGCGCCGGGGAAGTGGACGGCAAGGCTTATCACTTCGTGAGCCGAGAAACATTCATCGAGATGCAAAAGCGCGGCGAATTCCTTGAGAGTGCCGAGGTATACGGTAACTTTTACGGCACCTCGCAAACCTGGATCACCGGCGAGAACACAAAGGGGCGCGACATTCTGCTGGAGATCGACTGGCAGGGTGCCGAACAAGTGCGGCGGAAATTTCCCAGTGCCATCAGCATCTTCATTCTGCCGCCGTCGCTAGAAGCACTCAGACTGCGCCTGACCGGGCGGGGCACCGACCACGCCGATGTGATCGCACGCCGGTTGGCGGCGGCCAGAGTCGATGTCGCCCACGTCGCGGAATTCGATTATGTTATTATCAACGATGATTTGAACGTGGCATTGCGCGAACTGAATGCTGTCGTACTGAGCGCGAAGCTCACCTGCACCAGGCAACTGTCCCGTTATCAAACGCTTATCAATCAACTACAGAAACCGGAGTAAATCATGGCACGTATCACCGTCGAAGAATGTCTGTCGCAAATCCCCAATCGCTTTGAGCTGACGCTTGCCGCGGCCTATCGCGCACGGCAGCTGGCAAATGGCGCGACACACTTGGTGGAAGAAAGCAAAGACAAACCCACCGTGGTTGCCCTGCGCGAGATCAGCGAAGGCAAGGTCGGCAAAGAAATCCTGAACCGAGGCATGGCTTAACCGACCGAGCACAATAGAGCAATGAATGGCAGACGCAGAACTACTTCTGGAGGAAGTCACCACCTACCTTAAAGCGCAGGATGTGGAACACATCCGTGCCGCCATCGAATTCAGCCGTGTAGCGCATCAGGGGCAGATGCGCCATTCCGGCGACGCGTATGTCAGCCACCCGATCGCGGTGGCACGCATCCTCACCCCGCTGCATCTCGACGTGCAGGCCATCATCGCCGCCCTGCTGCACGATGTCATCGAAGACACACCCATCACCGCCGCAGAGGTCGCGCAACGCTTCGGCACGCCCGTCGCCGAACTCGTCGAGGGTCTGAGCAAACTGGACAAAATCCAGTTCGAGACACGCGAGGATGCGCAGGCAGAAAACTTCCGCAAGATGCTGTTGGCGATGGCGCGGGATGTGCGCGTCATCCTCATCAAGCTGGCGGACCGTTTGCACAACATGCGCACGCTGGGTGCGATGGCGCGTGAGAAATGCGAACGCATCGCGCGCGAGACCATGGAGATCTACGCGCCCATCGCCAATCGTCTGGGCTTGAATGACATCCACCACGAGTTGCAGGATCTGAGTTTCAAGCACCTGCATCCCAACCGCTACTCGGTGTTGGCCAAAGCCCTGAAAGTCGCACGCGGCAACCGCCGCGAGGTGGTCAACAAGATACTGCATGCCCTGCGTCAACGCCTGGCGGAATGGCATGTCGAGGCCGATGTGACGGGGCGCGAAAAAGACATCTACAGCATTTATAAAAAGATGCAGAGCAAGTCGCTGGCTTTCTCCGAAGTGTTGGACATCTACGGATTCCGCGTGCTGGTCAACGACCCCGGCAGTTGCTATGTCGCGATGGGCGCGCTGCACGGGCTGTACAACCCGATCCCCGGCAAGTTCAAAGACTACATCGCCATCCCGAAGTTAAACGGCTACCAGTCGCTGCACACTACGTTGTTCGGCCCGTTCGGCACGCCGATCGAGATCCAGATACGCACCCACGAGATGCACAAGATCGCCGATGCGGGCGTGGCCTCGCATTGGTTGTACAAGAGCGGTCACGACAACATCAACGAGCTGCACAAGAAAACCCACCAATGGTTGCAAGACTTGCTGGAGAGCCTGAGCCAGAGCAGCGATTCGGCGGAGTTCTTGGAACACCTCAAAGTCGACCTGTTCCCCGACGAGGTGTATGTGTTCACGCCGAAGGGGAGAATTCTTTCGCTGCCGCGCGGCGCGACGGCGGTGGATTTCGCCTACAGCGTGCACACCGACATCGGCAACCGTTGCGTCGCGGTGAAGGTCAATTTCGAGCTGGTGCCTTTGCGCAGCGAATTGAAGAACGGCGACCGCGTGGAGATCATCACCGCAGCTCATGCCAAACCCAATCCGGCCTGGTTGAGCTACGTCACAACCAGCAAGGCGCGCGGTCATATCCGCCACTTTCTGAAAACCATGCAATCGGGTGAATCGGCACAGCTGGGAGAGCGGCTGCTCAGTCAGGCCATGCACACGCTGGGATTGAAGCTGCAGGACATAGACGATGCGCATTGGCAAAAATTACTGCGCGATACCGGTGTGAAATCGCGCCAGGATATGCTCGCCGACATCGGTCTGGGTCGTCGCCTCAACATGGTGGTGGCACGCCAGCTCGCGCATGTGGGCGACACGCAACACGGTGAACCGGCCAGCACATCGGTCATCACCATCCAGGGCACGGAAGGTATGGCAGTACAGTTCGCCAAATGCTGCCGCCCCATCCCCGGCGACCCCATCATCGGCGTGATCAAGAACGGACAAGGTCTGGTGGTTCACACACATGACTGCCCGACTTTGCGCCGGGGACGCAGCGGCGAACAATGGCTGGATGTGGCGTGGGACAAGAACATCAACCGCAGTTTTGTGGTCGGCATCAAATTGTTGGTCGCCAACCAGCGCGGTGTGTTGGCCAAGGTCGCCGCCGCGATCTCGGAAGCCGAATCCAACATCGAGAACGTCAACTTCAACAATGAAGGCGAATACACCGCGTTGTATTTCACACTCGAAGTCAGCCACCGAGCCCATCTCGCCAATGTCATTCGCAGCCTGCGCAAGATACCGGAAGTGGTGAGGATCATCCGGGTCAAGAACACCTGATAAGAAACAATGCCCGCGCTTTGCTTCCGGTCACCCAGTCCTCAATCGTTTTTCCCAGCGACATATTTCCCACCAAACTGCCGCAATACACTGAGCATCGCCGAAGCCTTATCCAACGTTTCCTGATATTCCTCCGCACATTGCGAATCGGCGACGATGCCGCCCCCCGCCCAGCAGCGTATTTCACCACCGCCATACACCAGCGTACGGATGACGATGTTGGTATCCATGTTGCCGTCGAAGCCGACATAGCCTATCGCGCCGCAATACACGCCGCGCCGGTTGGGTTCCAGCTGTTCGATGATGTGCATGGCCCGTTGTTTGGGCGCGCCGGTGATGGATCCACCGGGAAAACAATCGCGCAATACTGTCAGCGCGCCGCATCCGCTAGCAAGTTTTCCTTGCACGGTACTGACCAGGTGGTGCACGTTGGCGTAACTCTCGACCTCGAACAGTCTGGGTACGCGCACCGAGCCGGGTACACAGCTCTTGCCCAGATCGTTGCGCAACAGATCGACGATCATCAGATTCTCCGCGCGGTCTTTGGGATGCTGTGCCAGCTCGGCGGCTAGCTGCCTGTCCATCACAACATCACTGCTGCGCGGACGGGTCCCTTTGATGGGTTTAGTTTCGACGATGCCGTTTTTCACACTCAAGAATCGTTCCGGCGAGGCGCACAATATCTGCACGTCCGGCAAGTTTAAAAAGGCGGAATAAGGCGCGGGACTGAGTTTGCGCAACTGCAGATAAGCACCGAACGCATCGCCCGTCGCCCTCGCGCTGAAGCGTTGCGCGAGATTGATCTGATAGCAGTCACCCGCCTGCAAATAATCTTGCACTTGCTGATAAGCGCGCTCGTAACCGGTGCGCGTGAAATTGGAATCGACCTTGGCATGCACGATGAATTTTTCGCGCGAGGAGGTTGGTGGATGACTTAGGCGCGGTTGGATCTCTTGTAGCAATGAAGAGGTTTCCGGGTAGCGCAGATGCGAAACCAGCCGTGTTCGCCGTTGTTGATGATCGATGAGCAAAGCCCAGTCGTACATGCCTATCGCCATGCGCGGCAGGCGTTCCGCATCGGCGGCGATGTCCGGCACGCTGAACATTTCGCGCGCCAAGTCATAGCTCCAATAGCCCAGCGCGCCGCCCGCGAACGGGGCATCGTCTATCGCCGACACGACTTCGCCCAACTCGTCACGCAGCCAATCGAACGCATCGCGCTCGTTGTTGTTCAATATCAGGCTGTGATGCGGTGCCGCACTGAGTATGTCGTAGCGCGCCATGCCCCCGCTATCCAGCCATACCGCGTTCGGCAGATCGACCAGTGCGGCATAGTAATGCGCGGCATCGTTGATGTAGGGCAGATCTACAGAATGGAATGTCAAGGAGGTTCAATCTCGCGTTAATCGGGGATAATGCCGGTCTTGCAAACACTCCCCGAAAGATACATACATGACCACGATAGTCGCTGTCAGAAAAAACGGCGTTGCCACCATCGCCGCTGATACCCTCACCACGTTTGGCAACACACGATTGCCGTCGCACCTGGATGCATCGCATGACAAGATATTGCATATCGGCGACAGTTATGTGGGCGTGTGCGGCAGCGCGGCGCATCACTTGGTGTTGGCGAATCTACTGGCCAGGACACCTGACGTGCAGCTTAACAGCAAGGCTCAGATTTATGAAACGTTTCGCAAGCTGCATCCCATCCTGAAAGATGAGTGCTTCTTAAATCCAAAAGAAGATGAAGAAGACCCTTACGAATCGAGCCAGATCACCGCTCTCATCGCCAATGCCAATGGCATATTCGGCATTTATTCTATGCGCGAGGTCTTTGAGTACACCCAATATTGGGCGATAGGTTCAGGGCACGAATTCGCACTAGGCGCGCTCCATCAGGCCTACAACCACTTTCAAAATGCGGCGGAAATAGCACTGGCGGGGGTGGAAGCGGGAATCGCTTTGGACAAAAACAGCGCAGCACCAATCACGCATTACAGCACTCGTTTATCAAGTAACTGCTAGGGCACAAAACACACGCCTGAAACGTTGCGTTTCTGATGCGAACAAAAAGACCGCACAGCGAAGAAAGTGCAATCAAAAAGGCGCACGCACCGGGTAGTGCGCCAATAAGTGCAAGCCCCTAGGATGGGCCCCCTCTGCCTAAGCAATCAGGGGCTACCCCCAACGCCCTGATCAGTTCGGCTTACCGATTCCAGGTGTCGGAAAAGGCCAAGATGCAGCTGGACGAACAGGTGCCGGTGCAGAAGGAGCCGGAGCGGGTTTGCTAACGACAGCAGCAGGTGCTGCTGGTTTAGCTGCTGCCGGTTTTGCTGCTGCCGGTTTTGCGACTGCGGGCTTCTTCGTTACCACTGCTTTTTTAGCTGCGGGCTTCTTGGCTGCAACGGCCTTCTTGGCGACGGGCTTCTTCGCTACCACTGCCTTTTTAGCTGCGGGCTTCTTGGC
>JABEVG010000030.1 GCA_013044075.1 Gallionella sp.
ATCTGGGGCAGGTCCTGCTCAACCAGAATGGCGACGCGCGCATGGAGCCTGCCTCGCTGACCAAGCTGATGACCGCCTACCTGACGTTTGACGCAATCAAGCACAGCACGATCGAGCTGCAACAAAGCCTCAGCGTTCCCGCAAATGCGGCGCGCAATCTCAGCGGCGAGTCGCTGATGCTGCTCAAGGCCGGCCAATCGGTGAGCGTGGACGACCTGTTGCACGGCTTGATCGTGCAATCCGGTAACGATGCCGCGATCACGCTGGCCGTGAACATCGCGGGCAGCGAAGCGGGTTTCGTGGACATGATGAACAAAGAGGCGCGGCGGCTGGGCATGACCAACACGCACTTCACGAATCCGGTGGGCATGCCCGATCAGCAGCATTACAGCACGGCCTACGACCTGGCCTTGCTGGCCGCCGCCATCGTGCGCGACTACCCGCAGTTCTACCCGCTGTTCGCCTTGCGCGATTTCACCTTCAACAACGTCACGCAAGCCAACCGCAACCGCCTGCTGTGGCTGGATCCGAATGCCGACGGCATGAAAACGGGACACACCGACAGCGCGGGATTCTGTCTGGTAGGTTCGGCCAAGCGCGACCAACACCGGCTGATCTCGGTGGTGCTGGGTGCTGCCAGCGACAGCCTGCGTTCCAACGAAAGCCAGCAGTTGCTCAACTTCGGTTTTCAGAATTTCGACTCGGCACGCTTGTACGAGAAAGACCACGCCGTCACCGGAGTGCGGGTGTGGAAAGGCACACAGAGCCATGTCGATGTCGGCTTCAAACGCGATCTGTTCCTCAGCATCCCGAAAGGACAGTCCGCCACACTCAAAGCCACGCTGGAGACCCGTCAGCCCCTGCTCGCACCACTCGACACCAGTGTCTCGGTCGGCGTGCTGAAACTGTCGCTGGGCGGCAAACCGTATGCGGAGTTCCCCGTCTATCCGCTGGAGAACATCGCGGAAGCCAATGTGTTCTCGCGCGGCTGGGACAGCATCCGCTTGCTGATCCAGAAATACTGGCCGTAATTCTTAGAGCCTCCCTCAGCGATCATGATTTATCTGAACGGCCAATTCATGCCGGTGGAAAAAGCCCAGGTCTCGGTGCTGGACCGGGGCTTTATTTTTGGCGACGGCGTGTATGAAGTGATTCCCGTCTATGGCCGCAAAGCCTTCCGCCTCGCCGAACATCTGCGCCGTTTGCAACACAGTCTGGACGGCATACGACTGGCCAACCCGCACAACAATGCGGAATGGACGCGCATCATCGGACAGCTCATCGCGTATCACCCCGGCGAGGACCAATACCTCTACCTGCACATCACCCGCGGGGTGGCGGAACGCGACCATGCTTTTCCCAATCCGCCTGTCGCGCCCACCGTGTTCATGCTGGGCAAGCCGTTAAGGACGCCGCCCCTTGAGCGGATCAAAAACGGCATCGCCTGTATCACCGCCACCGACAACCGCTGGCTGCGTTGCGACATCAAAGCCATCTCGCTGCTGCCCAATGTGTTGCTGCGCCAGCTGGCGATAGACGCGGGCTGCGCGGAAACGATATTGCTGCGCGACGACCAGTGGCTGACCGAGGGTGCGGCGAGCAATATCTTCGTGGTGCGCGATGGCACGCTGCTCGCGCCGCCCAAGGACCATCTCATGCTGCCCGGCATCACTTACGATGTCATTCTGGAGATCGCCGCCGCCAACCATATCCCGTATCAGGTGCGGCGCATCAGCAAAGCGGAAGTGTGTGCGGCGGACGAACTGCTGCTCACCTCATCCACCAAGGAAGTCCTCGCCGTCACCCGGCTCGATGGCAAACCCGTCGGTGCGGGCATACCCGGCGCGATGTTTTCCAAAATGCACCAGCTGTATCAAACTTTCAAACGTGACGTGATGCGACACCATGACTAAAAAACCCACTCCCGATCTATCCAAGCTGACAGACCTCTCGACCAAGGAGCTCACCGATAGCCTCATCGAATATCCCAGCGACTTTCCGCTCAAGATATTCGGCCAGCAACAGGCGGGCTTTGCCCAGGCCGTGCTCGAAGTCGTGACCAAACACGACCCCGGCTTCATCGCCGCCAGCATGGAGATGCGCGCCAGCAAGACCGCGCGCTACGTCAGCCTGACCTGCACCATCCGCGCCACCTCGCGCGCGCAACTCGATGCCGTCTATCAGGAGCTGTGCGACCACCCGATGGTGGTGATGGTGTTATGAGGATCGAGGATTCAGGATGCAGTGTGCAGGGGGAAGCGGGTGCTGCGACGCACCCAACAACTTCACCGCATCCTGAATCCCGCATCCTGAATCCTGTCATCCACTCTCTCGGCCTCGTCGACTACACGGCCACGTGGGACGCGATGAAGCGATTCACCGCCGAGCGTACCGCCGGCACCCGCGACGAGATCTGGCTGCTGCAACATCCGCCGGTCTACACGCAAGGCTTGGCGGGCTTGCCGGAGCATCTGCTGCACAGCACCAACATTCCCGTCGTTAAAATTGATCGCGGTGGACAAATCACCTATCACGGCCCCGGTCAGATCGTCGCCTACCTGCTGCTCGACATGCGCCGCTGGAAGATAGGCGTGCGCGAACTGGTCACCGTGATGGAAAACTCCGTCATCGACCTGCTCGCCGAATTCGGCGTGCATGCCGCCAATCGCCTCGACGCCCCCGGCGTGTATGTGAACAATGCCAAGATCGCCGCGCTAGGGCTGAAGATCAAACACGGCTGCTGCTATCATGGCCTGTCCTTCAACGTGGACATGGATCTGTCGCCCTTCGCCAACATCAACCCCTGCGGCTACCGGGGCCTGCAAGTCACCCAAGCCTGCGCGCTGGGCATCACCGCGACCCTCAACGAACTGCAAGCGCAACTCGCACAGAATCTGGTACACGGTTTGCAAAATCATCTGCGAGGGAAAACGCCATGCCCTTAAGCTGGAACGAAATCCGCAACCGCGCACACGAATTCTCCAAACGCTGGGAGCACGAGAGCTCGGAAGACGCTGAAGCAAAATCGTTCTGGTCGGAATTTTTCGGCGTGTTCGGCATAGACCGCAAGCGCGTTGCAACCTTTGAAGAGCCGGTGAAAAAACTCGGCGACCGGCAAGGATTTATCGACCTGTTCTGGAAAGGCATGTTGCTGGTCGAACACAAATCGCGCGGCAAAGATTTGGACAAAGCCTACACGCAGGCACTCGATTATTTTCCCGGCATCAAAGAACGCGACCTGCCGAAATATGTGCTGGTATCGGACTTCGCGCGCTTTCGTTTATACGACCTCGAAGCAGAACCCTCTCCCTCCGGGAGAGGGCAGGGTGAGGGAGTTTTTCAAGAATTCAAACTCGCCGACCTGCATAAACACATCAAGCATTTCGCCTTTATCGCCGGGTATCGCACCCAGACCATCGCGCCGCAAAACCCGGTCAACATCAAGGCTGCCGAGCGCATGGGCAAGTTGCACGACGCGCTCAAATCATCGGGGTATGAAGGTCACGCGCTGGAAGTTTTATTGGTACGTTTATTGTTTTGTTTGTTCGCGGAAGACACCGGCATCTTCCAACCCGCCAGCGCGTTTCGCGCCTGGATAGAAGAACGCACCGCAGCAGACGGCTCAGACCTCGGCCCGCAACTGACGCGATTATTCCAGGTGCTGAATACGCCAGAAGACAAGCGTTCCAACAATCTCGACGAGCAGACCGCCGCGTTTCCCTACGTCAACGGCAAACTGTTTGCCGAGATGCTACCCATCGCCGATTTCAATGTGACGATGCGCGAAGCCTTGCTGGATTGTTGCGCGCTGGATTGGAGTGCCATCTCGCCCGCCATATTCGGCGCGCTGTTCCAAAGCATCATGGATGCCAAAGCGCGGCGCAACATCGGCGCGCATTACACCTCCGAAGAAAATATACTCAAGCTGATACAGCCCTTATTTATGGACGAGTTGCACGCCGAATTTCAGCGCGTGAAAAGCAATAAAAATAAATTATTCGAGTTCCACAAAAAACTGCGTACCCTGACTTTTTTCGACCCCGCCTGCGGCTGCGGAAATTTTCTGGTGATTGCCTACCGCGAATTGCGCAAGCTGGAACTGGATGTGCTGCGCTGCGTGCATGACAGCACCGGCTCGCGCTTTCTCGACGTGCATCAGGAAATCAGCGTGGACGTGGACCAATTTTTCGGTATCGAAATCGAAGAGTTTCCGGCGCAAATCGCGCAAGTCGCGCTATGGCTGATGGACCACCAGATGAACGTGCGCGTGTCGGAAGAATTCGGCATGTACTTCGCGCGCATCCCGCTCAAAACCTCGCCGCACATCGTCAACGGCAACGCGCTCACACTGGACTGGAACGATGTGTTGCCAGCGGAGCGCGCCAGTTTTGTGCTGGGCAATCCGCCCTTTGTCGGCGCGAAATTTATGGATGATGCACAACGCGCCGATGTGCAAAATGTCTTCGCGCAAATTAAAAATGGCGGCCTGCTGGATTTTGTCGCGGCGTGGTATGTCAAAGCGGCGCGCTATATGAATCAACTCCCTTCCCCCGCGTGCGGGGGAAGGGCTGGGGATGAGGGTTTGTTTACCGCGCGCACACCACAAAAATTACCCGAGGACATAAAAATTTATGCGCGTGAAATGCGCAAAAATCAAACCGATGCCGAACAACTGATTTGGCATCTATTACGGGGGCGAGAAATTTCGCTTGCAAAGTTTCGTCGCCAACATCCAATAGGACGCTACATCCTCGATTTTTATTGCGTTGAACATCAACTCGCAGTGGAGTTAGATGGCGGACAACATTCAGAACAAGCTAACTATGACGAAACACGGACTGCATTCCTCAATGCACAAGGTATTCGTGTGCTGCGTTTTTGGAACAATGAGGTATTGCAAGAAACCGAAGCTGTCATGGAAGTCATTTGGCAAGCTTTGCAATTGTCTCCAGCGTCCACTCAACACCCCTCACCCCAACCCTCTCCCGCAAGCGGGAGAGGGAGTAAAACCGCTGCCGCGTTTGTCTCCACCAACTCCATCACCCAAGGCGAGCAAGTCGGCATCCTTTGGGGCGAGCTGCTCAATAAATATCATCTGCATATCCATTTCGCCCATCGCACATTTTCTTGGAGCAACGAGGCTAGAGGCGTAGCGGCGGTGCATTGCGTCATCATTGGTTTCGGCGCGTTCGACGTGGCGCAAAAAACCATCTACGAATACGAAGATATACGCGGCGCGGCACACGCCGTTGCCGCGCGCAACATCAATCCCTATTTGGTGGACGCGCCGGATGTGGTACTGGTCAATCGTCAGCATCCCATTTGCGATGTGCCGGAAATCGGCATCGGTAATAAGCCGATTGATGGCGGGCATTATTTATTTACGCCGCAAGAAAAAGCTGAGTTCGTCGCGCGTGAACCACAAGCTGAAAAGTGGATGCGCCGCTGGATAGGCGCGGATGAGTTCATCAACGGTTATGAGCGTTGGTGTTTGTGGTTGGGCGATTGTCCGCCCGATGCATTGCGCAAAATGCCGGAAGCGATGAAGCGCATCGAAGCCGTGCGTCAAACGCGCCTCGCCAGCAAAAGCGCGCCCACACAAAAACTCGCTGCCACACCGACGCGTTTTCATGTTGAGAATATTCCCGATGCGCCGTATCTGGTGATACCGGAAGTTTCATCTGAACGGCGACGTTTCATCCCCATCGGTTTTATGCAGCCGGACACATTGAGCAGCAACAAAGTTCGTATACTTCCCAACGCCACGCTGTACCACTTTGGCATCCTGACTTCTACCATGCACATGGCGTGGATGCGCTACACTACTGGACGTTTGAAAAGCGACTACCAATATTCAATTACCATCGTGTACAACAATTTCCCGTGGCCTGATCTTCCCTCTCCCACCGGGAGAGGGATTGAGGGTGAGGGAACGACTGTCGAATATGGAACGGACAGTCCCTCATCCCCAGCCCTTCCCCCGGCGGGGGAAGGGAGCAAAAGACGCGCCGCCATCGAAGCCGCTGCACAAGCCGTGCTGGATGCACGCGCTCAATTCATGCTCCCCTCGCCCGCAAGCGGGAGAGGGGTCGGGGGTGAGGGGGAGCGTGAGAGCATAGCGAACTCAGCCTCCCTCGCCGACCTCTACGACCCGCTCACCATGCCGTCCGCCTTGGTCAAAGCGCATCAGCAACTCGACCGCGCCGTGGATGCCAGCTACCGCAAAGCCGCTTTCGCCAACGACGCGCAACGCGTGGAGTTTTTGTTCGAGCGATACCAGCAACTCACCAGCCTGTTGCCCGTGGCGACCGCCAAGCCTAAGCGCAGCAAGAAAGTGGCGGCATAAGTCCGCGTAGCAGCAAGGAGAGATTTGATGCCTAAGCTTTACGAATATTTTGGCTTGATCGTAATGTTCTATGCCAATGAGCATGAACCTATCCACGTACACGGAAAATTTCAGGGGCGCGAGTTGCGTGCAGGTGAAATCATCGCCAAATGGATAGATTTTTTCGTGCTGCATAAACCTGTAAAATCCGAACTCATCTCAAGGAGGCTGAAATTAAACCCATCAACATCATGACTACGGAACAGGTTGGCGATTACGCTCTGCGTCTGTCGTTTGACGATGGCGTGGTAAAAACAGTCAATTTCAAACCATTTCTTTCACACTCGCGCCATCCCGATATTCGCTCCTGCCTCGAACCTTCACACTTCGCTACGTACCGCATCGAATATGGCGAATTGATGTGGGGCGACGATGACTTGTGCTTCCCGATCGCCGACTTGTATCACAACCATTTATTGCCCGATGCCGCGCTGGAAAAAGCGCGTTCATCAACACCCGCCCCTGTCGCAGTGACCACAGAAAAGGATAAGTCATGCTGCAAACCATAGAAGCCATCATTGAACCTTCGGGGGCAATTCGCTTGTTAGAGGAATTCCATGTCAATACCCCGATGCGCGCCATCGTCACCGTGCTGGATTTTCCTGTCACCAAAAGAATGACTCCTGAACGTGGCAATGCGGCGGCGATTTTACAATTCTCTAAAGACCACCCTCTGCCTATTCAAGACCGCCGCTCCGCAGATGAGATTGATGCGGGGATCGAAGCGGAGCGTCACTCATGGGATTAGATAGATCCTTGGTGTACCTCGATACTTGCACCGTTATTTACTTTGTAGAGGAGCATCCTGTATTTGGCATCGCTGTTTCGCAAGCGTTGGCTCAACTGCCTACACAACAGATTGGCATTTCACCACTAGTTGAACTGGAATGTTTGGTTGCGCCACTTCGATCAAAAAATGCCGCGTTACTCAATCGCTATAAAAAATTCTTCGAGCAATGCGTTTGTTTTGAGATGCCCCCTGAGGTATATCAACGCGCCGCAGAACTCCGCGCCCTGCATAGCCTTAAAACACCGGATGCACTGCATTTAGCGACAGTCCAATATCATGGCTGCACCGCAGTATGGACGAACGATAATCGGCTCAATAATTCGGCAGGTAGCCTTGCCGTCAATCTCCTCACCAACCCCACCAAGAATATCGCATGAGTGAAATAAGCAACAAACAAACCGGCGCAGCCAAGACGGCGCGCAATCCGATCAAGATCATTCCGCTACAGGAACGCTTGCGCAAACCCGACTGGATACGCGTGAAGTCGGGCAGCGGCGCGGGCTACAACGAGGTGAAGCGCATGTTGCGCGAACACAGTCTGCACACGGTGTGCGAGGAAGCGTCCTGCCCGAACATCGGCGAGTGTTTCAGCAAAGGCACGGCGACGTTTATGATTTTGGGCGATGTGTGCACGCGGCGTTGCCCGTTCTGCGATGTGGCGCACGGCAAACCGCTGCCGCCCGATGCCGATGAACCCGCCAATCTGGCGCGCTCCATCGGCCTGCTGAAGCTGAAATACGTGGTCATCACCAGCGTGGATCGCGACGATTTGCGCGACGGTGGCGCACAGCATTTCAGCGACTGTTTGAGCGCGATACGCATCAGCTCACCCGACACGCGTTTAGAGATTCTTGTGCCCGATTTTCGCGGTCGCTTGGACGAAGCCTTGGACGCGCTGGCAATCAGTTTGCCCGATGTGCTGAACCATAATCTGGAGACCGTGCCGCGCTTGTACAAACTCGCGCGCCCCGGCGCGGACTACGCGCATTCGCTCAAACTGCTCAAAGATTTCAAAGCACGCTTCCCAACTATCCCCACCAAATCCGGCGTGATGCTGGGCTTGGGCGAGACCGACGAGGAAGTGCTGCAAGTGATGCGCGACCTGCGTGACCACGATGTGAATATGCTGACCATAGGCCAATATCTGCAACCATCCGACGGTCATCTGCCGGTGCTGCGCTATGTGCCGCTGGAGACGTTTGCGATGTTTGAACGCGAAGCGAAAGCAATGGGTTTCGATCACGCCGCGTGCGGACCGATGGTGCGTTCCAGTTATTTTGCGGATGAACAGGCGCATCTGGCGGGAGTGATCTAACGTCCGGTCGTGACACGCAATGACTTGATACAGGGTGACGCACCCGGAAGAAGCCGACGCGAGTCGGCTTTTTTGTTGCCGCCCGCGAAAAACCGAAATCGCCCGAGCTGCTATAATCCGCCGCTAATTTTTCCGCAGTTATCTGATGAACATCCTTTACGAAGAAGACGGCAGTTTCAAGGTCGGCAGCATCATGACCGACAACACCAGCTCACTACAGATCGAAAGCCTGTCCGGCAAGCGCAGCAAGATCAAGGCGGCGAACGTGATGCTGCGTTTCACCCAGCCCGCGCTGGGTGAATTCATGGCGCAGGCGGAGTCGATGGCGGAACAGATCGAGACCGAGTTCCTGTGGGAGTGCTGCCCACCCGACGAATTCGCTTTCGAGCAGACCGCCGAGGAATACTACGGCCACAAACCCAGCCCTGTGGAATCTGCTGCGGTGATGTTGCGTCTGCATGGCGCGCCGATCTATTTCCACCGCAAGGGCAAAGGCCGCTACCGCGCCGCACCTGCCGATGTGCTCAAAGCCGCGCTCGCCGGTGCGGAAAAGAAGCGTCTGCAACTGGCGACTCAAGCGCGCTACACCGAACAGCTTTGCCAGTTCGAATTGCCTGCCGACTTCGCCGATCATCTCAAGCATCTGCTCTACCAGCCCGACCGCAACACCATAGAAGTCAAGGCATTGGAGGCGGCGTGTGCCGCAACGCATCTGTCCGCCGCGCACCTGTTGCATCGCTGCGGCGCGTTGCCTTCCACGCACGATTTCCACTTGAATAAATTCCTGTTCGAGAACTTCCCCAAAGGCACGGACTTCCCTGCCGTCGAACTGGGTACTTGGGCGGAGCTGCCGCTGGCCACGGCACAGGCATTCAGCATCGACGATGCCAGCACCACCGAGATCGACGATGCGTTCTCGATCGAGAAACTGGCCAACGGTCATTGGCGAATCGGCGTGCATATCGCCGCACCCGCGCTGGGTTTGCCGCGCGATTCGGCGGGCGATGCCATCGCAGGCAGCCGACTTTCCACCGTGTATATGCCGGGGCAAAAGATCACCATGCTGCCGGAAAGTGTGGTGCAGGCCTTCACGCTGAATGCCGATCACGTCTGTCCCGCGCTCTCCATGTATCTCGAAGTCGATTGCGAATCCTTGCTCATCACCGCCAGCGAGAGTCGCGTCGAGCGCGTGCACATCGCGGCCAACTTGCGCCATGACACGCTGGAGCCTTTGTTCAATGAGGAGACGCTGGCGGCGGGCAAGCTGGATTACGCCTACGCGCCCGAGCTGAAACTCTTGTGGGACTTCGCCAACAAGCTGGAAGCGTTGCGCGGCAAAGCTTCCGACAACAGCACTTCGCAGGTTGATTACAACTTCAACATTGTGGACGACCGCGTCAGCATTACCACGCGCCGACGCGGCTCACCCATAGACAAGGTCGTCTCCGAACTGATGATCCTGGTCAACAGCACCTGGGGCAAGCAGCTGGACGAACACGGCTTCCCCGGCATCTACCGCACGCAGAACAACGGCAAGGTGAAGATGAGCACGGTGGCAGCACCCCATCAGGGCTTGGGCGTGGCGCAATACATGTGGTCGAGCTCACCGCTGCGCCGCTATGTGGACATGGTCAACCAACGCCAGATCATCGCCATGCTGAACGACAGCGAGCCGGTGTATGCCAAGAACGATCCCGCGCTGTACGCGGTGGTGCGCGACTTCGAGACCATGTACGGCATCTACAACGACTTCCAACGCCAGATGGAACGCTACTGGTGCCTGCGTTATTTGCAGCAGGAAAATATCGAAGAAATCACGGCCATCGTGCTGCGTGAAAATCTGGTGAAACTCACCAATATCCCCCTGGTATTCAAGGCGCATTCCATGCCCGAACAACCCGCTGGCAGCAAAGTCACGCTGGGCGTGGGTGACATCGATCTGCTCGACCTCAACCTGCATACCCGCTTCATCTCGGTCGAGACACCGGCCGTCGCGGCCGTGGCAACGGAGGAGGCGGCTTGATCGCCACGTTAAACAAACGTCTGTCGGCATCCATGCTGTTCTCTATCGCCTTCCACGCCTTCGCGCTGTGGGGCGTGACGCTGGTATTGCCCGACCCGCATCAGGCCGTGAACATCATGCAGCCATTGCAAGTGGTGCTGGTCAACAGCAAATCCCAATCCAGCCCCCAGCAAGCCGACGCACTGGCGCAAGCCAATCTCGATGGAGGCGGTAACACCCCCGAAGACCGCCAGGCCAAAACGCCGCTGCCCACACTGCAAGACGACACGCGCTTCACTCCCGAACAAACTGCAAAGCACCTCGCCACACTGGAAGCAGAGTCCAAAAAACTGCTGACACAGCTGAAAAACGATCGCAGCGTGGCGCAGCCCGAGCTGGTCAAACAGACCAGCAACGCCACCATGACCGGAGAAGACCTGGTGCAAAAAAGCCTGGAGATCATCCGTCTGGAGGCGCAGATCAACAAGAATCAGGAGGCGTATCAACGCATGCCCAGACGCACCTTCATCGGCGCGCGCACCCAGGAATATCGCTTCGCGCAATACATCGAAGACTGGCGGGTCAAGGTCGAACGCATCGGCAACCTGAATTATCCCGAGCAGGCCCGCCGCGAACAGATCTACGGCAAGTTACAGCTCAGCGTATCAATCAAGGCCGATGGCACTATCGAGAGTGTCGAAGTCAGCCGCTCATCCGGGCAACGCATCCTGGATGCGGCCGCGATGCGCATCGTCAGACTCGCCGCGCCCTACCCGCCGCTGCCCGCCGACATCCGGCGCGACACCGACATCCTCACCATCACCCGCACCTGGACTTTCACCCCGTCCGACAAACTGGAAAGCGAATAAAAAAAGCAGTCCATAAGACTGCCTTTTTCATGGAACATCCCCAACGTTCACCCAGCGTTAGGCAACTTGCGGCGAGTATGAAAAACCCGCAGGACTTGCAGCTTCATCACCCACTACCATGAGGTGGTCGGCTTCTGCTTGCACTCAAACATCCCTGCCATATTGCTCATCAAGCCTGGCGATGAGCCTGGGCATATTGACCGGCTTATGCAGCACCGGCCAATCAAACCGCTCTGTCTGGCGAATGAAAGAAGACGAGGTATTGCCGGACATCATCACCGCGCAGACAGGCTTGTGCTGTTGCTCGCGCAGCCCGAGCAGGAAACTAATGCCATCCACTTCACCGGGCAGCATGTAATCCACGATATAGCAATCGGCGTTGCCGATATTCGGGTGCTGCAGGGCGTGTTCCGCGTTAGCGAAACAGGTCACTTCGCCGCCCATCATCTCCAGCGTTTTGCGCAAAGCATCCGCGACCAGCACATCGTCTTCCACCACCACGAAATGTTTGCCGCGCACAAATGAACGGTTGGCTGCAAATTCCAGAGTCTCCGAAATGTCGGCATCCTCCAGCTGCCCGTTTGCCGTGCTGACCACAGGCGTGCTGACCACAGGCAGGTGGAATCCGAACACAGATCCATACCCAGGCCGGGAGCGGCAGGTGACCCCTCCATCCAGCAGTACCAGCGCGCGCTTGACGATAGCGAGCCCCAGTCCTAGGCCGCTTGTCCTGTCGCGTTGCGGGTTGTTGACCTGATAGAACTCGTCAAAGATGTGTTCGATCTGATCCTCCGCGATACCGATCCCGGTGTCCCAAATCTGGAACAACACCTTGCCACCGCGTGGTCTGGCACTGACCAGGATGGATCCCTGCAAGGTGTATTTGATCGCATTCGAAATAAGATTCGACAGCACGGACTTGAGCAATCCGATGTCGGTACGCAAGATCAGCGTCTTGTCCAACGGGAAGTACAGCTTGAAGCGAAGCTGCTTTTGACTGGCTAACGGCGCGAAGCTGTCTTCAATCCAGGTGAAAATCATCCCGAGCGAAATCGTAGTGAACTCCGGCTTGATCGCCCCCGCATCCAGCTTGGACACATTCAGCAAGGCATCGAGCAGTTCGTTAAAGTTTGTCATCGCCTGGTCCAGGCGTTGCACGATTTGACCCTGGTCAGGGGTTAGCGCGGTGAATTTAAGGGCGTCAATGAACAGATTGGCTGCCGTGAGCGGCTGCCGCAGATCGTGTCCTGCTGCGGCGAGGAAGCGGGTCTTGGCCAACTCTTTTTCTTCCAGCTGGTGCAGCGATGCCTTTAGTGCACGCTCGGCTATCTTGCGCTCGGAAATGTCGCGGCCTATCCCCAGCACCGAGGCGATCGCGCCCGATGCATCACGCTCGGGTATCAAGCGGATATGCACATATCGCAGCGAAGCCCTAAAACTGGGCCACTCCAATTCGAACTGAGACTCTGCGCCGGTCGCGAACACCTGCTTGATCTTCGCCTCGTAATTTTCGAAGGGTAAGCCACCGGGATACTCTGAAGGTCGCTTGCCTTGCAACGCAGCAATACCGCCTTCACCCAATGCACACAGAGCCGGATTGGCGTAGATGCGGCGGCACTCACGGTCATACCGAGCAATGGTGTCGGGAGAATTGTCGATCAGGCTGCGTGACTCTTGCTCGCGGGCAGACAGCGCGGCCGTCCTCTCCTCGACTTTCATTTCCAGGGATGCGTTGATTTCGTTGATCTCCTGTATTTTCTGATTGACCGCATCATTCATGGCGATAAAGCTCAGCGTGAGATCCCCAAGCTCATCCTGTCGCGCTTTCGCCGTTTCCAGTTCAATGAAGTCGCCATGCCGCGCAGTATTTCTCTCGCCGCTGGCCACATCGCGGAAGACGCGGCTGAGGACAGTGAGCGGTCTGGCGATAGAGTTGGCCAGATACCAGGCCAGGGAAAAAACCACCAGCAGACTGACGGCTGCAATCGCCCCCAGTATTGCGATCATTTCGCGGATGTTCTTTTGGGCGATGTCTTTGGAATAGAGCACCGCGATGGTTCCGACCTGGCTTTTGTCGGCATAGACAGGCATCAGCCTTTGGTAGTAACCATCGTCTCCTACGGTGATCTCGCCGATTGTTTGTTCCGCCGTGTGCGTCGCAGTGCCACCCGGATCGATGGTTCGATAGCTGCCAAGGCTACCGACACTGAAACCTTGCCGGGTGAATATATTGATATGTGTGTCGGTCAACATGGCAAGCCGGTCAACAAAAGACTGATCGAGTTTTTGTTGCATGACAACCAGACCAAGCTGCTTGAGCTTCTGTGTTCCCGAGGCACGGTCGAAAACCTCGCCCATGATAGGCGTGCGACTTTCCATGGCCAGCATGCCGTCCACGACCGTGTAATGCACGCTTGGGTGCTGAAGCAGCATGCCAGTCGTCAACTCAAAACCCGGATCGGCGACATTCTGCAATGTCCGCAAGTTGTCCCGATTGGGCTCTTCACCCTCTTTCAACGTTGCGACCTGCAACACGGGGACGGGCGAACGCTCTATAAAGCCGGCCTGTTCACCGTCCCTGCTCAACCGTGCAAAGGAAACCAGCTTGCCTGCTGAATCGTAAATGGCGACCTTATAAAGACTCGCGGCACGCCTTGCCTTATCCGCATCCTTGGTCAATTGCTGGTAGGTATTGAACAAAGTTTCACGGTCGATTTCCGATGATGCGTATTGCTCCAGATACCAGATGGTCACCCCGAGATTTTTCTGTCTCGCCAGTTGGCGAGATACTTCCTGCAACTTGCCGCTATCCTTGGACAAGCGATCGTCTATCACACTGGCCGCCTTTTCCAGCACGTCATCGTAGCGTTGCAAATGCTGCCCTCGGATGACCCAGGAAACTGTCAGCAGGGCGACCAGTACCACCACGATGCTGACCGAGGCCGCACTGAGCAAAAGCTTGTCTCTTAGTTTGCTGATTTTCATATTCGTCTACTTGGCTTTGCCCGGCACGTAGGAAAGGATAGGGATGAACCCATCGGGGGCGGTAGAAGCATTGAACGGGTACGACGCATAGCCACCTTTGTCCACCAATCCGAGTTTGATCAGAATGATGCCGGGCTGCTGCTTGGCCCTTCTCTCCAGAAAATCCACTGCGGTATTGATGGCTACGCGTGCCTGGCTCACGCCCCGGGTATCAACCGCAGCGACGATTTCGCCTTTGCGTATGAGTCCGGCAATTTCACGGGTCAGATCATAGGCGACGAGACGGATTTTCTTGCTCAGCCCGGCTTGTTTGATAGGCAATATGGCGGCAGGCGCGCAACCGGTACAACCGATGATGTAGTCGAGGTTTTGTCCATGTTCGGCCAGCAATTGATCGGTCAATTGGGTCTGACCGATCCGGTCACTGTCGCCGTACTTGATGTCGACGATATTGACCTTGATGGGTGCTGCGCGTGCCGTTTCGCGAGTCCCTGCCACCTCCCCCTTGACCCAACCGGCATCACGAGGACCGGGCAACAGCGCGATATTGATGGCTTTCATGCCGCGCCGTTGCGCATCGCGGATCACCCATGCGGTGGCATCGTTCCCCATCCCTTTTAATGAGGTGGTGACTTTGGTCGTCAAGTCGTCACTGGTGCTGTCATTCGCCAGTTCGAGCACCGGTATGCCCTGGGCGCGCGCTTTGGCAATCGAAGCATTGTTGGCATTCAGGCTGATCGGTGAAATGACGATGGCATCGTACTTCGCTGCAATCACATCATCCATTTTGAGCAACTGGCCCACCAGATCGTCATAGCCATCTGCCGGAAATATATCCACCGCCACGCCCAATCTTTTTGCTTCGCTGATGACGCCGTAGTCACAGCCTATCCAGTAAGGATCCTTCAAATGCGGGAACAGGAAAGCGATGCGCCAGTGCTTGCTGGCAGGCGTGGTCATGGCGTATTGCCCTTCTACCACACGACCGCTGGCAAGCTCTTCATCGGTCGTAGACAGCAGTGGGAGCGGCGGGTAGATGAAATAGACTGGAACAGGAGCGGGCATCTTGGTGTTGGCATTCACCAATGGTGTGTCTGCTGATGCGGGTAAAGCGATCACACTGAACAGCAGCGCACTAAGGATGATGGACAAGAAGTGTTTTTTCTCGGGTCTATGGCGCAGGTTCATCGCTTGTATCGCATCTTTGAATGGGAGTTGGCTTGCCGAAATTCTTCGACCAATATGCAGGAGCACCCGCTTGGCAGCAGATGAACAGGCGAATCCCCGGCATTCTTTGAGCGCGAAGTGTGGTCTTCATCGTTGCCACAACCCGAACCAGTCAACCGAACGACCCACCCCTCACACAGGCACTTCTACCTATTCCACCCTGCACCGGCGATTCTAACCGACCCGGCTCTCTTTCTCCGACAGACTTTGCCACTCACACCATCAACAGCCGACTACCAACCCGATTCGCGTTCCGGTGTCGCGCTGATCTTGTGTATAGACAGATCTGCACCGTTGAACTCTTCTTCGGCATCCAGACGGATGCCCACGGTTTTCTTCAACAGGCCATACACCGCAAATCCCCCCGCCAAGGCGATGGCGATGCCCAGTATCGTGCCACACAGTTGCGACATGAAGCTCACGCCACCCACACCACCGAGAGCCTTCAGCCCGAAGATGCCCGCCGCGATGCCGCCCCACGCACCGCATAATCCGTGCAACGGCCACACGCCCAGCACGTCGTCGATCTTCCAGCGATTTTGCGTGAGCGTGAACATCACCACGAACAACGCACCCGCCACTCCGCCCACCACCAGGGCGCCTATCGGATGCATGAGGTCCGAACCCGCGCACACCGCGACCAGTCCCGCCAATGGGCCGTTATGCAAAAAGCCCGGATCGTTCTTGCCGAACCACAATGCGGTGAGCGTGCCGCCCACCATCGCCATCAGCGAATTCACCGCGACCAGTCCGCTCATGTTGTTGATAGTCTGCGCCGACATCACGTTGAAGCCGAACCAGCCGACGGTGAGTATCCACGCACCCAAGGCGAGGAAGGGAATACTGGACGGCGGATGCGCCGAGATGCGTCCTTCTTTGTTGTAGCGACCGCGCCGCGCGCCCAGCAGCAGCACCGCTGCCAAGCCCACCCAACCACCGACCGCATGCACCACCACCGAGCCGGCGAAATCGTGGAACTCCGCACCGAAGGTCGCGTTCAACCAGTCCTGGATACCGAAGCGATGATTCCACGCGATACCTTCAAAGAAGGGATAGACGAAACCGACCAGCATGAAGGTCGCCGCCATTTGCGGATTGAATTTGGCACGCTCGGCGATGCCGCCGGAAACGATGGCGGGAATGGCGGCGGCGAAAGTCAGCAGAAAAAAGAACTTCACCAACTCATAACCATTCTTCTGCGCAAGCTGCTCCGCGCCGGTAAAAAAATTCACACCGTATGCGATCACGTAGCCGATGAAGAAATACGCCAGTGTCGAGACCGCAAAGTCGGTCATGATCTTGACCAGCGCGTTCACCTGATTTTTCTTGCGCACCGTGCCCAGTTCCAAAAAAGCAAAACCCGCGTGCATCGCCAACACCATAATCGCGCCGAGCAAAATAAATAACGCGTCGTGACTGCTTGGTAAATTTTCCATTTCTCTCTCCTGTAGTGCGAAAGCGGAATTGTACGCAAGATACGTTCCACTTTTCTAAGTGACTGACCTGTAAAGACTGGAGATTTTTTTGTCGGCGAATCCAACCGGCCGGAGAGCCAGTTTGGTGCGGATTTTTAGTGGCGCACCAGATGGAAGCACCGTGATGGTGCGCGACAGGGGGTTCTGTCAGGTCGGCATAATCCGTGCGCAAAGTCAGCCATATTGGCGCAGGCGATGTGACGGCGAATGGCTTTTTATCAGAGCAAGCCGCGCTCCGCGAATGACAGTGTCGCGCCACCCGCCACAATGAAATGATCCAGCACCCGCACATCCACCAAAGCCAATGCCTGTTTGAGTACGCCGGTAATCAACTCGTCCGCCGAACTGGGTTCGGCGACACCGGAAGGGTGGTTGTGCGCGAGGATGACCGCCGCCGCGTTGTGCGCCAGCGCGCGTTTGACCACCTCGCGGGGATAGACACTGGTTTGGCTGAGCGTGCCCTGAAACAACTCTTCGCTGGCGAGCACACGATGTTGCGTGTCGAGAAACAACACCACAAATACTTCCTGCTGACGACCGCTCAAAAGCAGCAACAGATAATCGCGTACCGCGTGCGGCGAATTGAGCGCGTCGCCGCGTTGCAACCGCTCTTGCAAAGCGCGCCGCGACATCTCCAGCACCGCCTGCAACTGCACGAACTTTGCCTGCCCCATGCCATGCACCGCGCAAAAATCCGCCTCGCTGGTGGCAAACAACTGGGTGAGATTGCCGAACCGATTGAGCAGCTCGCGCGCCAGATCCACCGCGCTTTTGCCCGTCACCCCGGTGCGCAAAAAGATCGCCAGCAACTCCGCATCCGACAACGCCGCCGCGCTGCGCGCCAGCAGCTTTTCGCGTGGACGCTCACCCTCGGGCCAATCCGTAATCGACATACACCCTCCACTCGGTAGTTGTGCGACAGGCTTTTCTTGTAAGATGCGCGACATTATGGAACAAGCTCAAACAAAACGCATCGTGTCGGCAGGCCGCATCTTATTGGGTATCACCGGCGGCATCGCGGCTTATAAGGCGGCAGAGTTGCTGCGGCTGATGATAAAACAAGGCGTTGAGGTACAGGTGGCGATGACCGAAGCGGCGACGCATTTCATCACGCCGACCACGATGCAGGGTTTGTCGGGCAAGCCTGTGTTCACCGACCGGTGGGATGCGAGCGTGCCGAACAGCATGGCGCATATCAATCTGAGCCGCGCCGCCGATGCCATCGTGATCGCCCCCGCAAGTGCCGATTTCATCGCCAAGCTGGCGCACGGTCTGGCGAATGATCTGCTATCCGCGCTGTGTCTGGCGCGTGTGTGTCCGCTGATCGTCGCACCCGCGATGAACCGCGAGATGTGGCTGAATGCCGCGACGCAACGCAACGTCGCGCAACTTCGTGCCGATGGTGTACACGTGCTGGGGCCTGACAGCGGCATCCAGGCGTGCGGCGAAGAGGGCATGGGACGCATGCTGGAAGCGGCGGAACTGGCGCAAGACATCACCACGATCCTAAGCAAGCGCATGCGCCCCGCAAACGGGGATCATGAGCTATTGTCGGGTGTAAAAATCCTCATCACCGCCGGGCCGACTTATGAGGCGATAGACGCGGTGCGCGGCATCACCAATCGCAGCTCCGGCAAGATGGGCTATGCCATCGCGCAAGCCGCGCTGGAGCTGGGCGCGCAAGTCACGCTGGTGTCCGGCCCGACCGCACTCGCCCGACCCGTCGGCGCGCACATCGTGGATGTGACCAGTGCCGCGCAGATGTTTGCGGCGGTGCAACAACACGTCAGCGACTGCGCGATTTTCATCGGCGTGGCGGCGGTGGCGGACTATCGCGCGGCTCACGTCAGCGAACAAAAAATCAAGAAGCGCGATGCGGCATTGACGCTGGAGCTGCTCCCCAATCCGGACATCCTTGCGTTCGTGGCCAATCTGCCCAAGCCGCCGTTCTGCGTGGGTTTCGCTGCGGAAAGTGAAAACCTTTACGAGTATGCGGAGCAAAAACGCCGTGCGAAAAAATTGCCGCTGCTGGTGGGCAACATCGCGCAGCACGCCATCGGCAGCGACGAAAACGAATTGGTGTTGTTCGACGACCATGGCAGCCATGCCCTGCCGCGCGGCGACAAACTCACGCTCGCACGATCACTCATGCAACATATCGCACAACGCTTTCAAGGAGCAAAGCAATGAAACACTTGTCCGTCGATGTCAAAATCCTCGACCCGCGCTTGCACGAGAACATGCCCAGCTACGCAACCAACGGCTCGGCGGGCATCGATCTGCGCGCCTGCATCGAACACGCCATGGTGATCCAGCCCAAACAATGCGAGCTGATCCCCAGCGGCATCGCCATCCATCTGGCCGACCCAGGCTATGCCGCCATGATCCTGCCACGCTCGGGACTGGGGCATAAGCACGGCATCGTGCTGGGCAATCTGGTCGGACTGATCGATTCGGATTATCAGGGGCAGATATTCGTGTCGCTGTGGAATCGCAGCCAGATCCCGTTCACGCTCATGCCGATGGAACGCATGGCGCAACTGGTCATCGTGCCGGTGATGCGAGCGCAGTTCAATATCGTGGAAGCGTTCCCGTTGAGCGAACGCGGTGCGGGGGGGTTCGGCAGCACAGGCAAACACTGATGTCCTCCGCGATCGTGCTCTTCGCCCACGGCGCGCGCGATCCTGAGTGGGCGCAGCCCTTTGCAAAGATACGCGCGCAGATTCAGGCCCGCCTGCCCGACACGCCCGTGGTGCTGGCGTTTTTGGAGCTGATGCCGCCGACACTGACCGATACCATCAGCCGCCTGGATGAACAAGGCGCGCGTCACATCACACTCATCCCGATGTTCCTCGCGCGCGGCGGTCATCTCAAACAAGACCTGCCCATACTCATCGCGCACATTCAAGCGCGGCATCCCGGACTGACCCTGCATCTGTCGCCCGCCATCGGCGAAGTCGAGACGATCTTGCTGCAACTGTCCGACTGGATATGCGACGAACATCGAGCGCATCAATAACAAATCGCAGCCAACAAAAAGCCCGCTTTGCGCGGGCTTTTTGTTGCTCGAATCGCGGCTTAATGATCTAGCGTCAACTCCAGTTCCGTGTCGTCGCTTCTACGCACCGAGACTTTTTCGCTGGCGGTTTTGTAGCCTTCGAGTTTGACCTCCACGCTATGCACACCGGGTTCGATCTCGGCACGCAAGGGAGTCATCCCGTAGTAGACACCATCCAGATACACTTTGGCGCGTGACGGCTTGCTGCTCAACACCAACAAGCCCATCGTCGCACTGGCGTGGGGGGTGTAGGCCGGCGGCGCGGCGACCAACGCCGCTTCAGCAGCCGGAACGACAGCTGCGGACGGTGCCGACAGCACAGTGACCCCGGAGATCGTTTTTGTCCCCGGTATCAGGTTGAACAAAGCGGGATAAGTCGCCATCAGCAACGTGTTGACCGCGTCCACGGTCTTGTCGCTGGCGATGCGCATTTCACGATTCAGATAATCAACTAGATCCGCTTTGGTATCGCCCGACACGCCGGCAAAACGGTTGTTTTTCTCGCTGACCAATGCCGACCAGATTACTTTCCCGGTCGCCACATCAGTCACGCTGGTCTCGATCGCAATAGTGATGTCGTCACGGTCGCGGCTATTCAGCGTCAAGGTCTTTACTACGCCCGACAACTCGAATACGGAAGCCTGGGTCGAACCGTCTTCCAGCACGGGGAATCCGGCCTTCTGGAATTGTTTCCTGAGCGATGCGGTCGCGATGCTCGCCACATCGTGATCGACAACCAGCTCGTTACCTTCCAGTCCGAACACGCGCGTCTTGAGCTCACCCAGCAAGCGCGGATTTTTCTCCGCACGTTCGTCGGTGTAAGGACGGATACGCAACACCGCCGCATTTTTCACCTCATATTTTTCCGTCAGCTTGCCGCCGCCGGTATGCAGGACATTGTCCCGTGAAAGCAGCCCGTTATTCTCGTCCCCGACTGTCGAACAGGCGGCCAATGCCGCCAAACACGCACCCAACAACACACGCTGACATAATATGTTCATAGCCCTGCCCTGGTAAATGAATCGTGGAGAAAAATCAGCTTTGCGCGATCACCGCCTCGATTTCAGCGAAGGTGCGCGCCAGTTCAAAGGTTTGGATCTGCGCGCCCAGCTGGCGGGCGATCTGGGTAAGAGAAAACAATCCGCACACCGATTGCTTGCCATCCGCGCCTTCCGCAACTACCAACGCGTGTTGTCTGCCGGACTTTTTCAGGCTGGCAACGATATTGCCCACGGTAGCGGTTTTCACGTCCGCAATATTCAACACCTGCAACTCGCGCTGCGTGGACATGATGTCGCGCACCATGATGTCGGCGTGGGTGCCGCCCATATTCTGCAAAAAGTGCATGGGCTTTTCCCCCAGCACGTCGCTCGCAGTCAGCAATCCCGCCACCTGGTCATTGTCATCCAGCACCAGCAGCAGACGCACACCGTAACGAATCATCTTGGCGTTGGCCCGGTCCATGGCGGTCTTGGCGCGCACGCTAATGACCGAGACCTTGGTCAAATCGGTCATCACATCCAGAGCAGGGTTGGCCAGCTTGACGTGTTCCGGCAACGTTTGCACCGGACGGACAAAACCGGAACCCGTCTTAAGCGGTGTGGATTTCAATGCAGCGTATTCTTTGGTCATAGTCGAAGCTCCTTAAAAATTATGCGGTACAAATTCGTTCGTCGTTAGCGCGCCAGATGTTTATGGTTGTCGGGCAGGTAGCGCACCAGCTCGTTCAGTGCCTGCGTATAGACCTCGCGCTTGAACTCGATTACCGCACCGATGTCCAGCCAATAATCCGTCCAGCGCCACGCGTCAAATTCAGGGTGCGCGCAGGCGCGCAGGCAAACATCACAATCACGACCCATCAGGCGCAACAAGAACCAGATTTGTTTTTGTCCGCGATAGTTACTACGGGATTCGCGCTTGCTCCAGCTTTGCGGGACATCGTAACGCATCCATTCACGGGTACGTCCGAGTATCTTGACATGCTGCGGCAACAAGCCGACTTCTTCGTGCAACTCGCGGTACATGGCCTGCTCCGGATTCTCACCATGCTGTATTCCACCCTGCGGAAACTGCCATGCGTGTTGCCTGACTCGCTTGCCCCAGAACACCTGATTCCTGTCATTGGTGATGATGATGCCGACATTCGGTCTATAGCCGTCTCGGTCTACCATGTGCAACTCTATTCGGTTAATTTCAATGCGCGGATTCTTTCATACTTCGCCTTTTATGGAAAGCGCAAATGCCGCGAATGTACCGGGTTCAGCGCATTCACGGTAGAATCGCGCCCTTGTTTTTTCGAGTCGATGTCCGAATCATGCGTGTCTCCCAATTTTTCATCAGCACCCAAAAAGAAGCCCCCGCCGAAGCCGAGTTGCCCAGCCACAAACTGATGGTGCGCGCCGGCTACATCAAAAAACTTTCCAGCGGTTTATACACCTGGATGCCCGTCGGTTTGCGCGCCTTGCGCAAAGTGGAAACCATCGTGCGCGAGGAGATGAACCGCAGCGGCGCGATCGAATTGCTGATGCCCGCCGTGCAACCCGCAGAACTGTGGCAGGAGACCGGACGCTGGGAAGTGTTCGGCCCGCAGATGCTCAAGATCACCGACCGGCACAACAATCTGTTCTGTTTCGGCCCGACGCACGAAGAAGTCATCACCGACATCGCGCGCCGCGAGATCAAAAGCTATCGCCAGATGCCGGTCAATTTTTACCAGATACAAACCAAGTTCCGCGACGAGGTGCGCCCGCGTTTCGGCGTGATGCGCGCGCGCGAATTCCTGATGAAAGATGCCTATTCATTCCATGCCGATTTCGCCAGCCTGGAAAAGACCTATCAAGTGATGTACGACACCTACAGCCGCATCTTCACGCGCTTGGGCCTGCAGTTCCGCGCCGTCGCGGCGGACACCGGTGCCATCGGCGGCAGCGGCTCGCACGAGTTTCATGTGCTGGCCGATTCGGGTGAAGACGCGCTGGCGTTCTGCCCCACTTCCGACTACGCGGCGAACGTGGAACTGGCACAGGCCTTGCCGCCTAACACGCCGCGCGCTGCCGCAACGGAACTGATGCGCAAAGTGGACACCCCCAAGCAGACGACCTGCGAACAAGTGGCCGAGCTGTTGGGCATCCCTCTGCAACGCACCGTTAAATTATTAGCCTTGGTCGCCAACGATCGACTGCACCTCATGCTGTTGCGCGGCGATCACTCGCTCAATGAAGTCAAGGTGAGCAAGCTCGAAGGGCTGAATGATTTCCGTTTTGCGCGCGATGATGAGCTGCGCGAATTCTTCAATTGCCCGGCGGGATTCCTGGGGCCGGTCGGCATCGACCGCAGCAAGGTGCGCGTCATCGCCGATCACACTGTGGCAGCGATGAGCGATTTCGTGTGCGGCGCGAACCAGCCAAAGTTCCATACCGCCGGCGTGAATTGGGGACGCGACCTGCCCGAGCCTGATATCGTCGCGGACATCCGCAACGTGGTCGCGGGAGATGCTTCGCCAGACGGCAAAGGCGTGCTGGAACTGTGCAGAGGCATCGAGGTCGGGCACATCTTCCAGCTGCGCACCAAATACGCCGAGGCCCTCAAGGCCACGTATCTGGACGCGCAAGGCAAAGCGCAGATCATCGAGATGGGCTGTTATGGCATCGGGGTTTCGCGCATCGTCGCGGCTGCCATCGAGCAGAATTTCGACGCGCGCGGCATCGCTGTTCCGGCGGCGATCGCGCCGTTCCAGATTGCCATCGTGCCTATCGGCATGGGCAAAAGCGAGGCGGTGCGCAACGCCGCGCTGCAACTTTATGCCGGGCTGCAAGCGGCGGGAGTCGAGGTGTTGCTGGATGATCGCGACGAGCGTCCGGGCGTGATGTTCGCCGACATGGAATTGATCGGCATCCCGCATCGCATCGTCATCGGTGATCGGGGTTTGAAAGAAGGCATGCTGGAATATCAGGGACGACGCGACCAGGAAGCGCAAAGCATTCCCTTGCAAAACGCGCTGGAGTTCGTAAAATCAAAATTGTGAAAAAGCAAAATTCAGAATTCAGAATTCAGGATACGGGGAAAAGCGCAACCCGCCGCGCTGCTTCGTCCCGGTATCCTGTTTTCCGAATCCTGAATCACACATCCTTGATCCTGTTGCTGTTTTCCCCCACCGCATTTGCCGGCGCGCAAGTCTATTCGCCGCTGTCGGCCAGTGTGCGCGCCGTCATGCAGCGCAGCGTCTCGGATCAAGCCTCGCCCAAACTCGCCTTTGCCAGCCAGTACGAAGCTGATGCTTGGCTGAACGAAATGTCGCGCCGTCTGGCAAAACGCTTCCCCAATCCCAATGAACGGCTCGATTTTCTCAAAACCGTGCATTACGAAGCCACACGGGCGGGTCTGGACCCCGAACTGGTACTGGGTCTGATCGAAGTCGAAAGCGGCTTCAAAAAATATTCCGTGTCCAGCGTCGGCGCACGCGGCTACATGCAAGTCATGCCATTCTGGGTGGACGAGATCGGCACCAGTGAACACAACCTGTTCCACCTGCGCATCAACCTGCGTTATGGCTGCACCATCCTGCGACATTATCTGGATATGGAACACGGCGACCTGTTCCGCGCCTTGGGGCGTTACAACGGCAGCCTGGGAAAACCGGAATATCCGAACATGGTGCGCGCCGCCTGGCGCAATCATTGGGCATTGCCGCACCCCGCTGTCACCAAATATATCGCGGCTAGTTAGGCTTCCTGCCCTGCATCAATCTCTCTATGGTTTTGCGTGTGATCTCCCCGGCCTGGTCATAGACCAGCTCGCCTTTGGGCCCGAACAAAAAACTGGTCGGCAGCCCTTCGAGTCCCTCTTTGAAAGATGCGGCTGAACGGATTTGTTCGGTGATCGCGCGCGAGCCCATCACGACCGGATACACCATCTGATGCGCGCCAACAAAATCCGCCACCTCGGCACGCGTTCCCGACTGCATCGCCACACCGATGACCACCAGGTTTTTATGCGCGGCCTGCAAACTGTTCAGTTCGGGAATCTCGCTCAGACATGGCGGGCACCAGGTACCCCAGAAATTCACCAGCACCCACTGGCCGCGATGCGCCGCCAGACTGTGCGTCTTGCCGTGCAGATCCCGCACCGAAAAATCGCCTGCAAAAACAGGTAATGAGGCCAGCAGGCACAGCCCTACCAGCGCAGCTGCCCGGCAATCAGTGGCCGTGCTTTTCAGGCGCAGCATGGGCCGGCTCATGTTCGGATGCCTCATCCTGTGCGGAGCCCTCATCGCCATGCGCGTTCCCTTCTGCCGCATGGCTGAGGTATAACGCCAGCGCGATCAGCGCGATGCTCGCGCCCAGATACACCAGATCCAGCGGCGTAGTCAGCTTCATGTTGATTGCCTCCTGAAACAAGGTCACGATCAGGATCATCAAAATCACTTTGGCCAAACGCGACTTCAAATCATCCAGACTGCTGATCACCAAAATCTTGCTGGAGGCCTTGCTGCCGTGCGCCTGATCAATGTCGCTGATAAACAACTCGTACAGACCCAGCGAAAAAATCAGCATCACCGTCGCCAGCAGGTAGCCGTCCACCACCTCCACGATATGCGTGACGGTGCTGTCATGCAGTGCCTTGCGCGCTTCGTCAGTCAGGCTGGAGTCGGCATAATGCAGGGCATGCAGGAACAAGTTCACCACATCCACGGTCGCCATGTAAAAGATCGCAAAGCCCGCCAGCAGGCTGCCGATCACCGCCGCGATAATCACGAAGCGACTGTTCCACAGCGTACCTTCAAAAAGTGTTTCCAAAAGTTTCATGGTGATTCCCCAACGAATAAAAAACGTCGCGCATTAAATCGCAAATGGCGGAGGCGGGCAAGGACAACACTCGCTTGATATAATCCGCCGCACACCCAACTCAGCAAGTCATCATGTTTGCCATGACCTTTACTTGGAATCTGTTGTTCTCCACCGCCGTCTTCTTTGTCACCGCTTGGTATGTGCGTCGTTTGTTGCTGGAACAGGACATCCAAAAGGGCTTCACGTTGAATGTCGTAGTCTTCACAGTCGCAACCATTGCCTCTTCCGGCACAGGTGCGATCGCAGGGTGGATAGGGAATAAAATCGAAGGCGGAAAATCAGCGGTTCAAACATCAGCACCAACAGCAGCTGGGGCGCAGTCGGCGGTTAATGGAATAGTGCAGGAATAACGAACCTTACCATTTCTGTTTGAACAGTTCACTTCCGGAATCACACTCATTGTTCAAACAAGTTTTGTAGCGTCACGTCCGTGTTCTGTTCCATTCTTTCCACACACCCAGCCAGCCAGCTTTGCAACGGTCCGCCATGCGCTTCGCCACCCAGCGCGTGACGGTCGAGCGCGAATAGTTGCAACAGCTCGGTGACGCGGATGTGTTCCGCATCGCGCATCATCACCCAGCCTTGCCCTTCGGTCTTGCAGACGAGTTGCGCGGCTTGCAATTTGTCCAGCAATTGTTCCAGCGCGTCATAACCCAGCCGTAGTTTTTTCGACATGTCCGCGAAGGTGGTGACATGTCCATGCTGCAAACCTTGCGACAGGAGTTGCAGCATGCGCAAGGCGTGCAGCATGTGCATGACGGGCGGCTGATTCTGCACGTCGGGCATGCGCCAGTGTGAGAGCGACGCGGCGATCACCGCGCCGAACAGGATGATGAGCCAGGATAGATAGATCCACATCAGGAAGATCGGCACGCTGGCGAACGCGCCATAGACTAATTTGTAGGTGGGGAAATGGCTGATGAAACTGCCGAAGCCGCGATTCATCGCCTCGAACAAGATGGCGGCGACCAGCGCGCCGATCAAGGCGTGGGCGAACGGCACATAGCGGTTGGGCACGAGCCGGAACAGCAAAGTAAAAGCCACGGTGGTGAGCAGTGTGGGCAATATCTTCAACGCACCCACGCCGAACAACGGGATGTCTTTGGCATAGCCCATGGACAAGCCGACCAGCCATGAAGTGAGCGACAGACTCGCGCCTATCAGCAGGGGCGCGAGCGTCAGAATCGCCCAATACACCACCAGACGTTTCAGCAAAGGGCGCGGGCGCGACACGCGCCAGATCACGTGGAACGCCTTATCTATGGTGAGCATCATCGACATGGCCGTGACCGCGAGAAACACGATACCCACGGCGGTGAGGCGCGTCGCGCTTTCAGCGAATTGCTCCATGTAATGCGAGATGATCGTGCCCGCTTTATCCGGCAACATGTTGCTCAACAAATAGATTTTTATCTGCGCGGCAAAATCATCAAATACGGGAAAGGCCGAGAACATCGTCAGGGCAATAGTGAGCATCGGCACCAATGACAGCAAGGTGGTAAAGGTCAGGCTGGCGGCGGCCTGGCCGCAATGATCCTCATTGAAGCGTATCGCCACAAATCTCAGCAAGCTCCAAATGTCGTGTAAATTTTTCCGCATGGCAAAAAGCATTCTCTATAATCGCGGCATGATAACCGACAAAGAAATCCTGGTGCTGTATTACAGCCAACACGGCGCGACGCGGCAAATGGCGCAACTCATCGCGCGCGGCATCGAGCAGGTAGCCGGTGTTCGCGCCCGACTGCGCACCGTGCCGAAGATATCGACAGTGTGCGAATCCACCGAACCCGGCATCCCGGACAGCGGCGCACCCTACGTGGAATTGAACGATCTCAACGAATGTATCGGCCTGGCTCTCGGCAGCCCGACACGCTTCGGCAACATGGCCGCACCGCTAAAATATTTTTGGGATGGCACGGGCGGCTTGTGGATGCAGCACGCGCTGGCAGGCAAACCCGCCGCCGTGTTCACCTCAAGCAGCAGCATGCACGGCGGACAGGAAACCACCCTGCTGTCGATGATGTTGCCCCTGCTGCACCACGGCATGGTCATCATCGGCATCCCCTATTCCGAACCCGAACTCAGCCTTACGCAAAGTGGCGGCACGCCCTATGGCGCGAGCCACGTCGCGGGACTCGCCAGCGACACGCCTATCAGCGAAGCGGAAAAGAAATTGTGCATCGCGCTGGGTAAACGGCTCGCCCACACCGCACTTAAACTTGTCCAATGAGTAACCCTGCCGTAGAAGCCAGACAGATGCTGCGCACTCACCGCTATGGCGTGCTGTGCACCTTATCGAAAAAGTTCGACGGTTTTCCCTTCGGTTCGATCACGCCGTATCTGGCCGATCACGACGGCAGTCTGATCATTCTCATCAGTAGCCTCGCCGAACACACCAAGAACATCTTGCATGATGCGCGTGTCAGCCTCATCACACACGACCAGCGCGACTCGCATATCCAGACTCAGGGACGCGTGACCGTGCTGGGCAACGCGCAGATCATCAACAACCGTGACGCAATCGGTACGCGCTATTTGCGTTACTTCCCCGAAGCCCAGAGTTATTTCCAGATGCACGATTTTTCTTTCTACCGCATCCGGCCCATCGCTATCCGCTTTATTGGCGGCTTCGGCAATATCCACTGGGTGGACATGGGGCAGTACAGCGTGCCACCTTACCCGCTGATCGAGCAAGAGGCCGGCATCATCGACCACATGAACGCCGACCACCAGGACACCATGCGTCACTACTGTCAGCACTTCCATCAACGCGAGGTGCTCGATGTGTCGATGCTGGGTATAGATTGCGACGGCTTCGATTTGTGCGCGGAAGGTGAGGTGTCGCGCATCGATTTCCCCGAGCCGGTGCTGGATGCCCAGCAAGCCCGTGCCGCACTAGTCGCGCTGGCGCGGACTGCAAAACCCGCTACAACATAAATCCCCGCGCCATGCGCATACGTTCACTCACTCACGTTGGCCTGATCAAAAACAAGAGGGGCGGCAATTTCTGCCGCCCCTCTGAAATGCAACCCCGACAACCTGACTGCACCCGGTGTTAGTCATCCATTGCGCGACTAACCCGATATTGCTTTTACCTCCACCCCTCATCATCCATAACGATGATCAGTCCGGTGACAAGAAATAAACCAATAAAAATTATCGCTTCGGTCATTTTCACTCTCCTTGGTAATTTAGAAGAAACTTAAAGTCGGCATCACGGCTACCCAATCATTCCGACAGTCCGAGAGCGCAATCCCCCAACACCCCAAAAGAAAGCGACGGACTCACACATCACGCAACCACCGAATGACAATAACCTATAATACCTAGGGTCATTGTAATCCCTTCCATAGATAATGGTAATTATTTTTTAGCCTTTGTGGATGGTTCACACACCAACGCAACTCAGCAAGAAAGGTGCATCACAACTGCGGATGGGCCCGTTCGGCATTGTTGTGCAACTTGTTCAAGGCGTTCAGATACGCCTTGGCTGATGCCACTACGATGTCGGTATCCGCACCCTGACCGTTGACGATGCGCCCGCCCTTGGACAGGCGCACCGTGACCTCGCCCTGCGCATCCGTGCCGCTGGTGATGTTGTTCACCGAGTACAGTTGCAACTCGGTGCCGCTGGACACGATCTTTTCGATAGCCTGAAATGTGGCATCGACCGGCCCGCCACCCTGCATCTCCGCCTCGTGTTCGGTGTTGCCTATACTCATCACGACCTTGGCGACGGGCAAAATTCCGGTCTCGCAGTGCGCGCGCAAGGACACCAGACGGTAATGCTCGCTGACCTTGGTCACCGCCTCCTCGCTTACCAGAGCCTGCAAGTCCTCGTCGTATATCTCGTGCTTGCGGTCGGCCAGTTCTTTGAAACGATTAAAGGCGGCAACAAAATCTTCTTCGCTGGCAAACTCGATATTCAATGCGGCAAAACGCTGGCGCAAGGCGTTGCGCCCGGACAACTTGCCCAAGCTCAATTTGTTGGCATTCCAGCCCACGTCTTCGGCACGCATGATCTCGTAGGTCTCGCGGTGTTTGAGCACGCCGTCCTGATGGATGCCGGACTCGTGCGCGAACGCGTTCGCACCCACGATGGCCTTGTTCGGCTGCACCGGATAGCCGGTGATACTCGACACCAGCTTCGAGGTCGGCACGATCTGCGTGGCGTCGATGCGGGTGTCCAGATTGAAGATGTCACGGCGCGTACGCACCGCCATCACGACTTCTTCCAACGAGGCGTTACCGGCACGTTCGCCCAAGCCATTGATAGTGCATTCGACCTGACGCGCACCATTCAACACGGCGGACAAGGAGTTGGCCACCGCCAAACCCAGATCGTTGTGGCAATGCGTGGACCAGATCACCTTGCCGGAATCCGGCACGCGGGCGATCAGTTGCCGCATGCGTTCGCCCCAGGCGAAAGGAATGGAATAGCCCACTGTGTCGGGCACATTGAGCGTCTTGGCTCCCGCCTTGATGACTTCGTCGAACACCTGCACCAGAAAATCCATGTCAGAGCGCACCGCGTCCTCGGCGGAGAACTCCACATCGTCGGTGTATTCCAACGCCCACTTCACGGCCTGCACGGCGCGTTCCAACACTTGGTCCTGGCTCATGCGCAACTTATGTTGCATGTGGATAGGGCTGGTGGCGATGAAGGTGTGTATGCGTCCCGATTTAGCGGGCTTAATCGCCTCACCGGCACGGCGCACATCATTCTCGCTGGCGCGCGCCAAGGAGCACACGGTGGCCCCGGTGATGATCTCCGCCAAGGATTGCACCGCCGCAAAATCTCCGGGACTCGCCGCCGCGAAACCCGCTTCGATCACATCCACGCCCAGTTTTTCCAATTGGCGTGCGATGCGTATCTTCATTTCGCGGGTCATCGCCGCGCCGGGACTCTGCTCGCCATCGCGCAACGTGGTATCAAAAATAATTAACTTGTTAGACATGACTTGCTCCTGCAAATAGACATAACCTGCGACGCTTGTATGAAGTCGCCGCGCTTGCTTACTTTTTTGGGGGAAATAGTTAGCGCGCGCCGCGCAGCAGTAGCGCGGCCAGCAGGCTGAACGTGGAATGAAGCAAAGCGATGTGCGTGGAAAAATGCATGGGCTGGATATTAACAGTTTTGTTCATTCATGCAACAGGATGAGCGTTTTTGCGTCTGCGCACGAACCACATCACGAAACCCGATAGGGCGTAGGCCAAAAACAAACCGAACAACACACCCGGCGGGTAACTCGAAATGAGAATAAAAACAATCGCGATCAAAAAAATCACCAGGAACGGTACGCTCTTGCGCATATTGAAATCTTTGAAGCTGTAGAACGGCAAGTTACTGACCATACTCAGACCAGCAAACACCGCGATAGCCGCCGCATACCAGCGCACCGATTCACCTTTGAAACCGTAATCCAGCATCACCCAGACAAACCCGGCGACCAACGCCGCCGCCGCAGGACTCGGCAAGCCTTGAAAATAGCGTTTATCGACCACATCGATGTTGGTATTGAAGCGCGCCAGGCGCAATGCCGTGGCACAGCAATAAATGAAAGCGGCGAACCAGCCCCATTTGCCCAAGCCCTTCAATGCCCATTCATACACCACCAAGGACGGGGCGACACCGAACGAAACCATGTCTGACAAACTGTCGTACTCCGCCCCGAATTCGCTCTGGGTGTGAGTCAGACGCGCGACCCGACCATCCAGACCGTCCAGCACCATGGCAATAAAAATCGCCACAGCGGCGATCTCGAATTTATTGTTCATGGCCTGGACGATGGCGTAAAAACCGGCAAACAAAGCCCCCGTGGTAAACAGATTGGGGAGCAAATAAATGCCGCGTTTGCGCAGCGTCATCGGTTTGCGTGTATTGAATTCGTCCATGCCCGCAGATTAACCGTTTTGCGCCAACATTGCCAAGACAGTCGCGGTCGCCGACACCTTGTCACCGATGCTGACTTTGACATCGGCATCCACAGGCAGATACACGTCCACACGCGAACCGAAGCGGATGAAGCCGTAACGCTGGCCGCGTGTCAGCACATCGCCCGCCTTGACGTAACACAAGATGCGGCGTGCGATCAGTCCGGCCACCTGGACGAAGGTCACCGTTTGCTTGTCGTTGGTAGTCAATACGATGGCATTGCGTTCGTTCTCCAGTGACGCTTTGTCCAGGTCGGCATTCACGAACTTGCCGGGGAAATACTGAACCTGCTCTATCTTGCCGTCCACCGGACTACGGTTGGAATGCACGTTGAATACGTTCATGAACACGCTGATCAGAATCGCCTCGCGTTGCCCATAAGGATCCTGGGTGCGCTCGACCTTGATAACGCGACCATCAGCCGGAGACAGAACCGCACCGACAGCTTGAGGAATTTCGCGCGGCGGATCGCGGAAGAATTGCAGCACAAACAGCGCGATGATCCACACGGGTATCGACCAGATGGCACACCAGATAGTGGCGGCGATGGCCAGGATCAGCGCAATCGCCAAAAACGGCCAACCCTCGCGGGCGATGATGGGGTGGGGATAATTCATAGATGTCGTTGAATCGTCGTAAGACGTAAGTGGTAGTTGGTGTGCGTACGTCGGTCTTTGGAGACGTAAGTTGCGAGTCAGAATGGCCTTTAACTAACAACTTACGTCTCCCAGCTTACGACTAGTTTTTGGACTGATCGACCAGCTTGTTCTTGGTGATCCAGGGCATCATGCCACGCAATTGCGCGCCGACTTTTTCAATCGGATGCTCGGCATTCAAACGGCGGCGTGCGGTCATTTCCGGATAGTTGGTGCGGCCTTCCAAAATGAACTGCTTGGCGTAATTGCCGTTCTGGATGTTGGTCAGACATTCCTTCATCGCGGCACGTGCCTGATCCGCGATCACGCGATGACCGGTCACGTATTCACCGTATTCCGCATTGTTGGAAATGGAGTAGTTCATGTTGGCGATACCGCCCTCATACATCAGGTCCACAATCAGTTTCAGTTCATGCAGGCACTCAAAGTAGGCCATCTCGGGCGCGTAACCGGCTTCAGTCAAGGTTTCGAAACCCGCTTTCACCAGCTCAACTGCACCACCGCACAACACGGCCTGTTCGCCGAACAAATCGGTTTCGGTTTCTTCACGGAAATTAGTCTCGATCACGCCACCCTTGGTGCCGCCATTCGCGGCCGCGTAAGACAACGCAATGTCTTTGGCCTTGCCAGACTTGTCTTGATACACCGCGATCAGACTTGGCACACCGCCACCTTTAAGGTATTCGGAACGCACGGTGTGGCCCGGGCCTTTGGGCGCGATCATGATCACGTCGATGTCGGTGCGGGGGATCACTTGGTTGTAGTGCACGTTGAAGCCGTGCGCGAACGCCAGGGCCGCACCGGCCTTCATGTTGGGCGCGACGTCATTGTTATAGACCTCGGGGATGTTCTCATCAGGCAACAGGATCATCACCACATCGGCAGTCTTCACTGCGATTGCCACTTCCGCGACCTTCAAACCAGCCGCTTCGGCTTTCTTCCAGGAAGCACCACTCTTGCGCAGGCCGACCGTGACATTCACACCAGAGTCACGCAGATTTTGTGCATGTGCATGACCTTGTGAACCGTAACCGACGATGGTCACTTGCTTGCCCTTGATCAAGGATAGATCGGCGTCTTTGTCGTAATAAACTTTCATGTCGTTCTCTTTCGTTAAAAATTCAAATAAAAAATAAAAAAGTTGCTAGTCGCAAGTTACTAGTTGGGTCAGTCGCTGCGCGGCTTCATTCTAACCAACAACTTCCGTCTTTAAAGTCTTACGGCTGTATCTCAATCACAGCTTGAGTATGCGCTCGCCGCGCCCGATGCCGGAAGCCCCGGTGCGCACGGTCTCCAGGATCAAATCGCGGGCGATACTCTGCAAAAAACTGTCCAGCTTGACACGTGTGCCGGTCAGTTCAATGGTGTAGGTGTTGGCAGACACATCCAGAATGCGGCCCCGGAAAATATCGGCCATGCGCTTTAACTCGTCACGTGCCGCACCTTCGGCTCTCACCTTGACCAACATCAACTCGCGCTCCAGATGTTCGCCCTCGCTCAGATCCATCACCGCTGCCACGTCAATCAACTTGTTCAACTGCTTGGTGATCTGCTCGATGACCGCATCTGAACCGCGTGTCACGATAGTCATGCGCGACAGGGTCGCATCTTCGGTGGGTGCGACGGTAAGCGACTCGATGTTGTAGTTTCGCGCCGAGAACAAACCGGCCACGCGCGACAACGCACCCGCCTCGTTCTCGATCAATACGGAAATAATGTGGCGCATCACAAGTCCTCCGACAAAACCACTTCCGACAAACCTTTGCCACCGGGAACCATGGGAAACACGTTTTCTTTGGGGTCGGTTTGAAAGTCCATGAATACCAGCTCCTTTTTGCGCGCGAACGCCTCCTTCAACGCCGGCTCCACATCGGAAGGCTGCTCAATGCGCATACCCACGTGGCCGTAAGCCTCGGCCAGCTTGACAAAATCGGGCAAAGCATCCATGTAAGACTCCGAATAACGGTCGCCATGGAAGAATTGCTGCCATTGCCGCACCATGCCCAGATAGCGATTGTTCAGCGACAGCACTTTGATCGGCAGGTGGAACTGCTTGCAGGTGGACAACTCCTGGATGTTCATCTGGATACTGCCTTCGCCGGTGACGCAGGCGACGGTCGCTTCGGGATGTTTGAGCTGCACGCCCATCGCGGCGGGCAAGCCGAAGCCCATCGTACCCAGGCCGCCGGAGTTGATCCAGCGACGCGGCTGATCGAACTTGTAGTACTGCGCCGCCCACATCTGGTGCTGGCCCACATCGGAAGTCACGAAGGCATCGCCGTGCGTGATTTTGTACAGCGTCTCGATCACGTACTGCGGTTTGATGATCTCGGTGGAATTCTTATAGCGCAGACCGCCACCGGCCACATTCCACTCTTTGATTTGTTTCCACCAGGCGGCCAAATCTGCAGCATCCGGCTGTTGTTTGCTCGCGCGCAACACCGCCAGCAACTCATCCAAAACCGGCTTGAGCTCACCCACGATAGGCACATCGACTTTGACACGCTTCGCGATGGATGAAGGGTCGATGTCGATATGAATGATCTTGCGCGGCACTTGCGCAAAATGTTCGACATTGCCGATCACTCGGTCATCGAAACGCGCACCGATCGCCACGAGCACATCGCAATGCTGCATCGCCATATTGGCTTCGTAAGTGCCGTGCATACCCAACATGCCGACAAACTGCTTGTCCGTCGCGGGAAAGCCTCCCAAACCCATCAAGGTATTGGTGATGGGGAAGCCCAGCAAGCGTACCAACCCGGTCAACTGCTCCGCCGCACCCGACAGCACCACCCCGCCGCCCGCATAGATCATGGGCCGCTTCGCGCCCAGCAACAGTTGTGCGGCGCGCTTGATCTGCGTGCTATCGCCCTTGCCCACCGGGTTATAAGCGCGAATGCTGACATTTTCCGGATAGATAAACTCGGTTCTTTGATTGGAAATATCCTTGGGGATATCCACCAACACCGGGCCGGGTCGCCCCGATTTAGCAAGGTAGAAGGCTTTCTTGATCGTAGGCGCGATATCTTTCACGTCTTTGATCAAAAAATTATGCTTCACGCAGGGACGCGTGATACCGACAGCATCGACCTCCTGAAAGGCATCCTCACCGATTGCGTAGCTCGGCACCTGACCGCTGATCACGACCATGGGGATGGAGTCCATATAAGCGGTTGCTATCCCGGTGACGGCGTTGGTAATGCCGGGGCCTGAAGTCACCAATGCCACGCCGACCTTGTCGGAAGATCGTGCGTAACCATCGGCCGCATGAATCGCCGCCTGCTCGTGGCGCACCAGAATATGCTTGACTTGCTCCTGCTGAAACAGCGCATCGTAAATATGTAGTACTGCTCCGCCGGGATAGCCGAAAAGATACTCGACCCCCTCTTCCTGCAAACAGCGGATAGCGATTTCTGCGCCCGTCAACTCCATCACAAACACCCTAAAATTTAAGCCAAAAAGACCGCGTAAGATAAAGGTTCAGCGGGTTTTGGTCAACCTTCGCGTGTTTCTTTCGCCGTACTTTCAAGTGGTGTCAAGCGACTTCATCGTCAATTTGCTACCATGCCGGCACTTTGCATAGGTGACCAAACTGAGTAGCCCAGCCGAATTAAGCGATTTTTTGAGCAGCGTGGAACGCCGTGCTTTCAAGCAGGCGAGTTTTGCTGTGCACGATACGCATACCGCGCTCGACATCGTGCAAGACGCGATGCTCAAGCTCGCGGAGAAATATGGCGGCAAACCTGTCGAGGAATTGCCCATGCTGTTTCAGCGCATCCTGCAAAACACCATACGCGACCACTATCGTCGCCTGTCTGTTCGCAACGCCTGGACCAGCCTGTTCTCAGCCCTACAGCCCAAGCACCAAGAGGAGGAATTCGATCCTTTGGATGTGCTTGAAGACAAAGAGAATCAAAGTGCGCCAGCCTCACCTCACGCCTCGTTCGAACAGAAGCAACTCATTGCGCTGATCGAAGCCGCACTCGGCAATCTTCCGGCACGTCAACGTGAAGCCTTCCTTCTGCGTTACTGGGAGGGACTGGACACAACCGAAACTGCCGCCGCCATGGGCTGTACTGAAGGGAGCGTCAAGACCCACTGTTCCAGAGCGACCCACGCACTCGCGATAGCAATAAAAGCAAAAGGAGTCGAATTACCATGACGACCAAACTAGACCCTAAAAAAATCACCCGATTGCTTGACCAAAGCACCCGTCAATTGGACGACAATGTTCTGTCCGCACTTCAGCAGTCGCGCGCCCAGGCACTGCAAAGACAGTCTGCACCGGTGCAGGTACTGGGGTTTACAGAACGATTTGCGGACAGCGGCTGGGCACACTTGCCGCACCCCCGCTCGGCGCGGCAGTGGGTAACGATATGCCTGCTTGCACTGGTGCTGGCGAGCGGTGCCAATCTTTGGTGGCAACACTACCATGAGCAACAAATTCAAGAGCTGGACGTTTCTATCTTGACCGATGAATTACCCCTGGATCTTTTTGTAGACTGACCGGACAAGGGCATGACCAGATGAAACGCATCCTTACGTCGGGATTATTGATTGTGCTTCTCGGCGTCGCGCCGCTTTGCGCGGCGGAGCAATGGCAACAGCTCACCCCGCAACAGCAACAGGCACTTGCCCCACTCGCATCGGAATGGAACAGCCTCCCTGATCGGCAGCAAAAGAACCTGCTCGGAGTAGCCAAACGTTATTCTCAACTCTCTCCAGCAGCGCAACAACGCATGCAACAACGCCTGATTCGATGGAGCATGCTCACCCCGGCACAGCGCAAAGCGGCACGGGAAAAATATCGCGCCTTCAGTAAAGTTCCTGTAGCACAACGCGAAGCCGTGAAGAAAATGGTCAAGCAACCGCAGGCACCCAGCCCGGCTGTCCCAATCAGCGGCGTTCCGTCCACCAAAGCATCATCAAGCCGATAAGCAGAAACAACGTGGTCATGGCACCGGCACTAATCAGTGGCTGCCAGTTGTTGAGCGCGCCCAGGCTCGCGAACAGCCGCCCCACAAAGTGGAAGGTCAAGCCCAGCACGATGCCCATGAACATCTTTGCGCCTATGCCGCCGGAACGGTGCTGGTGTCCGGCAAAAGGCAGAGCCAGGACCATCATCACCAATACCGCCAGCGGATAGATCAATTTATTCCACATGGCAATCTCGTAGCGCGCGCTTTGCTGATGGTTCTCACGCAAATGGCTCGCGTATTGATACAAGCTCCACGCCGACATTTGCTCCGGCACAACCAGCAGCACACTCAACAGCTCGGGATTCAACGCCGAGTACCAGTCCTGAGTCGCACTGGTATGTACCGTGGTCGACAGCTTCTCGAAGCTAGTCTCCATCGTCTCTTCCAGTTGCCAGCGTCCCGCCTCGATAAAATTGGCGCGCTTCGCGTTGGTGATGGAGAGCAAATGATAAGCGTCATCGAATTTGTAGATGGCGATGTTGCGCAAGCTGGTATCGGGCATCACATTCTTGATGTTGACGAAACTTTGCTCGTCTTTAACCCACACCCCGGAACGAAACTCTTGCAGCGACACTTGTATGTTTTTGGCTTTGAGCCGCAGTTGCTGCGCCATGCGCTCACTCGGCGGCGCAACAAACTCTCCCACCACAAAACTCAGCACCACCAGCGGCAAAGCAATCTTGAACAATGCCGAGAGCATCTGCATGAGCGATGCACCGGATGCGCGATACACCGTCAACTCCGAATTCGCGGCCATCTGCACCAGCGCGGAAATGCTGCCCACCAATACCGCGACGGGAAACAGCTCGTAGATATGGCCCGGAATAGTGAGTACCACGAACAGCAACACATAGGCCAAATGGTATTGGCCCTGCCCGAGCCCGTTCAGTTCGTTGACGAAATCCAGAAAAGCAAACAACAGGATCAGCGCGCTGAACACCAATGCCACGCCGGCATAAATCTCACGCCCGAGATAACGCGTCAGAATCCTCATTTGCCCAACACCCTGCGCATCGAAACTAACGACATGCGCCAATAGAACAGCATGATGACCATCGCCAGCATCACGCTATGTATACCCCACAAACCCAGCGCGGGTGAAATCTTCCCCATCCCGACCCAGGAATTGGTCACGCTGATCATGTTGGTGTAGACCATATACAAAACCAGTGCCATGACCAGATTCAACGAGCGTCCCGCCCTGGGATTCACATAACTCAAGGGGATCGCCAGTAACGCCAGTATCACGGCACTGATGGGCAAGCCGATACGCCACTCCAATTGGGACAGGTTCCAGGGGTTGGGGTCGTTCCACAACGCCAAAGTCGACATGGAATTCAAACTGGGCAACATCTGCTTGGGGGGAACACTATCGATGCGCACGGCGTAGCGGTCAAACTCGACCACACGGTAATCGCGCTGACCGGGTGTTCCTTCATAGCGTGTGCCTTTGAGCAACACCAGAAAACGATCCCCGTTCGGCTTGGTTTCCTGCAAGCCCTGTTTGGCCATCATTGTGCCCAGTTTTCCGTTCTGTTCGGACTGCACAAAAATATTGCCAACCCGATTCGAGCCCAACACGGCATTGTCCACAAAATACACCCGGTCCGCCTGTTTGGATTCGCGAAAAGTACCCGGTGTCGCGGCCGTCACATCATCGCGGCTTTCCAAACCATGCTTGTATTCGTCGGCCTTGTGCAAGGCCCAGGGCGACAACAGCAAACTGAGTAGCGCAATCAGACTCACCACCGGCAGGGCATACACCAACACCGGGCGTATCCAGCGGGTCAGTCCGATACCCGAACCGAACCACACCACCATCTCGCTGTCGCGGTAGCTGCGCGACAATGTCAGCAGGATGGATAGGAACAGGCTGATGGAAAGCAGCACGGGCAAGTAATTCATCGCACTGAAACCCAGCATCGCCAAGACACCTTCGACCGCCAATCGTCCGCTCACCGCTTCGCCCAAAAAGCGGATAAGCTGGCTGATGACGATAATGCCCAGCAACACCGAAAAAAGCAGCAAACCGTTGTTGGCAAACTCGCGCACCAAGGCACGCTGAAAAATCCCCGCGCGCGCTTGCTTTGACTTTATAGACTGAGATTGCGGATAATCGGGCATTGGAACAGTGGATTTAATTTTAGGAGAAGCGCGTGGAATTTAGCATAAAACAAAGCCATTCGGAAAAACAGCGCGGTGCTTGTCTGGTCGTCGGTGTGTATGCGGGCGGAAAACTTTCACCTGCCGCGCTGTCGCTTGATCGCGTCGCCCAACATCACTTGAGCGAAGTCGTCGCGCGCGGCGACATGAATGGCAAACTGGCGAACACGCTGGTGCTGCATCATGTTCCCGGCATCATTGCCGAACGCGTACTGCTGGTCGGTCTGGGCAAGGCAGCAGAATTTGCCGCCAAACAATTTACCGATGCAGTGCGCGCCAGTCTGGACGCGCTGCATAAAACGGCCAGCAAAGATGCGGTCTTCTACCTCACCGATCTGGCGGTAAAAGGGCGCGATGAAGCTTGGAAGATTAAGCAATGTGTGTTGCTCGCCGCCGAATCGGTGTTCCGCTGCGACCAACTCAAAAGCAAACCCGCCGACGCGTCCGCGCTGCGCAAACTCCAACTGGGTTGCGCGGACAAGCCCGGCATCGCCGCACAAACCGCATTGGATCAAGCACGCGCCATCGCCGGCGGCATAGCTCTCACCAAGCACTTGGGCAATCTGCCCGGCAACATCTGCACGCCGACCTATCTGGCCGAGCAGGCAAGAACCCTAGCGAAGACCCATAAACTCAAGGTCACCATCCTCGAAGAAAAAGACATGGAGAAACTGGGCATGCACTCGCTGCTATCCGTGTCACACGGCAGCCGCCAGCCCGCCAAACTCATCACCCTGGAATATCAGGGTGCGGACAAAAATCAAAAACCTGTCGTGCTGGTCGGCAAAGGCATCACCTTCGATTCCGGCGGCATCTCGCTCAAACCCGGCGCGGAAATGGACGAGATGAAATACGACATGTGCGGTGCGGCCAGCGTGCTGGGTACACTGCAGGCCATCGCCGAAATGAAGTTGAAACTCAATGTCGTGGGCGTAATTCCGAGCAGCGAAAACTTACCCGACGGCGCGGCCAGCAAGCCCGGCGACATCGTCAAGAGCATGTCTGGGCAGACCATCGAAATTCTTAACACCGATGCGGAGGGCCGCCTGGTGTTGTGCGACGCGCTGACCTATGCCGCCCGTTTCGAGCCGGATACCGTGGTGGACATCGCCACGCTTACCGGCGCGTGCGTGATCGCGCTGGGTCATGTGGCGAGCGGCTTGTTCAGCAACGAAGACAAACTCGCCAGGGAGTTATTGGCGGCGGGTGACGAGGCGCAAGACCGCGCCTGGCACATGCCGCTGTGGGACGACTATCAACAACAACTCGACAGCAACTTTGCCGATATGCAGAACATCGGAGGACGCGCCGGCGGCAGCATCACCGCCGCCTGTTTCTTGTCGCGTTTCACCAAAGACTACCGCTGGGCACATCTGGACATCGCGGGCACTGCCTGGAAATCCGGCAAAGACAAAGGCGCGACAGGCCGCCCCGTGCCGCTGCTCACGCAATACCTCATCAACCGCGCGGCAGCAAAGTGAGCCGACTGCCAAACACGGATGTAGGAGCGCGGCTTGCTGCGCAAAGTGCAATCGCCCGACCAATCGGATTTCTACAGTTGTTGGAACTATCTACATTCCTGACTGAACATCTGGCATGACTAAAGTTGATTTCTACACCGGCTCGGAGGACAAGCTGCGCACCGCGTGCCAATTGAGCCACAAGGCGATGCAGAACGGCGTACGGGTATTGCTCAGCACGCCCGATGCGGCGACTTGCGACGCGCTGGACAAGCTGCTCTGGCACTACCCCCCGACGGCTTTCATCCCGCACTGCCGCAGCAATGCCGACGCGGCCGGACACACGCCTGTGCTGCTCGGCATGGATGAGGATAAATTCCCACACCACGAACTGCTCATCAGCCTGCATCCAGATACCCCGGGATTTTTTAGCCGCTTCGATCGAGTCATCGAGATCGTCAGCAGCGATGCGGAAGACAGTCTGCGCGGGCGGGCGCGCTTCAAATTCTATCGGGATCGCGGCTATGAATTACGCCATTTCGATTTGAACACCAAGGCCAAACCCTGATGATATCCATCGACCTATCTGACCTGCCCTTGCTGACCGAAATCGTCGACACGGAACACGAATCCGCCGTCATTCCCACGCTGACCGAAGTTGTACCGGCAACAATTCTCCCGCCTGTTTCCACCCCGTCAAACGAACCTGCTGAAGCGGCGGAGACCATGCTGCAACAAAATTTCGCGTCGCATTCGATTGAGGACACCGCTGCAAATCCAATCTGGAACGCGTCACCTGAAACACCCTCGATGCCCAGCGCGGTTGCGATTGCGCACAACATCAGCAAAGCGGAAATGCAGCAACTCATCGATCACTTCGAGACGCATCTGGAATCGGTGTTTACTGAAAAGCTCAACCGCCATCTGGAGCAGCTGCATCACCAAGCCGTCAAACTCGCCATTTCCGAACTCAAAGGCGAATTACCCGGATTACTGAACAAAGTTCTCAACGCCTCCGACATTCCTCGATAGCAACATCCGTATTCATTAGCCGGCGGGAGGTGCGCGTTGTTATAATCGCGCCCTCCTTCGACAAGCTCAGGACAGGCTACACGCCACACCGAAATGACCACGAACAAAGACCTCGCCAAAAGTTTTGAACCAAAGAACGTAGAAGCGTACTGGTATCCCAAGTGGGAACAATCCGGTTACTTCAAAGCCGGTATCGCACCGAACACGACGGATTCTTTCTGCATCCAGTTGCCGCCTCCCAACGTCACCGGCACGCTGCACATGGGGCACGGTTTCAATCAGACCCTGATGGACACGCTGACGCGCTACCACCGCATGAAGGGCGACAACACGCTGTGGCAACCCGGCACAGACCACGCGGGCATCGCCACACAGATCGTGGTGGAACGCCAGCTAGATGCACAAGGTATTTCGCGTCACGATTTGGGCCGAGAGAAATTTATCGAGAAAGTCTGGGAGTGGAAGGAATACTCCGGCAACACGATCACCAAGCAAATGCGCCGCCTCGGCACCTCGCCAGACTGGTCGCGCGAACGCTTTACCATGGACGAGGGACTGTCGCAGTCCGTTACCGAAACGTTCGTGCGCCTGTACAACGAAGGCCTGATCTATCGCGGCAAGCGGCTGGTGAACTGGGACCCGAAACTGCACACCGCCGTATCCGACCTGGAAGTGGTACAGGAAGAAGAGGACGGTTTCATGTACCACATCCGCTACCCATTGGCGGATGGCAGCGGCCATCTGACTGTCGCCACGACCCGCCCCGAGACCATGCTGGGCGACGTGGCCGTGATGGTGCACCCCGAAGACGAACGCTATGCGCACCTGATTGGCAAGCAAGTCGCACTGCCGCTGTGCGACCGCACCATCCCCATCATCGCCGACGACTATGTCGATAAAGCATTCGGTACCGGCGTGGTGAAGGTCACGCCCGCACACGACTTCAACGATTACGCGGTGGGACAACGTCACAAGTTGGAGATGATCTCCATCCTCACGCTGGATGCGAGGATCAATGAACACGCGCCGGAAACATATCGTGGTCTGGATCGCTTCGATGCGCGCAAACAGATCGTCGCCGATCTCGATGTGGCAGGCGTGTTCGAGAAAGCCGAGAAACACAAACTGAAAGTGCCGCGCGGCGACCGCACCGGCGTGGTAATCGAGCCGATGCTGACCGACCAGTGGTTCGTCGCCATGAGCAAACCGGGCGACGGCGGCAAGAGCATCACCGAACAGGCACTGGAATGCGTCGCAAGCGGCGAAATAAAATTCCACCCCGAGAACTGGGTGAACACCTACAACCAGTGGCTGAACAACATCCAGGACTGGTGCATCTCGCGCCAACTGTGGTGGGGTCATCAGATCCCGGCTTGGTACGGTGTGAATGGTGAGGTATTCGTCGCCCATGATGAAGCCGAGGCCAGAAAACTGGCCGACAAGGCCGGTTATGCAGGCCAACTTGACCGCGATAGCGACGTGCTCGACACCTGGTTCTCTTCCGCACTATGGCCCTTCTCTACACTGGATTGGGATGCAGGCAAACCGTTCGAACAGCAGAACGAATTCGTGCAGAAATATTTGCCATCATCGGTGCTGGTCACCGGCTTCGACATCATCTTCTTCTGGGTGGCGCGCATGGTGATGATGACCAAGCACATCACCGGCAAGATCCCCTTCAGGGACGTATACGTGCATGGCCTGATCCGCGATGCGGAGGGGCAGAAGATGTCCAAGTCCAAGGGCAATGTTTTAGATCCCATAGACCTCATCGACGGCATCACCCTGGACGAACTGGTGAAGAAACGCACCACCGGATTGATGAACCCGAAACAAGCGGAACAAATCGAGAAGCGTACCCGTAAAGAATTCCCGGCAGGTATCCCCGCGTTCGGAACGGATGCCTTAAGGTTCACCTTCGCTTCGCTCGCCTCTCCCGGCCGCGACATCAAATTCGACATGCAGCGTTGCGAAGGCTATCGCAATTTTTGCAACAAGCTGTGGAACGCCACACGCTTCGTGCTGATGAACTGCGACGGCCAGGATGCCGGGTTGGACGAATCACTGCCGCTGGAATTCTCCGATGCCGACCACTGGATGATCGGTGAATTACAAAAAGCCGAAGCCGAGATGGCGACGCACTTTGCCGATTACCGTTTCGATATGGCGGCGCGCACCGTGTACGAGCTGGTGTGGAACACCTACTGCGACTGGTATGTGGAGCTGGCGAAAGTGCAACTAGGTGCTCCCTCACCCCAACCCTCTCCCGATGGGCGAGGGAGCGAACGTTTCCCTCTCCCTCTGGGAGAGGGACTAAGGGTGAGGGAAGCGCGGCAGCGCGCCACGCGCCGCACGCTGGTGCGCGTGCTGGAGACCATTCTGCGTCTGGCACACCCCATCATCCCGTTCATCACCGAAGAGTTATGGCAATCCGTGGCACCAATGGCAAATAAAAAAGGCGAAAGTATCATGCTGCAAGCCTATCCCAAGACCGATGCAAGCAAGATAGATGCATCATCCATCGCGCAGATCGCCTTGCTACAAGAACTTGTGACTGCCTGCCGCAGCCTGCGCAGCGAAATGAACCTGTCGCCCGCCGCACGCGTTCCGCTCATCGCGGCCGGTGATGCAGCAGTGTTGAACGCGCTCTCACCTTACATCAGCAGCTTGGCCAAACTGAGCGAAGTGCAAGTCGTCTCCGAACTACCCGAAGGCGATGCGGCTGTCGCCATCGTGGGCAACTTCAAGTTGATGCTGAAAGTGGAAATCGACGTTGCCGTTGAACGCGAGCGCTTGGACAAAGAAATCTCGCGTCTCGCCAACGAGATCGTCAGGGCACAAGGCAAGCTCGGTAACGAAAGCTTCGTCGCCCGCGCTCCGGCAACTGTGGTGGAACAGGAAAAAAATCGCATGGAAGCGTTCAGCGCGACGCTGGCGCAGTTGCAGGTGCAGCGCAAAAAACTAGGTTGATCTGTCAGCGGCGGCGGATGTGGAAAATGAATTCGTCGCCCTGCATGACTGACGACAACAACTCATTGCCCGTCTGGCGACAAAATACCTCGAAGTCTTTCGGTGCTTCTTTGTCCGTGGCGATCACTTTCAAGACCTGTCCGCTGCTCATTTGCGAGAGCGATTTTTTAGCGCGCAGTATGGGTAATGGGCAGGCTAACTGCCGCACGTCCAGCTCAATATCGAAGTCCATTATTTTATCGGCAAACCGGCATGTGCCCACGCCGTGATGCCGCCTTGCAGGTTGTACACATCGGCGAAACCGTTTGCGGCAGCAAACGCGGCGGCCTGCGCGGAACGCCCACCCATCTGGCAATAAAACACCGTGGTGGCATTTTTATCCAGCTCGCTCAAGCGTAACGGGATCAGGTGCAGCGGCATCGCATCACCCTGGGGAATCTTGCCGCGCGCCACTTCCGCATCGGTGCGCACATCGATCAGGCGGGGCGGATTGCTGTTCAACAACGTCTGCAATTCCACGACGGTGATATTTTTGAATTCGGGCATGTCGTTTCCTTAAGCGTGCATTGATTTTGACCGGGCGCGGATTCTGCGCAATTTGCGCCGCAAAGTCCAGCCACTCGCGACTCATGAATCCATTATCATATCGCCCATGAAAAAACTGTCGGTGCTACTACTGCTGCTGTGTCTGCCGCCTGTCGTCCTCAGCGAAGGGCTGCCCGACTTGGGCGATGTCTCGCAAGCAACACTCACACCCGTGCAAGAGCGCCAGATCGGCCAGCAAAGCATGTTGCAGATTCGCGCCAGCCGGCAATTCCTGGATGACCCGGAAATCAATGACTATCTGAATCAGATCGGCGACAGGCTGGTTGCAAACAGCACCGAGCCGTCGTTGAATTTTGAGTTTTTTGCCGTCGATGACTACACCGTCAATGCCTTCGCGATGCCCGGCGGTTTTGTCGGTGTCAACACCGGGCTGTTGCTCATCACACAAAACGAATCCGAGCTCGCCTCGGTACTCGCCCACGAAATCTCGCACGTCACCCAGCACCATTACGCGCGCATGCTGAGCGCGACCAAGAACGACAGTCTGACCTCAATGGCCGCTATCGCGCTGGCCATCCTCGCCGCGCGCAACAGCCCGCAAAGCGGCGAAGCCGCCATCGTCGGTGCGCAAGCCCGCGCTATCCAGAAGGAATTGGATTTCACCCGCCAGCATGAGCAGGAAGCCGATCGTTTCGGTTTGGAGCTGATGGCGAAATCCGGCTTCAACACCCACGCCATGCCGGAATTCCTAGAGCGACTGCAACACGCCACGCGCCTGCTGGAAGGCAACGCACCCAACTATATGCGCACCCATCCCATCACCAGCGACCGTATCGCCGAAATTGAAAATCGCGTCAGTAAATTTCCCTATTTGATGTTGCCTGACAGTTTGGATTTTCAACTGGTGCGCACCAAGCTCATCGCCGCGCAAAAAACCACCGCCGATGCCGTCAGTTATTTCGACCACGCGTTGACCGACAAGAAATTCGGCAACCCGGTCGCGCAGCGTTACGGTCTGATCCTGGCGTTGCTGCGCAGCAACGATGTGGCGCGCGCCACACGCGAAATGCAGGTGTTGCGCGAGCAAGTCGAAGATAACGCGATGGTAGACACGCTGGAAGGCAGGGTAAAACAAGCTGCGCATAACGATGCCGACACCCTCGCGTTTTATCGGGCCGCCGTGCAGAATCATCCGCATCACCGCGCGCTGGTCTATGCCTATGCCGAAGAGCTGCTGCAAACCAATCAAGCCCAGGCCGCCAGCAAATTGCTCGGCGAAAAGATCAGCAACTATCCGGATGACACCACGCTGTACCAGTTACAGGCGCGCAGCTTTGCGAAACTGGGCAAGAACCTCGAGGAGCATCAGGCACTGGCCTACAGCTATGCCTGGCAAGGTAATCTGCGCGCGGCCATCGAACAACTGGAGCTGGCCAAACAGGCGGGGGGCAGCTTCTATCAGCTTTCCAGCATCGAAAGCGATTTGCGCGAGCTGCATGAATTGTCCGATGAGCAGCACGGGAAAAAATAACCCGCACCCAACCTCGGTGCGGGTTTCCTTTATCCCATACCTATCATTGGCAAGACTGGGGCAGAATCGCCGTCGGCAAACCGGTAGCACTATCGGCGATCGCAACCTTACCTATCGCCACGGGTTGTGCATCCGTCAGACTCGCTCCGCCATTCGCGCAACTCCAATGGTTATCCAACGTGTTGTAGAACATGTGAATCTGGGCCGGATTGCTCGTATTGGGAGCCATCAGCTTATTGCTTACGCCCACACTTTTATAAGTCGCGACGATGGAGGTCTTGTCCGCTGGGGATGCGGTTGGCGTACTGGTTGACTGGACACTGGCAACATATTTCCCAGAAGTGACAGCGGTCGCGCCGGATCCTATCGCCACACCCGCCTGCCCCGCGATCAGAAAAGTCCCTGTACTGCTGTATTGCTCCGCCATCGGAACTTTTAGCCCGTCCAGCAAGGTAAACGCCTCCGCCGTTTGCGCGCGTGCGGTGTAATCGCTGTAAGCCGGGATTGCCACCGCCGCCAGGATGCCGATGATCGCCACGACGACCATCAATTCGATCAAGGTAAACCCTAGACTATGCTTCACGCTGTTCTCCTTTTCGGCCCTGCATCTGCAATTTTTTCCTGAGTCAGCCAATCTCATTCAGGAAAAACTAAAATCTCGTTTGGTACCAAATAAAAACCCCTCTTGCGAGGGGTTGAGTTTGTCATCCTAGCTAGGATTGCTCACACCGAATTATTGGCAAGACTTAGGCAGGATAGCTGTAGCGAGCAGAGTAGTTGTGGCACCGACTACTGCAACGCTCAAAGGGGTTGGAGTGGTTGTAGTAGATGTATTTGCAACAGTCGTTGCGATCGTAGGATCAAGGGTTGCATCACCATTTGCACAAGACCAGCTACCAGAAACCGTATTGTAAAACATATGCACGCTCGCACCATTGGTGGTACCAGCAACTAGCAGCTTGTTGCTTACGCCAGTCTTGTTATACGTTGCCACGAGTGACGAAATCGTTGGGGGTGTCAAAACAGATGGGGTAGCGGTAGTTGGGGCTGTATTTCCGGCAGGACATGCAGTACCTTGTTGAGCACCAGTTGTCGCAGCGCAGATTGTAGCAACGTATTTTCCGGAGGTAATCCCCACGACACCCGGTGTTGGTGGATTCGTCGCATTATCAGCAGGCTGATTCAAATAAAATTGGCCACTTGAGGTAAACGCCTCAGTCATCGGTGTTTTCAAGCCATCCAGCAACGTGAACGCTTCCGCCGCTTGCGCACGCGCGGTGTAATCGCCGTAAGCAGGGATCGCGACCGCTGCCAAGATACCGATGATCGCTACCACGATCATCAACTCGATCAAGGTAAAACCTTTTTGAATTGTCTTCATGTCAAACTCCTAATTGTGATTAAACTGGATATAACCTAAGCAAGCCTGTCGGCCAACCACGCCAACTTCTTTACCGGTCAACACACAACTGCATGTGTCGGTCTAGGTAGAGCAATAGCCATGCCACAGAACCATGCCTTGTTTTATAAAGAGATTTATTTAATCGAAACATAAATCTTCTGCGATTTGGCAAAATTAGGTAGGCGAATGACGAAATTCGTCCATAACATACACCGAATATGCCCGCCATTTAACATGCATAAGGCATCTATTGACTATTCAATAAATACCTTATACATTCGCGACATCATTTAATCAAAGGAACGTTAATCATGACCAAAGAAGTGCAAATGTCCATCAAGATGGAAGCCGAGTTGCGCGACGAATTTATGGCGACTGCCGCTACCCTGCACAGACCCGCCGCGCAGATTGTGCGCGACCTGATGCGCGGCTTTCTGGCACGCCAGGATATACCCAATGCCGAAACGATCTCAGCCATGCAAGCCGTTGACCACGGCGAGGACTTGTATCGGGCGAAGGATGCCGACGATCTGTTCAGACAACTTGGATTATGAGAGAACCCGTTTACTCCGGCTTATTCAAGCGAGATCTGAAACGGGCTGAAAAACGGGGCAAAGACATGTCCGCGCTGCGCGCCGTTTTACGCCTGCTTATAGCTGCCGAGCCGATTCCCGCCGCGTACAAAGACCATCCACTGAAAGGCAACTGGAAGCATTATCGGGATTTGCATATCGAGCCGGACTGGCTTCTTATCTACAAGCTGGATGATGCAAACGTGTGGCTGGTGCGAACAGGAACACATGCGGATATTTTTGGGACTTGATGCAAGTTATCCAAGGAAACACCGATTTATTCGGTTTTGTCGTTCCCGCGAAAGCGGGAATCCAGTTAAATAAAGGCACTGGATCGCCACTTTCGCGGGGATAACGAATAAATCGGCATTCCCCTAAAAACTATCCCTGTTCACACCCGGTATCTTGCTCAGGTCCACATCATCGATCTGTTCTTCCGCCAAAAATTGCCGTGCGTAATCCAGATAGACTTTTTCGCGGATGAAAATATCGAACAAGTCCGGATCGACATGGCCGTTGAGTTTGAACTTACCCAGAATGGTGAGCGACTCGGTGAGTGTCTTGCCTTTTTTGTAGGGACGGTCTTTGGCGGTCAGTGCCTCAAAGATGTCCGCGATACCCATCACTCGGGCTTGGACCGACATCTGCTCGCGCCGCAGTCCGCGCGGATAGCCTTTGCCGTCCATGCGCTCGTGATGTCCACCCGCGTATTCCGGCACATTTTTCAAATGCTTGGGCCAAGGCAATGCTTCCAGCATTTTGATCGTGACCACGATGTGGTGGTTGATGATCTCGCGTTCGGCAGCGGTCAAGGTGCCGGAGCGGATGGTAAGATTTTCTATCTCGTCCGCGCTTAAAAAATCCGCCTCCACGCCCTCGGTATTGCGCCACCGGTAAGCTCCGATTTGCCGCACCCGTTGCTGTGCCTCTATCGGCATCGCTTCACTGCCGATGTTGCAATGACGCAAAAATTCCCGGTCATCGTCCAGTTGCTTGATGTGCGCCTCATGTTCGGCACGCGCAGCTTGCTCACTATTCCTCGCAGCTTCTGAAGCCTGAATCCCCAACCCTGAATCCTGAATCCTGAATCCTGAATCCTGAATTATCTTGCGCAACATGGCGATCTCGCTATCGCGCTTCAATACCTCAAAGCGGGCATCCACCAACTCGATGCGATCCAGCAGGGTATGCAGCTTGGTAGATTTATCTACCACGTGTACTGGCGTGGTGATCTTGCCGCAGTCGTGTAACAGCCCTGCGATTTTCAATTCGTACCTGTCCTTGTCGGTCATCACGAAATCTTTTAACGGCCCCTGTGTGGTTCGGTTAACCGCATCCGCCAGCATCATGGTCAGCACCGGAACACGCTCGCAATGCCCGCCGGTATAAGCGGACTTGTCATCCAGCGCGGTGTTGATGAGCTTGATGAAAGACTCGAATAATTCTTCCATCTGTTTGATCAAACGGCGATTGGTAAGCGCGATGGCCGCTTGGGAAGCAAGCGATTCCAGCAACTGCTGGTCATCGACCGAGAACGGCACGATCTTGCCGCTATCCCGATCTTGCGCATTGATCAGTTGCAACACGCCTATCACTTCGCCCTCATGATTGCGCATCGGTACCGCCAGGAAAGATTGCGAGCGATAGCCTGTTTTACGATCAAATTTTTGTGTGCCGGAAAAATCGTATCCCGCCGCAGTATAGGCATCCGGTATGTTGACGGTCTCGCCGGTCAGGGCGGAGTGACTGACCACCATGGCGTGATTTGGCTGACCGGCCGCGTCGTACAGATGTACCGGGTAAAACGTGATCGGGACACCACTGGTTCCGCCCATGGCGATATTCAGGGAGTCGTTACGCAATATCTCAAAATGCAATATCTGTTGCTCGGGTTCATACAAATACAACGTTCCCGCATCGGCATGCGTGATGCGTTTGGCCGCTTCCAAAATAATTTCCAGCAAGATATTGATGTCGCGCGGCTGCGAGAGCGCGATACCGATCTCGTTGAGTTCTTTCAGGCGATCCCGCAGGTTGGGTGATGAGTAGGGCATCGTGTTATTTGATACAAACAGCCCGGACTTGGTGCATGTCGGTAATGCCTTGCAACACCTTCTCGATGCCGTCTTGCTTCAAAGTGCGCATCCCTTCTTCCAGCGCGAGTGCCAACAATTCGGCGACGCGCGCGTGTTCTTGTATACCTTTCTTCAACGCATCCGTCCCGATCAGTAGTTCGTGCAAACCAACACGCCCCCGGTAACCCGTGCCCGAGCATTTTTCACAGCCCACCGGTTCATATATCGAAATCTGGCCTTTGTCGTCGCCGAACATTTTCACCCAATCGGCATACACCGCTTTCATGGCCGCATTGGGATCTTTTTTCCAGCTGGTGGTGTTGGCCATCTCCACGCTGTATTCGGCGAGTATGGATTTGATCTCGTCGGGACTCGCCACGTGCGGTTTCTTGCAATCCGCGCATAATCGTTTCGCCAGACGTTGCGCCAATATCCCCAGCAATGCATCGGAAAAATTGAACGGGTCCATGCCCATGTCCAGCAGGCGGATGATGGATTCGGGCGCACTGTTGGTATGCAATGTGGCGAACACCAGGTGGCCGGTCAACGACGCTTCGATCCCGATGGACACGGTTTCTTTGTCGCGCATTTCACCGACCATGATGACATCGGGATCGGCACGTAGAAAGGCGCGCATGATGGTCGGAAAATCCAGCCCGGCCTTCTTGTTGATCTGCACCTGACGCAGACCCTTCTGGGTAATTTCCACCGGGTCCTCGGCTGTCCAAATCTTCGTTTCTGGCGTGTTGATGAATTTGAGTATGGAATGCAGCGTGGTGGTTTTACCGGAACCGGTCGGGCCGCACACGAAGAACAATCCGTACGGTTTGCTCACGGTACTTTTGATCAATGCATTGTTGCGCGCGGAGAAGCCCATTTTTTCCAGCGGCAACGGCTCGCCGGAAGCCAGAATACGCATCACCACATCTTCGACCCCTCCCTGTGAAGGGATGGTCGCCACACGCAACTCGATATCCAGTGGACCGAATTTTTTGAACTTGATCTTGCCGTCCTGCGGTTTGCGTTTCTCGGAAATGTCCAGATCGCACATGATCTTCAGGCGCGTCACCAGGGCATTGCGGAAGGTCGCCGGGATCTCGATGTAATTCATCAGCGTGCCATCTTTACGCACCCGTATCTGGGTCTTCGCTTTTCCCGGTTGCGGTTCAACATGGATATCAGACGCGCCCATGCGGTAGGCATCGACGATGATTTTGTTGACCAATTTGACCAGCTCATTGTCGGCAGCGGCACTGACATCATCCTGGGAAACACTAGTTTCTTCCTCATCCCCGCCCAAATTGGAGAGCAAGTCGTCCATGGAAGATTCGTCCGCCGCAAAGCCGCCGGTACCATCGCCAGTCGACCCTCCCCCGTAAAACGCATCCAGCGTCTGCTTGAATTCGCGCTGTGAACAGACTCTGTAAACCAGGCGATGCCGGGAGAAAATATTGTTAACCACCCGCGAAGCCTGGATGCGTTCCGGATCGGTCGTCAGAATGATCAACCCGTCCTGATTCTCTTCTACCGGCAACCAGTGGCTACTCTCGACATATTCACGTTTTAGATTACGCAACAGATCACTGGGCTTAACCCGGTCGTGCCTGAAGGGCTCATATTCAACACCGAAAAAATTCGATAGTGCTTTCCCCAGCACGGCGGTCGTGACCTGGAACTCGTCGATCAACACCTCTTCGACATCCACGCCTTTGCGCCTCGCGGTACGGGTCGCCAATTCGAATTCTGCGGCTGACAATACCGCGTCACTGACCAGAAAATCGTATTTGGTTTTGACGATATGGGTCTTCTGACGTTGGCGCAGGGCGACAGCCATGCTTTGCGCCAACTCCTGCAGGCCTTCCTCGAACATCTCCGTAAACGGCACACCCGCTTTATTGTTGATGACCTGGATCACGCCAACCAGACCGCCATCCGGATCGAGTATCGGCACAATCAGCATCTGTTTGGTGCGGTAGCCGGTGCGTTTATCCACTTCCTGCAAAAACCGCAGGTTGTTGCTGTGGCTGGCTAATTCTTGTTCGTCATAGACATCCTTGATGTTCAGTGTTTTTTTATGCACACCGACATAACCGGCCACACTTTGCTCGGCGATGGGCAGCTTCAGATCCTTGAATGAATTAAGTCCGGTTTTGACTTTTGATATGAGCGAGGCATTGTCCTCGCCCACCACATAAATCGTGAGGCGATCCGCGTTAAATGCAATACAAATATCCTTGCTGACATCGAGCATGATCTCGTCGATATTATTCGCCGCGTGAACCTTGTTGATCACATCGTTCAGACTCTTGGTGAATTGGAGTTTGGCACTCATTCCACCGGCATTCGCGTCATTACCCATTAAACATCCCTTGCAAAATTATCATTGTTCCGCCGCCGACACCGACCACAGGCCTCCCTCCAGAACCTGCACGTCATAACCCGCCTGCGCCAGTATGAATGCAGCTGCGGCACTGCGCCGGCCGCTCTGGCAATAAGCGATATATTTCTTGTCCTTGTCCAGCACGCCTATCGCGTTTCGAATGTCGTTCAGCGGTACGCTCAGCGCGCCTGGAAGTCTGTCGTACCGGTATTCGGGCGGGTGTCTGACATCCAACCAAACCGCCCCTTGCGCCACACTCTGCCGTGCTTGCGCGTAACTCACTTTGTGTAACAACGGCTCTTGCAGCAGGGCGAGGAAATCTTGCCTCCCCAAGCGCAGCAAGACCCCGTTTGATTGCATGGTGACGGTGGCATTGCGTTTGGCTTCAGAGATCAGTGCCTCTTCGCCGAACACATCGCCCGCCTTCAAGTCCGCAAGAACCAGATCGACTCCGCCGACCCGACGAGTCACCTGTGCTCGCCCGGTGTCGATCAGATAATAATAGTCACCCTCGTCACCCTCGCGAATGATGGTATCGCCCGCCCATACCGCGATGGCCTCGATACGCTGCAACAATTCGCCGATGTTGGCGGTGGGTAAATGGGCCAATGGGCCGTTCTTCAAACTTTCCGCACTGAACAGATTGGTAGTGAGCAGGCGTTTATTGCTTTCGTCATCCGGGGCTTCGACTCGCGATGCGTCGTGACCGATGGCGGTCAGATCATGGCTGGAAAACTGGTCCCACGTCACCATGCGATCCAGCAAGTCATCATCGATGCGCAGAAGCTGACTATCCGTCAGTGCGGTCGCTCCGACGATGTTCGGCTGACGCTTGCCCAACGGATGTTTCGCCCACTCCGAACGAGCGTTGACTATCACACGATTCCCGTCCTGATAGATCAGTTCGATCTCGCCGCGCACCAGATAAACCGATTGCCCCTCCAAACCATGCGCTTTGAACGGATCGGTACCCTTCGCAATATTTTCGGTATGGCAATAGTCGAGCAACTCGCGCAGCCGCCCCGACCCGAAAGCGGCTATCGGCTCCAAACTTGCCAGGACCTTGATGTCGAGGGGATAGCTCATCCTGCCTGCCTAGAATTCGAATATCTGGTTATTGAGCAGCATTTTTGGATGCAGTCTCTGCCCCGTCAGATCGATTTCGCGCATGATCAATTCGACTTCACCGGGCTTGAGATGGGTAATGAACACTTCCGCATCTCCTTTGAATTTCGCCAGCTCCTCGACCAATAGACTCGGGCAAAGATGTTTGGACAAAATCGCCAATTCCTTCTCGCTATTGGAGAAAGCCGTCTCGATGATCATGTGGCGCAGATTTTTGATATTGTTGACCACGCTCCATAACGCATCGTTGCAGGTCGTGTCGCCGCTGAATACCAGACTCGCCGCGCCACTGTCCAAGTGGTAGCCCACCGCAGGCACGACATGGTTCGCGGGAAGCGCGGTTATCCTTCTCCCCTGCAACACCACTACCTCCCCCAGCTCTATCGCCTGGTAACGCATAAAGGGCTGCTGCGGACTGGGAATCTCGCTGAAATCCGGCCATATCTTCCAGTTAAAGATATGCTGTCTGAGAATATCCAGAGTTTCTTCGGTCGCATAAAGTGTGATCGGGCGATCACGCATAAAACCCACGCTGTCGACCAGCAAAGGGATACAGGCGATGTGGTCCAGATGTGAATGGGTGATGAAGATATGATCAATCATGCTGAGTTCGGTCAGACTCAGTTCGCTGATACCCGTGCCCGCATCTATCAATATGTCATGGTCGAGCAAAAACGAGGTGGTGTGCAAATTTCCGCCTATCCCGCCGCTGCATCCCAGTACTCGGAGTCTCATGATTTTGTCGGTCTCGGTTATTTGGTATCGAAAACATAAACGCCATCCCAATCACTGGCCGGCGGATTCTTGCGGAAGTACGCAACGCGTTCAGCGTAGATCTTGTATAACTCCGTGCTGGGTGAGAGTCGTTGCAGATTCATCAGCTGCAATTCGGCCTGATCCCAGTTCTGCCTGAGGTAGAGTCGGCGCATCTCATGAAACAGTTTCAACTCATCGTGGGTGGCTTTATCCACTCCGGAGACCAGACCTATCGGTTCAAAAATTGCGACGGGCTTATCTTTACCTTTTACACGCACATGGTCAAGTTCGCGATAGACGAAATCAGCGACCGCATTACGGGTGTTTTCTCCCACGATAATCCCCACCCCGTACTGTTTGGTGACGCCCTCCAAACGCGATGCCAGATTCACTTCGTCACCCATCACGGTATAAGCGACACGCACCTCTGAGCCCATGTTGCCGACACTGACGCGCCCGGTGTTGATCCCCACACCGATTTTAATCGGTGGCCACCCGCGTTCCGCAAAACCGGCTTGCAACGCGTGCAGGGTGGCTTGCATCTCGATACCCGCCAAGATGGCATTGCGTGCATGCGTTCCATCGGGCAACGGCGCGCCCCAAAAGGCCATGATGCAATCCCCCATGTATTTGTCTATCGTGCCACGATGCTTGTAGATGATGCGCGACAAGGGGGTTAAGAACTCATTCATCAGCAAAGCCAGTTGTTTCGGATCCAGACCTTCCGAAATCGTCGTGAAGCCGCGCACATCTGAGAACAGGATAGTCATCTCACGACTTTCCCCCTCCATGGATACACTGGCAGGGTTCTTGCGCATCTCATCCACCAGTTCGCTGGGGACGTACTGCCCGAACAAGCCGGTTATCTGCCGTTTGGTGCGTGACTCAACAAAATATCCGTATGACATATTCAGGGCGAATATCAACGCGATCATCACCAAACTATTGGCCACGGGCATGACCAGATCGGCGTATTGCCAAACACCAAAACTCAACGCCTGACTGACTGCGAGCACAGTGAAAGACACCAGAATCGCCCGTGTCGGAGTCAGCAACGGTAGCAGCACGCTCAGCAGAATCCCGATCAGCAACAACCAGACCACCTCGGCTCCCAGCATGTAAGCGGGTTGTTGTTTGAGATTCTGGTCGAGTATGCCCGCGATCATATTGGCATGCACCTCGATACCCGGATACACTTCGGCGACCGGAGTAGAGCGCATATCCATCAATCCCGGTGCGGTGGTGCCCAGCAAAACGATCTTGCCTTTGAGACTGTCCGGGTCGGCGCGACCATGCAGCACATCCGCAACCGATAGGTAAGGAAAACTCCCCTGACGGCCACGATAAGGAATCAGTGTCGCGACATCCTGATCGACCGGGATTTTTAACGTACGGCTGCCGGTGTCAATTTCCAGCCACTCCAAGCCCGAGTAGCCCTGTTCTTTGCCTTCGGCAAATCCCAGCTTGATCTTGGGCTGTCCCAATATCACCTGAACCATGGCCAACGACAGCGACGGGTAATAAGCCCCCTTGTGTTCGACTAGCATGGGTATACGCCTGACCACACCATCCTCATCGACCAAAGGATTGAAATGGCCCGCACCCAGAGCGGCCGCCTGCAGTTCTGCCAAGTTCGCGCCATAACCATTCCAGGACGTGAATCCGATCGAAGTGTTTTTGAACGATCCCGCAGGGAACAACGGGGTCGGAAGCATCCCCGACACACTCTGGTCTTTTTGGTTGGTCAGGTAATAGCCGAGAACCACCTTGCGATTTTTTATTTTTTCGGCGAACAGCAGATCATATTCAAGTTGCGGTTCTATTTGATGCAGTGCCGCTTGAAACGCAGTATCAGATTTAAGCTGGTCTTGCCCCAGCTTCTGCAATACCCGCAGCCCCGAGCTGTTATCTTTTTCGGCAAAAACCACGTCAAAGCCCACGACTGCCACACCGTAATGGTCGAACAACTGATCCATCAGCGTTGCCAACCGATCCCGACTCCACGGCCACCGCCCCTCTTCTTTAAGACTCTTTTCGTTGATATCCAGAATCACGATACGATTATCAACGGTGCGCGGCATACTGAGGCGCAACTGGTAATCATAAATAAGCGCGGACAGACGATCCACAAAACTCAAGCGGTATAAATGGGCGGCATTGCCCGCAAACAGCGCAACCAGCAGTAGCCCAAGCCCGATCAATATCGCATTTTTTTTCAAACGGACTCCTTAAAACAGGGCGTTTGAAAACATCTGCCAGGCGTGTGGTGGCTCAAAGGTCTATCCTAACTTTTGAAGTAGAACTCCATTTTGACCCCGGCCAAATCGATCAGATCATGATCGTTAAGCTGGCGTGGCTGCTCGCTCAGCGGCTGCCCGTTGACCAGCGGGAAGGTCGCCCCTTCCACGTGGGTGATAAAAAAACCATGCGGACGGCGCGCCAGCACCGCAACTTGCAAACCGGGTTTGCCCAGTGTCGTCAGATTTTTCACCAGCTCCAACTCTTTGCCCGCATTCGGTCCCGTCAATATCTGCACCACCGCCAATCGTACCGCAGCCGATGCCTGTTCTAATTTCCCCGTCCGCTCTGCGGCCGGGGAGACCGGCGTATTGGGAATGATTTGTGTTTGGGTGAACCCGGCTGCGGGCTCGGTTATTTCAACAGGGGATACCGCAGTCTTGACCGGTTCGCGCAACACCATGGTCTTCTCAAAATCAGCCGCACTCGTTTGACTCATTTGGTCATTCACATACTTCAAGGTGTGCTTGCCAATCTCGATCACATCGTTGTTTTGCAGAAAATGCTTTTTCGTGGGAACCCCGTTGACGCTCAGACCATTGGTGCTGTCCAGATCCTCAAGGAACGAGTCGTGCAAGATGGTGATGATAGCGGCATGCTCGCCGCTAATGGCCAAATTGTCGATCACGATGTCGTTACTGGCTTTGCGGCCTATCGTCATGCGCTCTTTACTCAGCGGATAGTCTTTTATGTGCGCCCCATCCATACCCAACATCAATTTTGCGGCCATAGCATTACCTCTTACCCAGTTATTTTTTAAACCAATCAAGCAACTTTGTCCGCCAGTTACGCGGTTCGGAAAAATCTCCGAGCACTTTTACCAGCATCACCGACACATTGTCGCGCCCGCCGTTGTCATTTGCCATCTGTATCAATTGTTCTGCCGCCAGCGGCAAATTGCCCTGCATCGAATATAGCACCGCCTCAATGTCCTGATCTGTCACCATGTCATTCAACCCGTCTGAACACAGTAGGTATATATCCCCGACGCGCACCTCGTGCACATGTATCTCCGGTATCACCTGCGCATCAACTCCCACCGCGCGCGTCACCAGGTTTTTATTTTTCGAGAACCGCGCATCTTCGACGCTGATCATTCCGCTATCGATTTGCTCCTGCAATAAAGAGTGGTCTCTGGTCACCGCCGCAAGCTTCTCGTCGCGTAACCGGTACATGCGCGAATCGCCCACATGCCCCACCGCAACCCGATTGTCGTAGAACAAACCCGCGACGATGGTCGTTCCCATCCCCGCATATTGCGGCTGGCTTTGCGACGCATGGAAAATAGACGTGTTCGCCTTTTGGATATTGGCGCGCAACAATGCAACCGCTAGCTCCTCATGACTTGCGGCATCCAAATCAATCGGATTGGCATGCTGCAAACGCTGGGCTATTTCTGTGGCCATCACCGACACGGCGATCCCGCTTGCCACCTCGCCGGCGTTATACCCACCCATCCCGTCGGCCAACACCACCAAGCCGCACATAGCCTCGACACCGATACTATCCTCATTGTGCGCGCGCACCATTCCGGGGTGGGTCCTGCTAACGATTTGCAACGCCTCTGCAATCTTCATCTTCTACCCCTGTAAACCGGCTGCGCAAAGGCGCAACGCCTGAGCCACCTGTGCGCCATTCGCGTAACGATCTTCGATATTCTTGGCCAGCATCTTCGCCAGGATTTCGGCCAAGCACGGCGGCAAATCAGGATTCACACTCAATACACCCGTTGGCGGTTCATTGGCGATCCGGTACATCAGTTGTGCCATTGAATCCCCTTCAAACGGGAGCTTACCACAAGCCAATTGATACAAGCTTACCCCCAGGGAGAACAGATCGGAGCTCCCCTGGATTTTCTTGCCCGCCAACTGTTCCGGGGACATATACGACGGCGTACCCAACACCATCCCCGTTTTCGTTTTGCTGGAATCAGTAATACGCGCAATACCGAAATCGGTCACTTTGGGCGTATCCGTTTCGGGGTCATACATGATGTTGGCAGGCTTGATGTCGCGATGCACCACGTTCTGTTTGTGCGCATAATCCAGCGCGTCGGCAACCCGCGCGATGATGCTCATCACCCTGGTCAGCGGCAGCAAATGTCCGGGTTTGGTGTAAGGCACCATATCCTTACCTTTAAGGAACTCCATCGCGATATAGGCCAGATCATGCTCCTCACCCGCATCGTAGATCGCCACAATGTTGGGATGATTGAGGCGGCCGGCGGTTTCCGCCTCGCGGAAGAAACGCTCCTTCACATCTTCCAGCTCGTCGGCCTCAAACTCCTGCGACAGTGCCACGGTCTTGATTGCCACAACACGGCCTATCTTGGGATCCTTGCCGTAATAGACCACGCCCATCGCGCCCTTGCCCAACTCTTTCTCGATCTCATATCGTCCCAGCATCGGTTTGGACACGCCCGATTTCCCCAGCACCAGCGTGCTCGCATTACCCCGCGTGCCACCGTTACCCAAAATGACGGTTGCGGCCATTTCACGCGCCTGATTTAATCGTTGCGGGAGATCGCGGAACTCGGCGTTAAAACCGGACATGTATTTGAACACCGACTCCGCCTTGTTGAACTGACGCTTGCGCTCGAAATCCAGCCCCAGGTTGTACAGCACCTCCATCATGCTTTCATCCAGCGGGACTTTGCGCAGCTTGTCGAATGCCATATCCAACTGACCTTGCCCCTGGAAGGCCAAACCCAGCATACGATTGCTTTCCGCTGATTCGGCATCCGATTTTTGTTTACCCTGTTCGGTCAGCAAATAGCGTTTGGTGGTCAACAACAGATGTCCCACCAACAGCAATGATGTCGGCAACATCAGCTGCAACCACATCGCCTGTACCGTCATCAGAACAAAGTGGGTGACCAGCAACACCGCGAACAAACTTCCGGTCACAAGCGCACCAATGCCCGCACTCAAACGCGGCAACAAGAGAATCAGATACAGGGCCACCAGCAAGAACACGCCGACCTCCGCCATCGAACCCCATGCCGGTGCGACGAAATAATCGCCTTTCAAGATGCTGGAAACCGAATGCGCCAAAATCAGCACGGGGGCCATTGCCGGAGAGATAGGCGTGACCTGCATCGTTCCGACTCCCGCCGCAGAAGCACCGACCAGAACGATCTTGTCACGATATTTTTCCGCCGGGATCTTGCCGCTATAGACGTCATAAAAAGAATCGACCGGAAAGGCGGAGTGTCCGTCATGGTCCCTGTAGAAAAAACTGTGCATCTGCATCGCACCGTCGGTGGCGACTTTCTGGTTGCCCAGACGCACCCCTTCGCCCAGATTCACCGCAATATCTTTGGTATCGAGATTGAGACTCTTCGCGGCCAGCATCAAAGACAGCGACGGATAGTATTGATCGTAATAACCGACCACCAGCGGCTCGGTGCGTACCGCGCCATCAACATCGGGAATACTGTTCAAATGACCCAGAGCCAGTGCCTTACTGCCCAGGATGGGGATGGGAGCAAGCACACTTCTTGCCGGCATGGGCATCGCACCGGCCGCATTGACCATTTGCACGTTGGGCAGGCTATTGCGCAACACATAGTCCGGCAAGGGCTGATCGGGCTTGCCTTGCGGCTCGCCCAATTCAAAGAATGTCCCCAGCAACACATCGTTTGCTTTCGCCATGCTGTCGCTGAGCTTCTGGTCGTTATTCAGATTTTGCATCGCATCGAGCAACAGTTGATTCAGTGCGGGAGCATCCGGGCTCTGCTGCAACGAAGATTTGGTCACCAGATCGGCAATCTTGTAGATATAGTCCAGGCCGGCATCGACCTGCGGCTCAAAAAAGAACGCGGTATAGCCAATCACCTTGGCGTGTCCCGCAGCCAACGCATCGATCATCTTGGCGTGTATCTCACGCGGCCAAGGCCAGCGGCCCAGATTCGCGATACTCTGGTCGTCGATCGCGATCACCGCGATCTTGTCACTGGGAACACGGGTCGTCGCCCTGACCCCCAGGTCGTAAGCCTTGCGCTCCAGACTTTGTATCAGATCGCTACCGGATGCGAACAGGAAAAACAGCGTGACCAGGATACCCACGAACCCATCCCGTTTCCAAAACGCCCTGTTGTTCATTGCGACTCTCCGATTAGCTGCCACGTTTGTCACGACCGTATTCTGCCGACAAATACTAATGTATTTTCCAGCCTGCAACCACACTCAGGCAGCACCGCCAGAGACTATCTCATCACAAGTACCGGGCAATCCGCCAGGTGCAAGACCTTGCTCACCACGGACCCCAGCAGCCATGACTGCAATCCGCTTTGCCCTTGCTTGCTCATCATGATCTGATCGATGCCGCACTCGCGCGCATATTGCACGATCGCCTCGGCGGGGGTACCCACACTGATGTGATATTCGTAGGCCAATTTTGCCGTATCCAGTATCGCTCTTGCACCGGCCAGCTCAGCCAAACCCTGCTCGCGATAATAATCGTTGATGGTGTCCTGATTGATGAACAGCTTGACGTTGCCAGCCGCCACTTTCCATTGCACATTGAGCAGGAATATCTCCGGTGCTTGCTTCAACCAGGCAGCACTCCCAACCAGATAATCGACCACACGATTGGCACTTGCCGACCCGTCGATGGGAATCAAAAACTTCATCTTTCTTTCTCCGTCTTCTGACCATCGACCCTGGCATGGAGCAAATCGACCACGACGCTTCCCTCTGCTTTGCGCCCAGCCAACCATTTACCCAACACCAGCACCAGAAGCGCACAAGCAACGGGTACCAGTGTATGCAAATACTGTCGCGACTCCAGTGCCGATGAGAACATGGCCTCGCTGACCAGCATCTCGCCGGCCACGTAGCCCAGCAATGCCCCACCGGCGAAGATCACCAGCGGAAAGCGGTCTATCACCTTGAGCACCAGTTGACTGCTCCAGGCGATCAGCGGGATGCTGATGAGCAGGCCAAACACCAGCAGCACCACACTCCCGTTAGCGGCGGCAGCGACACCCAGCACGTTATCCAGACTCATCACAAAATCCGCGACAATGATGGTCTTCACGGCACCCAGCAAGCGCGTGTCGGCCTTGATGCTGCCCTCGCCATGTTCGTCTTCCGGCAACAACAATTTAACGCCTATCCAGACCAGCAAAAACGCACCGACCAGCTTCAGATAAGGTACAGAGAGCAAACCCACCGCAAAGAATGTCAGCACCACGCGCAACGCTATCGCGCCCATCACACCCAGCAATATGCCTTTTTTGCGCTGTTCCAATGGCAGATTACGGCAGGCCAGCGCGATCACCACCGCGTTGTCGCCACTGAGCAACACATCGATCACGATGATCTTGCACACATCAACCCAGAACTGGGCACTCGCCAACATTTGCAACACGCGTTATCCCCTCATAACAACATGATGAGTGGGAAGGCGTGATTGGAAAAACCACTGCACTCCCTACCCCCGGCTCCCTAATACTTTCTTCATCACCCGCCCCATCTCAGCCGGATTGCGTGTGATGTGTATCCCGCACTCTTCCATCACGGATAATTTTGTATCCGCACCGCCTTGTCCGCCGGAAATAATCGCGCCCGCATGGCCCATACGTTTGCCGGGCGGTGCGGTGACCCCGGCGATAAAACCGACCACGGGCTTATTCATATGGTCCTTGATCCAGCGTGCGCAGTCCTCTTCGTCGCTGCCGCCTATCTCGCCGACCATGATCACCGCGTCGGTCTCCGGATCATCATTGAACAGCCGCATCACATCCAGATGTTTCAGGCCATTGATCGGGTCGCCACCTATGCCGACACAGGACGATTGCCCCAAGCCCAAGGCGGTGAGTTGTCCGACCGCTTCATAAGTGAGCGTACCTGAGCGCGACACCACGCCGATGCGCCCCTTGCGGTGGATATGGCCGGGCATGATGCCGATCTTGATCTCGTCCGGCGTGATCAGCCCGGGACAATTCGGTCCGATCAGCAAGGTCTTTTTACCCGCCATCCGGTAGCGGGTCTTGAGCATGTCATGTACCGGTATCCCTTCGGTGATGCAGATCACCAGATCCAGATCGGCGGCGACCGCTTCGTCTATCGCAGCGGCGGCATAAGGTGGCGGCACATAGATCACCGACACCGTCGCACCGGTCTGCTGCTTGGCTTCCAGCACGCTGTTGTAGATCGGCACACCTTCGAAATTCTGTCCGCCTTTGTTCGGTGTGACCCCCGCCACGAAACAGTTCGCGCCGTTCGCGTAAGCGATGCAATTTAGGGTGTGGAATTGCCCCACCTTGCCGGTCATGCCTTGTGTCATCACGCGGGTGTTTTTATCGATGAGAATGGACATTATGTGTTCCTCGCGGCGGCAACGACTTTGGCGGCGGCATCCGCCATGTCACTGCCGGAGATGATAGGCAGGCCCGATTCAGCCAGTATCTTTTTACCCAGATCGACATTCGTGCCTTCCAGACGCACCACCAGTGGCACACTCAGATGCACCTCACGCGCGGCAGCGACCACTCCCTCGGCGATAACATCGCATTTCATGATGCCGCCGAAGATGTTCACCAAGATTGCTTTGAGATTGGGGTTCTTCAGCATCAGCTTGAACGCCTCGGTCACTTTTTCCTTGCTCGCACCGCCGCCCACGTCGAGAAAATTGGCCGGGCTGCCGCCATACAACTTGATGATGTCCATGGTCGCCATCGCCAGGCCCGCACCGTTCACCAGGCAACCGATGTCGCCATCCAGAGAGATATAACTCAGATCGAACTTCGATGCCTCGATCTCAGCCGCATCTTCTTCATCCAGATCGCGATACGCCATCACTTCAGGATGACGGTATAGCGCGTTGCTGTCGAAATTGAATTTGGCATCCAGCGCGACCACACGATTGTCGGCGGTCAGCACCAGGGGATTGATCTCGGCAAGCATCGCGTCTTTCTCGACGAAGGCGTGGTACAAACCTTGTATCGCGACCACAGCCCCGGCAATCGCCGTATCCGGGATGCCGATTTGCTTTGCGATCTGCGCGGCATCACCAGCTTGCAGCCCAGCGACCGGATCGATCCACAATTTGTGTATCTTTTCGGGGCGGTGCGCTGCAACCTCTTCGATCTCCATTCCGCCCTCGCTGGAAGCCAGCAGTGCCACACGCTGGCGGCTTCTATCGATCACCATGCCCAGATAGAACTCTTTGTCGATTTGCGCGCCTTCCTCAATCAGCAAACGGCGCACCACTTGTCCGTCTTTTCCGGTCTGATGCGTGACCAGATGCATACCCAGTATCTGTTGCGCGGCCAGTCGCACCTCGTTCAGCGAGCGCGCAACTTTTACCCCGCCGCCTTTGCCGCGCCCCCCTGCATGGATCTGCGCCTTGACCACCCATACCGCGCCGCCCAGAGACTGCGCCGCAGCGACCGCCTCATCGACACTAAAACACGCGGTACCGCGCGGAGTCGGCACGCCGAACTGGCGCAGAATCTCTTTACCCTGATATTCGTGAATTTTCATATTGAAGGACCGCTCGATTTGGGAGGAATGCCAAGATAGGCACACGGGCTCAATCTTACCGAATTATTCGCATTCGAGAGGAGGATTGTACGCACACCTGTAACCGGCAAAGCCGAAATCACGGTTAGAACAGCGTCACAAATTTGTCGCGTTTTTTATACGACAGTACCCAAGCTCCCACGGTCAACAACCAGAAGAGGATCTTCAAGAAGATCGAATTGAAAATCAAAAAATCGAATTGCAATAACAGTGTGAATACGGTGAGATTGAAGGCGATTATCATGTAAATGATAATCATCGGCAGCCTGAACATAAGAACTCCTTCCATTTGAATAACGAAAATCAGTATGCGGGATGCACGCCAAATATGCGGATGCTATCGGTTTAACCGGCCCTGCATCAAGCATAAAACACCACACGAATCAAAGTCACTGGACGAAAAAAAAGCCCGCATTGATGCAAGCCTTTATTTGATTGGTGCCGCTTGTCGGATTCGAACTGACGACCTACCGCTTACAAGGCGGTTGCTCTACCAACTGAGCTAAAGCGGCTTAGGGGTGACACTGGTTTTTTAAGACTGGTGGGTCGGGCGAGATTCGAACTCGCGACCAACGGATTAAAAGTCCGCTGCTCTACCGGCTGAGCTACCGACCCCTGCAAAGGAGCGCGAATTATACGGATTTAGCTTTTGCTGTCAACGCAAAATCCGCGTTAATGCGCATCTTTATTTACGAATCGCGGTAGGCAGTCGGATCGGCCACGCCCGCCGCAGCAAATCCCGCACTGCGCAAACGGCACGAATCACACACACCGCATGCGCGGCCCTGCTCATCAGCCTGATAACAGGACACGGTCCGCGCGTAATCGACACCAAGTGCCGTGCCTTGCAAAATGATTTCCGCCTTGCTCATGCGCAGCAATGGCGCGTGTATGGTCAGCGGATACCCTTCCACCGCCGCTTTGGTGGCCAGGTTCGCCATACGCTCAAAGGCTTCTATGTATGCCGGACGACAATCGGGATAGCCTGAATAATCGACGGCATTGATGCCAACAAAGATATGCTGTGCCTGCAACACCTCCGCCCAAGCCAGTGCCATAGACAACATGATGGTATTGCGCGCGGGCACATATGTTGAGGGAATTCCGGCACTGGGCAACTCCGGCACGGCAATGTTGTTGTCGGTGAGCGAAGAACCACCGAAACCGGTGAGGTCGATGTTCACCACCCGCCACTCCTTTGCGCCTTGCGCCTTTGCCACGCGTTGTGCGGCGGCCAATTCCGCGTGATGCCGCTGGCCATAATCCACGCTCAGCGCGTAGCAGGCGAAGTCCTGCCGGCGCGCCATCGCCAGCACGGTCGCGGAATCCAGTCCGCCGGATAACAGCACCACCGCATTCTTCATGATCAGTGCCCCGCCGAGTTGTCCCACAAGATTTTATGCAACTGCACTTGCAAGCGCACCGGCAAATGATCGCGCAATATCCACTCGGCAAGTTGCGTGGGATGCATCGTCCCATGCACCGGCGAAAATAGTATCGGGCATTGTTGCGCAAGTTGATATTGGTCGATGATATTTTTCGCCCAGTGATAATCCGCCTCATCGCACAGCACGAATTTGATCTCGTCATGCGCGTTGAGCAGCGCGAGATTCTCCCAGCGGTTCTTTTGCGACTCACCCGAACCCGGTGTCTTGATGTCCACCACCCGCATCACACGCGCATCGACTTCACTGATATCGAGCGCACCGCCGGTTTCCAATGACACCTCGTACCCCGCATCGCACAAGGCGCGCAACAGGACGATGCAATTTTTCTGCGCCAACGGTTCACCGCCGGTCACGGTCACATAGCGCGGCGCGTGGGCTGCGACTTGTTCAAGAATATTGGAGAGTGCGACTGTCGCTCCGCCAGTGAACGCATATGCCGTATCGCAATACGTGCAGCGCAAGGGGCATCCGGTGAGGCGTATGAATACGGTGGGCAGTCCGACGCGATGCGTCTCGCCTTGCAGCGAATAAAAAATCTCGGTGATGCGCAGCTGCGCGCCGGTTGATGGCATGGCGGACTACTTGGATACAGCGAGCAGTTTGTGTGCCTTGTCGGCTGCCGCGCTATTGGGGTATTTGGCAATGAGTTGCTTGAGGGTCTTCTGCGCGGCAGCATTCTGTTTCAGATCCTGCTGGCAAACCGCCATATTCAACATGGCATCCGCCACCCGGGGTGCGGACGGGTAGGCACTCAGCAAGGTCTGATAGGATTGCAGAGCCGACTTGCTGTCCTTCAATGCGTATTGGGTTACCGCCAGCCAATAGAGCGCGTTCGGCATATGCACGGAATCGGGATATTTGCCGATGAAGTCCTGCAAAGCCTTTAGCGCATTGCCGCTGTTACCGGTCTTCACCCATGCGTAGGCGGCCTCGAAGGCGCGATCCTCAAGAGCGGGATCGGAGGGATCGACCGCACCGTTTGCGGCACCTGAAGCCGTCGTGTCTGTCGATTCGAAGTGGCGCACACGCGTGTCCAAATCGACATAAAAATCTTTTTCGCGTTTCTCGGCATCCTGCAAGCCGTGAGCGAGTTCTTCATTTTGTCCGCGCAAATCGCGCAGCTGTGTCTTCAAATCGTCAAGCTGACTTTGCAAATCCAATAAGGATTTGGTCTGCTGTTTGATTGCGTCTTCCAACGGTTCCAACTTCAGCACACGCGCCTCCAGCTTTTGGACCTGCTGCCTCGCCTCGTCGTCCGAGAACAATCCCGCCTGAGCGGGAACGGCGAAACACAAACCCAATAGAATAAAGGCGCGTAGCTGTAGCATGGTATTACTTGGCGTAGTTCAGATCGGTACGACGGTTTTGTGCCCAGGCGGCTTCATCATGTCCGGCTGCCTTAGGCTTTTCTTCGCCATAGCTGATTGCGTGCAATTGTTCAGGTTTGGCACCGCCCAATTCCAGCATCTTCTTCACACCATCGGCACGGCGTTGACCCAAAGCCAGGTTGTATTCGTTGCTACCGCGCTCGTCGGCATTACCTTCCAACTGGACTTTGCGATCAGCGTGCTCGCTCAGGTATTTTGCATGCGCTTGCAACATGGGCTTGTCCGCTTCTGGAACGGCAGCCACGTCAAATGCGTAGTAGACACTGCGCTTGGCCAAAATGCTGGCCGGATCGTTCAATGGATCAACAGCGACCACCGGAGCGGGTGCAGGTGCCGGAGCAGGAGCTGCCGATACCGGAGCGGGTGCCGGAGCCGGTGCGGCTTCCGGTGCTTTTTGACTCGCGCAAGCGGCCAACAGATTCACTAATACAACACTGATAACAAGTTTCTTCATGTTATTTTCCTTCTCAAATGAATTAAAGATGTGGTCCCCAAACGGGTTCGCGCGCATCACCGCTTTTCGTAAACATGCGCTGCTTGACGCGACCATCGCTAGAAACGCTTGCCAATATACCACGGTCGTAGTCTTCGCTGGCGAACAGAATGAGCTTGCCGTTGGGTGCGAAGCTCGGTTTCTTCTCCCATCCGCCATCACTCACGATCTGCATTTGTCCGGTCTGAAAGTCCTGCGTGGCGATGTAAAACTGCCCGTTGACGCGATGCGTGAAGACAAAGCTTTTACCGTCAGGACTGTGGCGCGGCGAAAAGTTGGAGCCGTCTCCGAAAGTCAAACGCTGCTCGGGGCCGCCCGCCACGGGCATACGATAAATCTGCGCGCTGCCGCCGCGATCCGAGGTAAACAGCAGGGTTTGCCCGTCGGGTGAGAAATTCGGCTCGGTGTCGATCGCCTCGCTAAAGGTGATGCGTTTGACACCGCTGCCATCGGGCTTGATCAAATAGATCTGCGAGCTGCCGTCACGCGTCAACACGACTGCCAGCTGTTTACCATCGGGCGACCAGGCCGGCGCGCTGTTGCTGCCGGGAAAATCCGCGATCATGCGACGCTGGTTGGAGAACACAGACTGCACGAACACCGCCGCATGTCCGGTCTCGAAACTCACGTACGCCAGGTATTGACCATCCGCCGACCAGGCCGGAGACATAATGGTCGAGTTTTGCGCCAGTATCGTTTGCTCGTTGTAACCGTCGCTGTCCGCCACCACCAGGCGATACTTTGTGCCATTGCGGTTCACGTACGCGATGCGCGTACTGAACACCCCCTGATCGCCGGTCAATTTTTCGTAGATCAAATCCGAGATGCGGTGACCGATAGCCCGAATCTGCGTCTCTTTGGCCGAGACCGCCTCGCCGATCAAAGGCGTTTTCTTCAATACATCCAGCAGGCGGAATTTCGCGGTGATGCGACCATCCGCCTGCTGCTCCACCGAACCGATCGCCAGTGCTTCCGCGCCCAACGCCTGCCAATCGGGATAATTCACGTCACTTATTTCATGCGGCGATCTGCCCGACACATCGATCAGGCGGAACAATCCGCTGCGCTGCAAATCACCCACCACCACGTCATTGATGGCGGCAGACAGGGTGATATCGCCGCCCAATGGCACGACCGCCACCGGGACTTGGTGCTCACCGGCACCGATGATCTCGATACTTAATTCGGCACTGGCGATGGATGCGTAAGCCAACATCACCCCCCCCAATACGCCATGCAATATTTTTAACATTTGCGACCTTTCTTACTCGACGGGTTTGAACTTTAGATTTAATTCGCGAAAGCGGGAGAACATGGCTGCATCGGCGGGCAATGGCAAAGGCTGTGACTTCAGAATCGCACGCTCCACCGCATTGTCATATGCCGTATTACCGCTGGAACGGGTCAAACGCGCGTTCAGCACGGATCCACCGGGCAACAACGTCACCGAAAACTCGGCGCGCGCATCGTTCAATACATCGGGCGGCATGACGATGTTGCGGCGTATTTTGCTGCTGATTTTTGCCATGTATTCATCCACCACACGCCCGACCGCCTCGGCCTGAGCAGCTTGTGCAGCCTGCACGCGCGCGGCTTCCCGCTCTGCCGGGCTCGGCTCGGCGGATTTGGGCTGGGGTTTGGGCTGTGGCTTCACCTCGATTTTCTTCGGCTCGACTGGATGCGCGGGTTTTTCCTCCGCCTTTTTAGTGTCCAGCTTCTTCGCCGGCATCACGATATCGGGCTTGGTCACGACGGGCGGCGGCGCGGGTTTGACTTCCGGCACAGGCGGAGCGACAGGTGCGGGATTAACGACAGGCGGTGCTTGCACCACGGGTGCGGCGACTTCATCCGGCAGGCTTTTCCACAAGTCCACGCTCATCGCGGCGGGCGGCTGGGTCTGCCAGGCAAAGCCAACATACAAGAACGCGAAGAACGCGCCATGCACGAGGAACGCGAGCAGGCCGGCCGGAAGCTTGTAGGGTTCGGGGTACGTCGCGTTCATTTGTTCCTGGCTTGAGTCAGCAGGCCGATCTTCTGAATGTGCTGTTGTTGCAGCATATCCATGACGTTAATGACTTCCTCGTAACGCACGTTTTTATCGGCGGAAATCACCACCGCCTGCTCGGCCTGAGTGCCCTGCCTGGCCTTGAGCAGGGCGATCAACTCGTCACGCGACACCCGCATTTCGCGCTCGCCCTTGGCGTGATCGCGCAACGACAGCGTGGTGTCTTTGCGTATGATCACCTCCAGCGGTGCGACCGCCGGCACGAGCGACTTGCCGAGTTGCGGCAGATCGACCTGGCCGGGGTTCATCATCGGCGCGGTCACCATGAAGATCACCAGCAACACCAGCATCACGTCGATGTACGGCACGACGTTGATC
>JABEVG010000031.1 GCA_013044075.1 Gallionella sp.
GATCAATACCTCGCATTTTCTGACATGCCAAAAATCATCGCCCGCCCCGTCCCCGCTTCCGCCGCCGACCATCTGATTGCGGCGGGCTACTCCCCCGCCATCGCGCGCATCTTTGCGGCACGCGGCATCACCCACAGCACACAGCTGGAGCACGGTCTGGCACAACTACTGCCGGTGAGCGGACTTAAGAATGCAGGCATCATGGCGATCCTGTTGGCCGATGCCATCGCCGCCCACAAAAAATTATTGGTCATTGCCGACTACGATGCCGATGGCGCGACGGCCTGCGCGGTGGCGGTACGCGGACTCGGGATGTTCGGCGCGCAAGTCGATTTCATCGTGCCGAACCGCTTTGAATATGGCTACGGTTTGACACCGGAGATCGTGCGATTGGCAGCCAAAGAACGACCCGACATTCTGATTACCGTGGACAACGGCATCGCCAGCGTGGACGGCGTGAACGAGGCGAATCGGCTCGGCATGCAAGTGCTGGTCACCGACCACCATCTGCCCGGCGATGAATTGCCGGATGCGGCCTGTATTGTCAACCCCAACCAGCCCGGCTGCACATTTCCCAGCAAACATCTGGCGGGGGTGGGCGTGATGTTCTATGTGCTGCTGGCGTTGCGCGCCGAACTGCGCGCCAGAGGACAGATGGCAGATGACAGGGGACGAAAACTGGCCGAGCTGCTCGACCTCGTGGCACTGGGCACGGTCGCGGACGTAGTCAAGCTCGATCAGAACAACCGCATCCTGGTACAGCAAGGTCTGCTGCGCATCCGCGCGGGCAAGACCTGCGCGGGCATCCACGCACTCTTTCAAATCGCCAAGAAAAATCCGGCGCGCGTCATCAGTCAGGACCTGGGCTTCACCATCGGTCCGCGCCTCAATGCCGCCGGACGTTTGGAAGACATGCGCTTGGGCATCGATTGTCTACTCAGCGACGATGCGGATGCGGCGATGGTCATGGCAACTCGCCTGGACGAGCTGAATCGCGAACGGCGCAGCATCGAGACCGGTATGCAGGAGGTCGCGATGACGGCCTTGGAGTCCATCCATGTTTCTGACAATTACAGCCTCGCACTATTCGATGCGAGCTGGCATCAGGGCGTGATCGGCATACTCGCCTCGCGTCTCAAAGACAGATTCCATCGCCCGGTGATCGCCTTCGCCGCCGCGAACAACGGCGAGCTCAAAGGCTCCGGGCGTTCGATCGCCGCACTGCATCTGCGTGACGCGCTCGACCTTGTCAGCAAACGCCATCCGCAACTCATCAAGAAATTCGGCGGTCACGCCGCTGCTGCCGGACTCACCATAGACCTCGCCCAATATGCGGATTTCGTCGCGGCGTTCGAGCTCGTGGTGCGCGAACAATTGAGCGCGTCCGACTTGCAACAGCGACTGGATAGCGATGGCGCGCTCACGGCGCAGGACATCCATCTGGAATTCGCCCAACAGCTCGACGCGCAGATATGGGGACAAGGCTTCCCAGCCCCACTTTTCGACGATGATTTTGCAGTGGAAAGCCAACGCGTCGTCGGCGAGAAACATCTCAAATTGCGCTTGAAAAAATCGGGGCAACGCTTCGATGCGATGCTGTTCGGCCACAATGAACCGCTGCCCGACACCATCCACGCGCTGTACAGCGTGAGCGTCAACGAATACAACGACAAGCGCAGTGTGCAACTCCTGATTCGGCATTGGGAATAGGCATAACAGGATTCGGGATACAGGATTCAGCCAAAAGCAGTGCAGTGGTTTTCCCGAATCCCGAATCCCGAATCCCGAATCCCGAATCCCGAATCCCGAATCCCGAATCCCGAATCCTGAATCCTGAATCCTGCCTTCCGTTATAATCGCGCCCTTCAAAATCCAAGCACACTCATCATGGAAGCCGAACAACTCAACGCCCTCTCCAACCAACTGCAAGACCTAGCCGCACGCAGCGCAGAATTACGGAGGTATCTTTGACTACGATGCCAAGCATGAACGCCTGACCGAAGTCTGCGCACTCTCTGAAAATCCCGATATCTGGAACGACGCGAAACGCGCGCAGGAACTGGGCCGTGAACGCAAGCTGCTGGAAGGCGTAGTAATCGGGCTGGACAAGATCAAGCAAGACCTGAACGACGCGGGCGAGCTGTTCGGGATGGCCAGGGAAGAAGGCGACGAAGACAGTCTGCACGCCACCGCCGCCGACATTCAGGACATCGAACAGCGCGTTGCCGCGATGGAGTTCCGCCGCATGTTCTCCAACCCCATGGATCCGAACAATTGCTTCATCGACATCCAGGCCGGATCGGGTGGGACGGAAGCGCAGGATTGGGGTGCGATGCTGTTGCGCATGTATCTGCGCTACTGCGAACGGAAGGGTTTTCAGGTGGAAATTTTGGAGCAGTCCGACGGTGAAGTCGCGGGCATCAAGGGCGCGTCCATCAAAGTCATCGGCGAATACGCATACGGACATCTGCGCACTGAAGTCGGCGTGCATAGACTGGTGCGCAAGTCGCCGTTCGACTCCGGCAACCGCCGCCACACCTCGTTCTCCAGCGTGTTCGTCTATCCCGAAGTGGACGACTCCATCGAGATCGACATCAACCCCGCCGACCTGCGCGTGGACACCTATCGCGCTTCCGGCGCAGGCGGGCAGCACATCAACAAAACCGATTCTGCGGTGCGCATCACCCACATCCCGACCAACATTGTGGTGCAATGCCAGAGCGACCGTTCTCAGCACAAGAACCGCGCCGAGGCGATGTCCATGCTGAAGTCGCGCATGTACGAAGAAGAGCTGCGCAAGCGCAACGAAGCCAAGCAGGTATTGGAAGACGGAAAATCCGACATCGGCTGGGGACACCAGATTCGCAGCTACGTGCTCGATCAATCGCGCATCAAAGACCTGCGCACCAACTTTGAGGTGGGCAACACCCAGGCCGTGTTGGACGGCGACTTGGACGATTTCATCTCGGCCAGTTTGAAGCAAGGGGTTTAAACAAGCCGGGGTGATCACCGATTGTGACTACCCCGTTTGATTTTTCAGGCCGGCTGTCAACCCGACTATCCGGTGTTGATGCACCCGAAATTACGACTTGCAATTTTTATCTCGCTCACTATAATGCGCGGCTCTTACACGGGTGCTTAGCTCAGTTGGTAGAGCACCGCCCTTACAAGGCGATTGTCGGCGGTTCGACCCCGTCAGCACCCACCAAACATCAACCTCGCTGCGGCGAGGTTTTTTATTTCCAGCGATACTATGTTGGCCTGTTCATGGACGACTGCCCATGATGTCGCGAAATGAAAATCCCGTTTGCTTCCAGAGGACGAACAGCCCTGTGTGTGAACCGGTGTGTGGTGCAGTACAACGCGCGACCGCTATCAGACTCGCGATGGCAGATCAAACTTTCTCATCGATATGCTCGGTCAAATCTCCCTCCCTTTGCTGGTGTCGTCGCCGGTCGATTCCCGAGCGCAGCTCGATCAGGATAGGCAGGTGTTCGATACGGCGGCAGTATGTGCGGCGTTCGCCGTGGACATGCGCATCGTAACGTCTCTCCGGTGACCCGGTATGGTCGCCCGAGGCTTCAGGTGGTGGGTGTCGTTGCGCTTTCAGCGGCGGAGAAGGGCTTGCCTGCACAGGCTTGACCGGTTTGACCCGTGCCAACGCTCGCAATTTCAGCCCTTCTTTCACGGCCGTTAGCGGTGGTGTCAGACTGGGTACGAATCTCATGTTTTTTCTCCCGGGATCTATTCCTGTATTCCGCAACTTTTCCGATTCACAGCTGCACCCGGTTCAGCCTGAGCGCGTTCAATATCACCGACACCGAGCTGAAGCTCATCGCCGCCGCCGCGATGATGGGCGAGAGCAGCAGGCCGAACCACGGATACAGCACACCCGCCGCAATTGGGATGCCGAGTACGTTGTAGATGAAGGCGAAGAACAGGTTCTGGCGGATGTTGCGCATGGTGGCGCGGCTCAGCAGGACGGCACGCACGATGCCGCGCAAGTCACCCTTGATCAGGGTGATGCCCGCGCTTTCCATCGCCACGTCGGTGCCGGTACCCATCGCGATGCCCACCTGCGCCTGCGCCAGTGCCGGCGCATCGTTGATGCCGTCGCCCGCCATCGCCACGATGCGTCCCTGCGCTTGCAGTTGCTTGACGATACCGGCCTTCTGCTCGGGCAGCACTTCCGCTTCGACCCGGTCTATGCCCAATTTTTTTGCCACCGCCTCTGCCGTGATGCGGTTATCGCCGGTAAGCATGATGACCTGTATGCCTTCCGCATGCAGGGCGCGGATCGCCTCCGCCGTGGACGCTTTGACCGGATCGGCGACGCCGATCAAGCCGGCCGCCTTGCCGTCGATGGCCAGCAGCATCACCGTCTGCCCATCGCCGCGCAACGCCCCGGCACGCGCGGGCAGATCACCCGCAGCGATGCGCAGTTCCTCGAACAATTTGAGGTTGCCCAACGCGATCACGCGACCTTCGACCGTTCCCGTCACCCCCTTGCCGGTGAGCGAACGGAACGCACTGACCGCTGAAAGTTTAATGTCCTGATCCTGCGCGCCATTCACGATGGCCGCCGCCAGCGGATGTTCGCTGGCACGCTCCAGACTCGCACCCAGCCGCAGCACTTCGCTTTCATCAAATCCGGCGAGCGGGATGACCGAAATCAGTTCCGGTTTGCCTTCGGTCAACGTGCCGGTCTTGTCCACCACCAGCGTGTCCACCTTCTCCATGAGCTCCAGTGCTTCGGCATGCTTGATCAACACGCCCAGTGTCGCGCCGCGCCCGGTGCCGACCATGATGGACATCGGCGTGGCCAGTCCCAGCGCGCACGGGCAGGCGATGATCAGCACCGCCACAGCGTTGACGATGGCATGCGCCAGGCGCGGCTCCGGTCCGAAGAGCCCCCATATCGCCAAGGTGGCAAGTGCGGCCAGCACCACCATAGGCACGAAGTAGCCCGCTGCGACATCGGCCAGCCGTTGGATGGGGGCGCGGGTACGCTGCGCCTCGCTCACCATGTGCACGATCTGCGCCAGCAGGGTGTCGGCACCGACGCGCTCGGCGCGCATCAGCAGACCGCCCGTGCCGTTCACCGTCGCGCCAATCAACCGCGCCCCCGCCGTTTTTTCCACCGGGATGGATTCGCCGGTGACCATGGATTCGTCCAGCGAACTCGCGCCTTCCAGCACCACCCCGTCCACCGGAATCTTTTCGCCGGGACGCACGCGCAGCACGTCATCCGCTTGCACCTGTTCCAGCGGAATGTCTTCTTCTTTTCCGTCAGCACGCACGATGCGCGCGGTCTTGGGCGCGAGGCCGAGCAGCAGTTTGATCGCGGCACTGGTCTGGCTGCGCGCGTGCAATTCCATCACTTGTCCGAGCAACACCAAGACCATGATGACTGCGGCAGCCTCGAAATATACCGGCACCGTCCCCATCATGCTGCGCATCGCGGGTGGAAATATTCCCGGCAACAGCATCGCCACCACGCTGTATGTCCACGCCACGCCGACACCCAGCGCGATCAGGGTGAACATATTGAGACTGCGATTGACCACCGATGCCCAGCCGCGCTGGAAGATCGGCCAGCCGCCCCACCACACCGCCGGCGTGGCCAACGCGAATTCGATCCATTGCAACACCGTCATCGAAACAAAACCCGGCATCAGTTGCGGGGCAAGATCGGACACCATCGCCATGACGAATACCGGCGCAGCCAAGGCCGCACTGATCTTGAGGCGGTGCAGCATATCGTCCGATTCGCTATGGTCTTCCGACGGCGCACCGCGCGCTTCCAATGCCATGCCGCACTTCGGGCAACTGCCGGGCACATCGCGCACCACTTCGGGATGCATCGGGCAGGTATATATCGCGCCGGGTCGCTCAACAGGAACGGCCTGCGGTGTGAGGTACGCGGCGGGGTTCGCCTGGAATTTTTCCCGGCAGTGACGCGAACAAAAATAATGGCGTTCGCCCGCGTAATCCACGTATGGCGTATCTTCACTCACGCTGACCTTCATCTTGCAAACCGGATCGATAACCTGGGTGGTCATGGTATTCCCCTCCTGTTCTTCAACAACCTGTGCAATTCATGTCATGCGTCATCGCGCGCGATACCGGGCAAATCCGGCCAACACGCAGCGAGACAGCTCGCTTCACCGCACACCTGGAACGCCCGACATAGCCGGGGCGATGGTAACCTGTTGCACGGAATCACCGGATGACCCGGCGTGTTCGCCATCATGTCCCATTCCCATCATGCCCATACGCCCGAGTCCAACCATCGCGACCAGCATAACGGCCATCATCGCTATCATGACCTCTCCTTGTTGATACGGTTTCATCTTCTTCGGCCTCATTGTGTCGTGTGTAAAAAATTTACATGTACATCGGTCAGGCGGCTTACTGGCCTGCCCGCCCGTCACCCAGACTTGCTACTCGCGCTCGATCTTGCTGATCGTCCACTTTTTTCCATCGCTCTGTTGCAGTTCAAAACGCACCCTGTCACCCACTTTGAGCCCCGCTGGCAACGGGTCGCGCAGGCTGAACCACATGGTCATCGGCGGCCAGTGCAGCGCGGGAATCGCCTCGTGTGCGAGTTGCACGGTATTCCCGTTCACCGCCTTGATCAAACCGCGACCTTCCTGTTTAGGCTGTGGCTGCATGGACATCTGCGCCATATCGTGCGCGGACATCTCCGCCTGCGCCATACCGCTGACCATACCAAGGGTGACAGCCAATACGAGTGTTAACTTTTTCATATCATTTCCTTTTCGTGTGATGAGGTGCTATTGAAATCGCTTGTGCTGCCGCACCGTTGGAGGCGGGCACAAGTGTGTGTTAAAGGCCGCGTCGCGAGTGCAGCAGGACACCGTCACGCGCCCCTGACATGCCTGTCATTTCGCCTTTTCTGCCAGACCGCGATGCATCTTTGCCAGTGCGAAATTTTCTTTTGCAGCGTCCTCATATTTCCGCGCCAGGTTGTTGCAGTGACGCACCGTGTCAAATTTTCCGCCTGGACCAAAATAACCGGCCTTGTCATAGGCTTTGGCCATCTCCTTATGCGCCTGGGCCTTGGCCTGAAGCTCCTTCGCCTCGTTCTCATACTGGATGGCCAACGCCTCATGATCCCCGTTGCTCTTCGCCCCGATAATTTGCTGCTGCATAGACGATGACGGTTGATCTGCCCCTACCGCATACCCTCCTGACGACAGGCCGAACGTCAGTGCCATACCGCATATCGCGCCCACCAACCACGATGATTTCTTGTTCATGATGATCTCCATTTTTTGATCCGACATATTCATACCGGGAAGCCTATCAAGCCCCACGGCCATTCAGGCTACAACTCAGTCGAGACAGTCAGTTGGTGTTCATTTTGGCTTCTCCTTTCCGAAAAAATTCACGGGACTTGACCAGCGCGTAGATCGCCGGAATCACCAGCAGCGTCAGCACCGCCGAAGAGAGCATGCCGCCGACCATGGGCGCGGCGATGCGGCGCATCACTTCCGAGCCGGTTCCGCTGCTCCACAAAATGGGCAGCAGCCCGGCCATGATCGCCACCACGGTCATCATCTTGGGGCGCACGCGTTCCACCGCGCCTTGCATGATGGCGGCATGCAGATCGGCGGCTGCCGGCCTGCGACCTTCAGCCAGACAGCGCGATTGAATTTCCTGCCATGCGTGTTCCAGATAGATCAGCATCACCACACCGGTCTCCGCCGCCACGCCCGCCAGCGCGATGAAGCCCACCGCCACCGCGACGCTCAGGTTGTAATGGAGCAGCCACAGCAGCCACACCCCGCCAACCAAAGCGAACGGCACGGACAGCATCACCACCAGCGATTCGGTGATCTTCTGGAAATTAAGATACAGCAACAAAAAGATGAGCAGCAGCGTGATCGGGATGACGACCTTCATCTTCGCGGCGGCGCGTTCCATGTACTCGAACTGTCCGCTCCAGGTCGCGTAGTAGCCGGGCGGGAATTTCACCTGCGCGGCGACTGCCTTGCGCGCGTCGGCCACGTAAGAGCCGATGTCGCGGTCGCGGATGTCCACGTAGATATAGGCGGAGAGCAGCGCGTTCTCGGTGCGGATCGACGGCGCGCCCTTGCTGATACTCACTTTGGCAAGCTCGCCGAGCGGGATCATCGCGCTGCCGCCGTCTTTCAACATGGGTGCCGGCACCAGCACCTCGCGCGCGATCTGTTCCGGTGTGCTGCGCAGTTCGCGCGGGTAGCGCACATTCACGCCAAAGCGTTCCAGTCCTTCCACCGTGGTCGTGACGGTCTCGCCACCCAAAGCCGTGGCGATCACATCCTGCACTTCACCGACCGTCAATCCGTAGCGCGCCAGTGCCAGCCGATCCGGCTCGATGTTGAGATAGAAGCCGCCGGTGATCCGTTCGGCGTAGGCACTGCTGGTGCCCGGAACCGTTTTGACCACTGCTTCGATCTGTTTGGCGAGACGTTCCATCTCGCCCAGATTATTGCCGAATACCTTGATGCCGACGGGCGTGCGGATGCCGGTGGCCAACATATCCAGCCGATTCTTGATCGGCATGGTCCAGGCGTTGGCGACACCGGGAAACTGCAAGGATTTGTCCATTTCCGCGATCAGCTTGTCGGTGGTCATGCCGGGTCGCCATTCTGCTTCCGGCTTGAGATTGATCACCGTCTCGGACATTTCCAGCGGGGCCGGATCGGTGGCGGTCTGGGCCCGTCCCGCCTTGCCATACACCGACGCGACCTCTGGAAAACTCTTGATGATCTTGTCCTGGGTTTGCAGCAACTGCGCCGCCTTGGTCACCGACATGCCGGGCAACGAGGCGGGCATGAACAGCAGCGCGCCCTCGTTCAGGGTCGGCATGAATTCGCTGCCCAGTTGCATCGCGGGATAGACGCTTGCGACACACACCAGCACGGCAATGGCTAGCGTGGTTTTCTTGCGTCGCAACACGGCGGCGATGAGCGGTCGATAGCCCGCGATCATCCAGCGATTCAGCGGATTCTCGGCTTCCGGCCTGAGCTTGCCGCGTATGAACAGCAGCATCAGCACCGGCACCAGCGTGACTGAAAGCAGGGCCGCACCGGCCATCGCGAAAGTCTTGGTATAGGCCAGGGGTGCGAACAGCCGTCCTTCCTGCGCTTCCAGCGTGAACACCGGCAGGAACGACACGGTGATGATGAGTAGCGAGAAGAACAGCGAAGGGCCGACTTCTTTGCAGGCAGCCAACATCGCGTTGAAACGCGTCTCGCCTTCTTTCATGCGCTCCAGATGTTTGTGCGCGTTCTCTATCATCACGATGGCCGCATCCACCATCGCGCCGATTGCAATCGCGATGCCGCCCAGACTCATGATGTTGGAATTCAGCCCCAGCGCATGCATGGCGATAAACGCGATCAGCACGCCGACAGGCAGCATCACGATCGCCACCAGCGCGCTGCGTGCGTGCATCAGAAACACCATGCACACCAGTGCCACGATCAGGCCTTCTTCGAACAAAGTCTTTTTCAATGTGGCGATGGCGCGCTGAATCAACTCGGAGCGGTCATAGACGCTATGTATCGAAACGCCTTCTGGCAAGCCCGGGGTGATCTCGGCGATCTTGTCCTTGATGTTGCGTATCACTTCCAGCGCGTTCTGCCCGTAGCGCGCCATAACGATGCCCGACACCACTTCCCCTTCGCCGTTGAGTTCGGTCAGCCCGCGCCGCTCATCCGGCCCGAGTTCGACACGTGCGATATCGCGCAGCAGCACCGGCGTACCGAGGTCGGCTTTCACCACCAGATTCTCGATGTCGCGTTTGCCGCGCAGATAACCCAGTCCTCTCACCATGTACTCGGTCTCGGCCATCTCGATCACGCGTCCACCCACATCGCGGTTGGAGTCCCGTATCACTTGCGAGACTTTGCCCAGCGGGATGCCGTACGCGCGCAGCTTCACCGGATCGACCGTCACCTGGTACTGCTGCACAAAACCGCCGATGGAAGCGACCTCGGCCACGCCGTGCGCCTTGGTCAGTTGATAGCGCAGATACCAGTCCTGCATGGTGCGCAGTTCGGCGAGATTGTGTTTGTCGCTCAGCACCGCATATTGATACACCCAGCCCACGCCGGTCGCGTCCGGCCCTAGTTGCGGCGAGACGTTTTTCGGCAATCGACCCGCGATGCTGTTGAGATATTCCAGCACGCGCGAACGCGCCCAGTAGATATCGGTGCCGTCCTCGAAGATCACGTACACGAACGACGCGCCGAAGAACGAGAAGCCGCGCACCACCTTGGATTTCGGCACGGCCAGCATCGCCGTGGTGAGCGGATAGGTGACCTGGTCTTCCACCACCTGCGGAGCCTGCCCCGAGTATTCGGTATAGACAATCACCTGCACATCGGACAGATCGGGCAACGCATCCAAGGGCATTTTGAACACGGCATAGCTGCCCGCCAGTACGATGAACAAAGTGGCGAGCAACACCAGAAAACGATTGCGCGCCGACCAATCTATGATGTCACTTAACATATCAGTGTCCCTCGTGCTGGCTTTGGGAAGGCTCGCCTGACTTGGCTTGCATCCTGGTGACCACCCATTCGCCCGGCTTGCGCTCGACCAGTTCAAAGGTGATCGCGCTGCCGATTTTGATGCCGCTCGCCAGCGTTGGATTGGCGAGTGTGAAGTCCATGGTCATGCCCGGCCAGCCCAGCGTTTTGATCGGCCCGTGGGTGATGCTGACGGTGCCATCCGCATTGATGGAATCCAGCGTGCCTAGTCCCTGATGCCCCACCACGGCTGGTTTGGCGTGCTCCGCCGCACCCTGTTGCTCTTGCCCGGCATGTGCGGCAGATGGAGACGGATTGCTTTGTTCACTTTCCTGCGGCGCACTACCGCCATGAACATGGCTCATGCCGCCGAGTGCCGCTTTCAGGTTGCTCTCCGCATCGATCAGGAAATTGGCGGAGGTCACCACTTGTTCGCCTTCCGCGACCCCGCTCAACACTTCGACGTAGTCATCGCCGCGACTACCGATCACAACTGTCCTCGGCTCGAAGCGTCCTTCCGCCAACCGTACCAGCACCACTTGGCGTATGCCGCTGTCTATCACCGCCGAGGTCGGCACGGTCAGCACCTTGTCTTGATTGACCGCGTACATCTCCACGCGGGCAAACATGGCGGGCTTGAGCAAGCCTTGCGGGTTTTGCACCTCCATGCGCACCTGCACCGTGCGCGTCGCGCTGTCCAGCGTCGGGTAGATGAAATTCACTTTGCCGTCGAAGGCGCGATCCGGGTAGGCATCGACCACGACCTGCGCGCGACTGCCGGGTTGCACCTGTGCGATGTTCTGTTCGGGAACTTCGGCGATGACCCACACCGATGACAGGTCGGCGATCTGGTACAAGACCTCGCCGGGCATGAAGCGCATGCCTTGTATCGCCTTCTTCTCCAGCACGATGCCGGTGACGGGCGCGCGGAAAGTCACCTCTGATCTGCCATTGCCAGACTGGATTTGCGCGTCTGTGATGTCCCAGTTCTTCAGACGGGTCGCGCTGGCATCGGCGAGCCGCTGCATACTTTTTTTCGCATCGTCATCCGCGCCTTGCAAAGCCGCCAAGCCCTGGGTCGCCAGCGTGTTTTCTCGTTGCGCAGAGACCAGCTCCGGGCTGTACACATCGAACAGCGGCTGGCCTTTGGCGACGGTCTGCCCGGTGGTGTTGACATAGAGACGATCCACCCAGCCCTCGAATTTCGGCGCGATGGTGTAGGTGCGCCGCTCGTCGATCTCGATGCGCCCGGTCACACGCAGCGTCTTGTTGATTTCGCGCAGCGTCGCGGCCGCGCTCGTCACGCCGAGCTTTTGCACCTTGTCGAGGCCGATGTCGAGCACCTTGCCGCCCTGCTCCTTCACCCCGCCCTCATACACCAGCACATAGTCCATGCCCATCGCATCCCGCTTCGGTATCGGCGAGGTGTCCGGCAAGCCCATCGGGTTGCGGTAGTACAAGACTTTTCGTGCCACTTCGGTTGCAGCAGCCGGCTGTCCACCGCCCTCTGACTTACGGCTGCCCAACCAATATCCGCCAGCCGTCATGCCCGACACGAGCAACACGCCCAGGCTCACTTTAACGATGCGAATCATAATTCTTCTCCCAATAATTTTTCGATGTCAGCCAGGCGCAATTGCATATCGGTCTGCACTTGCAGTTGCTGTTGTTTGGCTTTGAGGATCTGTTTCTGCGCGTCGATCAGCGTGGCGAACTCGACCTTGCCGGTCTCGTAACCGCTCAGTGCGGCCTGGTAACTCAGGTCGCTTTGCGGCAGCAAGCGGGTTTCGATCAGTGTTTTGGTACGCATGGCGGTGTTCAGCGCGGAAAGGTTTTCCGACAGGCTGGATTCCGCCTGATTGAGCGTGGCTTGCTTGCGCGCATTGGCGGCGGCCAGCATCGCTTCGCTCTCGTGTTCCTGCGCGCGGCGCGCTGATTGCTGCAACGGGATGCTGAATTCTGCCATCACCCCCCAGGTATTGATTGAACTGTATTGAGTGTGGGCAACGCCCAGTGTGACGCCCGGGAAACGGTTGATATAGGCCAGGTCGCGGCTTTTATCGGCGGACTGTATCTGCGCCTCCGCGATCCGCACAGACGGGTTATGTGCCCGCAGCCGTTCCAGCAACGCCGCCTCGTCCAGGCTGGCGGCGGGAGGGAGCGGGCGCGGTTGCACGGGCTCGGCCAGTGCCGCATTGACGGGGCGCGCGAGCAGGCTGTTCAATTTGGCATGCTCATGGTGGCGTTCGTTCTGTATCCCGATCAGCTCGCCGAGCAGCGTGGTCGTCTCGACCTGCACGCGGACCACATCCTGCTGGGAACTCAAGCCGTTGGCATAACGCTCCCTGACGATCTGCTCCAGATTATCGAGCAGATCGAGATTCTGCCGTGTCAGATGTTCACTGGCCGCGAGGTAGTAACGTGTCGCATAGCCCGTCTTCAGCCGGTATGCCAGATCGGACCAATCGGCGGCGGCCTGACCGTTGGCCTGGTCGATTTGCGCCGTGGCAATTCCGCGCTGTAAGTCACGCTTGCCAAACCACGGCAGAAACTGGCTCAACTGGTAGCTTTGAATGGGCATCACGTTTGGCAACATGTTGGCTGCCTGGCCGGTGATGTCGTACCGCTCGGTACGCAATACCGGGTCCGGTAGCGCGCTTGCAGGTTCAGCCTTCTGCTGCGCCGCCTCGGCATCAAGGCGCGAGGCCGCAAGTTCGGGATTGTGTTCGCGGGCATAACTCAGCAAGCCGCCGAGATCGCTACCCAGAACCTGATCGGCCCTGGCGGGCGTGGCACCCAGCGCGCACAGCGCGATAAAAATCGATAAAGGTAATTTCATATTCCGCATCCTGTTGCCATGGTAAGGCGATGGGACAGCCGCGAACGACCACCCAACGGTGCGGGACGAAGATCAGACTATGGAAAACAACAGACGGACTCGTCCCGTATCAGACGCGGGCGAGCGGGGGAGGCAACAGAGGCGCGGAGGTAAATGAACTGAATGCAAGCAGATAAGGCGTGATGTCGCGCGCGCGGGTTTGCGCGGCGAACATGTCCGCACCGGGCACAGCGAGATAGCCCGTGCAAGCCAGATGGCAGACACCGCAAGCGTTGCAGGCAGGATGGTGTTCGTCGGCTGCGGCGGGCATCTGCTGCACGCTCATGTCCATGTCGCCCATGTCCATCCCCGCCATCTGCATAGACTCATCCTGGCAGTGTCCGGCAGGCATCCGCATGGTCACGGAAGCCGCCAGCGCGCTACCGCTGAACAGCGGTAGCCACACGGCGAAAAATACTGCGATGATTTTTTGGGTTGAGCGGGACATGGCTTCATCTTTGCCGAATTGGCCGACCGTGTCAAATTTCATCTTTGTATCCTAAGTACGCGGAAGGTATCAGCTCAAATCTCCAGGGAGAGATTGGCCATCTGAAGGGCAATATAGCTTGCTGATTTTATCCGCGAGCTGCCGCCGCACGTCGCGACCTTGCTCATCCTTGGCAACCGCCATCAAAAACAGACAACGCCCGCCGCTGGAGCTTTCCCACTGACGCCCGACCTGATTTTTCTCGCGCGAATCGTCATTGGTTTTGTATGGATCGCCTTTGTATTCCACAGCGAGTACGCGCCCATCGTCCAACTCGGCCACGAAGTCAGGATAAAAATAGTCCGTTGAGGTCGGCAACCAGAACGAGAATTTTTCCTGTCGCTCGATGTTGCGCACCCATTGCTTGACTTTGGGATGCGCATCCAACGCTTGGGCGCACACGAACTCTTCTGCGGTTTGTCCGGCGTTGGTTTTTTCGCGCAAGTCGTGGATGACGGGGTAAAAATGCTTACCAAATTCGTAGCTGCCTTGATAACACTGGCGCGCGGGATACACACCCGCTTGAAACTGAAAACTGTAGTGCCCGGTTTCATCCAGCGACGGCACACTCATTTCAATCAGTCGCCCCTGAAATCCTTGCTCCATTGCAAGCTGGCGCAATCGTTCCACTTCACGCGCGATTGCTTGAGCCAATTGAAATCTGGCGCGCACCAATGCCGTTAGACTGAAGCCACGATCACGAATCAGATATGAAATCATCTTGACCAGATACGTTTGCAACTGCGCTTGCGACAAATACGGCCTGCGGACTTCCCTATCCAGCCAACGCACTAAATCCTGTTCGCTGACATGACTGGCCACATCGTTTAACTTGAGTTGTTGCGCATCCAAATGCCGATACTTTATTTTCTCGTTGTTCACATCAATCTCGAACGAATTGATGGTTTCGGTGATGGCGAATCCGGCGAGTTGCAGAGGATGTTTCAGCAAATCCCAATCGCCCAAACTGGACAGCGTTTCCTTTTCCACCACCTCCAGATAACCATCCAGATTCAAGCAGAGTTGCGGGATAGGCGCGAAGCTCAATCCCAGTTGCGCGGGAGCGCGCAAGACACGGCGCATGGCGCGATGCGCATCGAATTGTTCCTTGACAGCGACTCGTGCTTTTTCCGGCAAGGCATGGCTGATAAAAGTTTCTGCTTGCGCCAAGGTGTCGGCATCCACATCGCCTTTGAGCAAAATCGTTGCCCCCAGTGTCGTTGGTTTGATCTGCACGACAGCCTTGATCTCATCCGGCCAATGCTGCGTATCCGGCACTTGCTGCACTTCGATATGACAATCGGGCATATCGGGTAGTGCGGGTTTTTCTCCGCCCGTCAAAGGCAAGTTTTTCTGCGCTGGAATGATAGCCATGCTGGCCTCGAATCGCTCGAACCCCATGTTCTGCACCATGCGGTCTTTCAGGTTGGATGCCGCCTGCGCAAAATTTTCCGCGACGATATGCGCGTAGGCTTTGTTCAACGCTTCCTGCTGTCGCGTTTTCGCGTAAGGCATACGCAACACGCGCCCCAGCAATTGCTCGACATCTTTGGCGGAATTAACCGATTGCAACGAAGCCAACACATAAGCGAACGAACAATCCCAGCCCTCCTTCAACGCCTCGACGGTAATCACATAACGGATCGGACATGAGGGGTCGAACAGGTTGATGCCGCTCAATTCTTTTTGCTCACCGGTGGCGACGGCGATCTGGTTTTCCGGGATATTTTCCTGCTCAAGCAAATGCTGGCGCACCACATCGACGGTCGCCTCGTTGCCTCTTGGTGCGGCCTGCACCAGCACGATGGGGCGGATATATTCGATCTCTTTTTGTGCCACCAATTCCAAGCTATCGCGGCGCAAAATCGCATCGCGCAAACACTCGCGCCAACCTTCCGGGTGCTCCGCCAACACGATAGGCAGCTTAATCATCTGCTCGCTTTTTAGCTCTTGCGCCGAGACGTGATACAGCACGTTATTACCCGCCACCGGCGTGGCAGTCAGTTCCACCACGCAACTGGGATTCAATCGTCCCAGCGTTTTGAAAAATCGGTCGGTGCGATTGTTGTGCGCCTCATCCACAATCACGACGGGCTGGTGCAGATGCAGCCAATTCGCCACCGAATATTTGGTGCGTCCAATATCTTTTTCGGTGAGATACGGCTGGTTTTGCACATCGGCTTCGGTCACTTTTTCCAACCCCGCGCTGAGGTTCGCGGGCAAATTATCGAAGTGCGGCGCAAGTTCCTCGAAGAACGAATACACATTGCGTTTCGCGGTGTCTGTCACGTTGAAAGATTGTATGGTCGCGACCACCACAATGCACGCCTTGCCCACATCGTGCGGGCTGATGGTTTGCAGACTTTCCAGATCGCACACCTGCACACGGTCGCCAAAATACTGTGCCAATGCTTTTCTATACGGATGGCGCGCATTGCTCAACGCCTCCAAAGTCTGCGAGCGGATCGTGTCGCTAGGCGTGAGCCACAAAGCCAGCGGCGCATCGGAATCCAACACCGCCTTTCCCGCCAACGCCACGCTGTGCGCGGCGAGTAAAGTTTTCCCGCCGCCCGTGGGGATGCGCAAACACACGCACGGCACTTCGGCAAAAACCGTGTGATAGTTCTCATCAGAACGATTTTGCGTTGCCAACACCGCATGAAACGCATCGGCGACTGGCACACTGCGGCAGGCTTGCAAAAATTGCGTCAACACCGACAACGCGTTTTCCTGATAGGTTTTCAGTTTCAACATAACGACTTTTGTTTCTCCGAATTCTTAAACTTCCGTCACGTTCCAAAATAGCCGTCATTCCCGCCTGCGCGGGAATGACGGAATATATGAATGACGACCTAGCCACGCATCTTCACGTCGTAAGGAATTTGTTTGAAGGTAATGTTCTCCGCCGCCAACCTCGCCGCGCCTAGGCGCGTGGTTTCGCCGTAAATAATTTTGTGTCCGGCGTGCGGAAAAATATCGTTGATTGCCTGCAACACCGCGTGCGTCAACACGTTGCCCGAACTGGGTTTGCGGTCGCCGAGAATGCCGTTGTAAAGCAGGTAATAAGCCGTGCCGTTGTGGATGCCGAGTAGCGGAGTGTTGTTGCTCCCCTCACCCTCCACTACGCTCCTCCCTCTCCCGCTTGCGGGAGAGGGTTGGGGTGATAGTTGCAATGAAGGAATCCCCGTCTCAAAATGCCACACAAATGCCGCCAAGGTGGCAAATTTCACCGCCGCATTGATGCGCCCATGTTCATCGAACGCTGCTTCACCCAAGGTACAAAAACGAAAGCCGCCACCGCCTTGCCAATTCACCGCTGCGCTGATGCCGCCCTGCTCGCCTGCGATGACTTTTTGCAAACGCGGAATGCAATGCGTGACCGCATGGTCGCCCATCTCGATGCCGATATAACGGCGATTCATTTTATGTGCGACGGCAATGCTGCTTGCAGAACCAAGAAAACTATCTAGAACAAAGTCATTTGGGTTACTGGCAATCTCAATAATCTGCCGCATCATTCGCTCTGGCTTAGGCGTAGAAAACACCTCTTCCGAATTAAACGCCTTAACCTCTGCCTTCGCCTCTTGATTGTCACCAACGTCATCACGAAGCCACAGCGTGGTTGGCACAAGTCCATCCTGAACTTCCGTTCTGAACCTCTTATAGCGCGGCACGTTTGTTCCCTTTGTCCCAAAGTAAATGCGATTGTCCGTAATTAGCTCTTCAAATCTTCTTTCGCTAAATCGCCAACTCGTGCCTGGAGGAGGCATTATTCGCCTTCCTGCAGGTGTCGTAATTTCATAAATATCTTTTTGGTTTGGAGTTTTCGCATGGCACGGGCCAGATGCCCAAATTCCACGAGGGTCGTTATCTGGATTGGAATACCCAGAGTCGCTTATACCTTCACGGGACAATAAATTTCTCTTCCAAATGGATTTATTTTTAGCAGCACACAAAACAAAGTCGTGGTTATCTGATAACCACCGCGCATCATTCGCACGGGTATGCTTCTTCTGCCATATAACTGTTGAGACAAAATTTTTCCGCCCAAACACTTCATCCATCAACGCCTTGAGGTAATGTGCTTCGTTGTCATCTATAGTTACCCAGATGCTGCCATCTTCCGTCAACAAATCACGCATAAGAACCAAACGCGGGTACATCATGGACAGCCATTGGCTGTGTTCCAGCTTGTCGTCGTAATGCGAAAAAGCACTTTGGGTGTTGTACGGCGGGTCGATGAAAATGCACTTGACCCGTCCGGCGTAAAACGGAATCAACGCCTTGAGCGCAAGTAAATTGTCGCCCTGTATCAGCAGATTTTCCGCAGCATCGCCATACACGGCTTCCTGCTTGAGCAAGTGATACGGTACTTCACGCGCGGCTTGCTGCGCTTTATTTTTGTTGACCCAATCGAGAAATGGCATTGCTAATTTTGAATTTGCTTATTTCGCAATTATCTATTCAATTGGCGTTTTACGCCAATTTATAAATGAATCTGCGCCTTTGCGCTTTGCGTTAAACGCCATAGCTTTTGACAATTGGCGCATGGAAATCGGACAAGTCATTCGCGCTTTGCGCCAAGAACGCAAAGCAACACTAGAACAACTAGCACATGAAATCGGAACAGATCCGAGCAACTTGTCGCGCATTGAACGAGGTGTGCAACAACCGGCAGCACAGTCACTGAAAATGATTGCTGCCGCACTTGGAACGACGGTCGCCGCCCTCCATGCTCGCGCCGAAGGGGTGAAAAAAACCAGCAAAAAAGAACGCGACTTATTGGGCGGCGACCCAAGCGATTACACCAGCGAAGCCATCCAGTTGCGTCATAGTTTCCGCACCCTTACCCCCGAAAACAAACATCTCGCCGTTGAATTCGTCAAACTCCTGAACCGCACGCAAAGCGGGCGATAGAAACAAAAAAGGACACGTCTCCGTGTCCTTGTTCATCGCATGATAAATGCTTATGCGGCGTATCGCTGCACCTCAACTTCAACATGCCGATGCGCGCTCGCCTCAGCATCCGCATACACCCGGCGCGCAGTCGCTTCGTTAAGTAATACTCACCGCAATCATCGCAAATATCGGTGGGAAAATCGCGAATCACCATGACAGTATTGTCTCGCTGCAAAGTCACGGTTGTGATGCCCGGATGGGTTTGTCCGGTTTTGCAAATAGTGCATTTCATTTTCTGATTCTCTCATAAAGTTTCATGCAGACTCGGCGAGTATAAAACAGCTTGTCCATAGCACACTGTTTGTCTTGTCATTCCCGCGCAGGCGGGAATCCAGTCAATCAAAATATCTGCGCAGCAGGCCACGCCATGTTGTGCCGCTATGCGGCGATGTTGGTTTCGCTGGATTCCCGCCTGCGCGGGATAACCAGCGACTTGCCAGCTTGCGGGCTTAGTCGAATGGCTAGTAGTTCTATCAATGACGGCTTTGGTAAAGTGCGTTTGGGAAAGCATCGAAACTCGCGTATATTCGCGGGTTGTTTTCACCCTCGGTCGGTCAGCATGGAATACATCAAAATTCGCGGGGCGCGCACCCATAATCTGAAGAACATCAGTCTCGATCTGCCGCGTCACAAGCTGGTGGTCATCACGGGGTTGTCGGGTTCGGGCAAGTCTTCACTGGCGTTCGACACGCTGTACGCCGAGGGGCAGCGGCGCTATGTGGAATCGCTGTCGGCGTATGCGCGGCAGTTCTTGCAGTTGATGGAGAAGCCGGATGTCGATCTGATTGAAGGCTTGTCGCCCGCCATCGCCATCGAACAAAAAGCCACGTCGCACAATCCGCGCTCCACGGTCGGCACGGTCACCGAGATACACGATTACCTGCGGCTGTTGTTCGCGCGCGCGGGCGATCCGTATTGCCCGCAGCACGATCTGGTGTTGCAGGCGCAGTCGGTCGGTCAGATGGTCGATCATGTATTGGCCTTGCCGGAAGGTACCAAGGTGATGATCTTGTCGCCGCTGGTGGTAGAGCGCAAAGGCGAGCAGTTGGATCTGTTTGACGAGCTGCGCGCACAGGGTTTCACGCGCTTGCGCATCAACGGCACGGTGTATGAGATCGACCAGTTGCCCGCTTTGCAAAAAAACAAGAAGCACACCGTCGAGATCGTGGTGGACAGGCTGAAAGTCAACGTGGAAGCCAAACAGCGGCTGGCAGAATCGTTCGAGACGGCGTTGCGTCATGCCGACGGCCGCGCGGTCGCAGTGGAAATGGATAGCGGTCGCGAGCATCTGTTTTCGGCGAAATTCGCCTGCTCGATTTGCAGCTATTCTCTACCCGAACTCGAACCCCGTTTGTTCTCGTTCAACAGCCCGATGGGCGCGTGCCCGAAGTGCGACGGGCTGGGCAACATCAGTTTCTTCGATCCCAAGCGCATCGTCGCCTTCCCCACCCTGTCGTTGAGTTCCGGCGCGATCAAGGGATGGGACAGGCGCAACCAGTTCTATCACCAGCTGCTCGCCAGCCTCGCCAAGCATTACGACTTCGATCTGGAACAGTCGTATGAAAGCCTGCCGGAAAAAATCCAGCAGGTGCTGTTGTACGGCAGCGGAAAAGAAGAGATCGCGTTTCAATATCTCAACGAGCGCGGCAAACCAATGCTGCGCGAACACGCCTTTGAAGGTATCGTGAACAATCTGGAACGCCGCTATAAAGAGACCGACTCGCCCACCGTGCGCGAAGAGCTGGCGAAATACCTCAACAGCTGCGCCTGTCCCGAATGTAAAGGCACGCGGCTGCGCGTGGAGGCGCGTCATGTGCGCGTCGCCGAGCTACACATTTACGAGATCAGCGCGCTGCCGTTACGTCAGGCTCTGGCGTTCTTCAAGGGTTTGACGCTGCAAGGCAGCAAGGCCGCCATCGCGGAAAAGATCGTGATCGAAATCGCCAACCGCCTGACCTTTTTGAACAACGTCGGACTGGACTATCTGTCGCTGGAACGCTCTGCCGAAACGCTGTCGGGCGGCGAAGCGCAACGCATCCGTCTGGCTTCGCAGATCGGCTCCGGCCTGACCGGCGTGATGTATGTGCTGGACGAGCCATCCATCGGGCTGCACCAGCGCGACAATGACCGCTTGCTGGACACGCTGAAGATGCTGCGCGACATGGGCAACAGCGTGATCGTGGTAGAGCACGACGAGGATGCGATACGCCATGCCGACTACGTGGTGGACATGGGCCCGGGTGCGGGCGAACACGGCGGGATGATCGTGGCGCAAGGTACACCGGAACAGGTTTGCGCCAACCCGCAATCGCTCACCGGCGATTATCTGACCGGTCGCCGCACGATTCCGATGCCGGAGAAAATGCTCACACCGGATGCGGGGCGCATGCTCGTCATCAGCGGCGCGTGCGGCAATAATCTCAAGGATGTCACGCTGAACGTGCCGGTCGGATTATTGATCTGCGTCACCGGCGTGTCCGGCTCGGGCAAATCCACGCTGATCAACGACACGCTCTACCCCGCCGTGTCGCAACACTTGTACGGCAGCCACACCGAACCCGCACCGCATCGCGACATCACCGGGCTGGAATTTTTCGATAAAGTCATCAACGTCGATCAGTCGCCCATCGGTCGCACCCCGCGTTCCAACCCCGCCACTTACACCGGCCTGTTCACCCCGATACGCGAGCTGTTCGCGGGCGTGCCAGCGGCGCGGGAACGCGGCTACGGACCGGGACGTTTCTCTTTCAACGTAAAAGGCGGACGCTGCGAATCGTGCCAGGGCGACGGGGTCATCAAAGTCGAGATGCATTTCCTGCCGGACGTGTATGTGCCATGTGACGTGTGCCACGGCCATCGCTACAACCGCGAGACGCTGGAGGTGCAATACAAAGGCAAGAACATCCACCATATCCTGGGCATGACGGTGGAGCAGGCGCACGAATTCTTCAAGCCCGTGCCGCTCATCGCGCGCAA